>RFYP01000059.1 GCA_009921175.1 Flavobacteriia bacterium | reverse complement strand
CCACCGATGATGTAACGTGAAATACTCAATGCTGGTATACCAAAACTGGCTTTGGCATCTACAGCGTCATCTTGAATACTGACGATGTTGGCACCTACGCCCAAAGACCAAGGATATTCTGCATTTTGGCCATATGATGAAAAGGCCGTTAGGGCAAAACCGACCGCCAAAATTCCATGTAATACTTTATTCATTTTATGCTGTATTTTAAGTTTCAAAAATAGAAAATAATTGCATTAGAAATCACCTTCAATATAAGAATTTTTTTTTAATCATATGAGGGCTTAAAAAAGAACATTAAACCCACTGACTTTTAATCGTATTTTGTACACCAATCCGTTGAACTTTTGAGGGTCCAACCGTCAGAAGGATGTACTTTGTAACGGAATTGCGTGGTTCCTTCATTGAACTGTAATTCAGCAACTTCCACTGTGTTTCTCGAGCAACTCTGATCGCAAAAACAAAAACGGGCTTCGTTGGCTGAATAGCCATTTTTTAGGTAAGCAATTTGGCTCCCACCATCGGTAGATTCGTTGGTCAGTGTGACAAAATTCACATCTTCAAAATCGGTGTAGGTGCCCTCAAATTCTTTTTCGGCTTGACAGCTGAGTAATAACCCAGCCCATAGGACAATGTATCTCATAGCTTTTTTAAGCAAAGGTACAACAGGAAATTTATTTTTGGTTTGCAGATGGATAATTTAATTATCTTGTTGTGCATTAACCAAATTGATGGCCTTTTTTCTTTGAAGCAAAAACCATTTTCACAAAAATAAAACCAATGAAAAACAAATCCATTCCTTCAAGACGAACCTTTTTAAAAAACTCCCTTTGGGTTGCCGGTGGTATTAGCCTAGTGCCTCGAAAAGTTCTCGGTAAGGGTTTTATAGCCCCTAGTGACCGTATGAATATCGGAGTAATCGGTGCCGGTACGCAAGCTCGTGGATTGTCCTCCATATTTGTGGGGCTTAAGGACACACAAGTCATTGCTGCCAGTGATGTGAATACCCAAAAGATGAGTACGTTTATAGAAAGTTATATCACGGCAACAGCCAAAAATAACGATCCAAAAACAGCCAAAGACCTTGCACAATACAACGATTACCAAGACCTGCTGGCTCGATCTGACATAGATGCTGTTGTAATTGGAACCCCAGACCATTGGCATGCCAAAACCTCTATAGACGCCATGGTTGCCGGGAAGCATGTGTACTGTGAAAAGCCACTTTCACACACCATTATCGAAGGGCGAGCGATGGTTAATGCCGCACGAGAACACAATAAAATTTTACAAACCGGTAGTCACCAAAGATCCATCGAACAATTTCGAAAAGCATGTGAATTGATCCGAAACGGCTATTTGGGAAAAATCAAAAAAGTATCGGTTTCGGTAGGAAATCCCTATTCGGCATGTAAACTGCCCTACCAACCTACACCAGACTATATCGACTGGGACCGTTGGGTGGGTCCAGCAGCCATGCGCCCATTTCATTCGACCTTGGTCGATGCCGACTTTTTCCCACGCTGGCGTTGGTTTAAAGAATTTGGTGGTGGAATCATTGCCGACTGGGGGGCACATATGTTTGACATAGTACAATGGGCTTTGGGCACCGACGACACCGGACCGGTAGAATTTACCCCGCCTCGGGAGCCCAATGCGGTCAGAGGACTATCGATGGTTTATGCCGATGGGGTAGAGGTGGTCCATGAAGATTTTTGTCGTGGAAATGCCGTTCGTTTTGAAGGTGAAAAAGGCATACTCAGTGTGAGCCGAGAATTTTTGGACAGCGACCCCGCTAACATCGTTTCGGCAACGATCGGTAAAAATGAAACGCATCTTTACAAATCTTCTCATCATCAACAAGATTGGATTGATGCAATCAAAAACAATAGTTTGCCCGTCTGTGACGTAGAAATTGGGCACCGTTCGGCCTCGATTTGTCATATAGCCAATATAGCCTATGAGCTGAACAGACCACTAAAATGGAACCCTCAACAAGAAGCCTTTGTCGGTGATGATGAAGCAAATTTGATGCGAACCAAACTCTACAGAAGTCCATACGGTATTCCACAGCTTAAAGCGTTGATATGAGATTGATAGGTTGTTTATTTATCCTTTTGCTCAGCGCATGTCAAGGAGAAACATGGACTCCCTTGGTGGACACATCAAATCCTAGCAAAGATTGGATTCAATATGGAGGAGATGCCACCTACACCTTTGAGGGTGCTATGATTATAGGTACTTGCGTGCCTTATTCGCCCAATTCGTTTTTGGCAACACAAAAAGAATATGCCAATTTTGAATTGCAATACGAGGTATTGGTCGCCGACAACATCAATTCTGGGGTACAAATCCGAAGCCACAGCCGCCCGGAATACCTTAATGGCTTGGTGCACGGTTACCAAATTGAAATCGACCCCAGTCCACGTGCCTGGAGTGCTGGTATATATGAGGAGGGCAAACGCGGGTGGTTAGCCCCTTTGCAAGACAACCCGGAAGCGCGTATGGCTTTTAAACCCAATGAATGGAATCATTTTAGGGTGCGTGCACATGATCAGACAATTGAAACCTGGATAAACGGTGTCGCTGCCGCAAAAATAAAAGACTCCCTAGAGGCTTCAGGATTTATTGCGCTACAAGTGCATAGTATCGAAGATTCGACCCAAATCGGAAAACAAGTGCGTTGGCGAAACCTTGAGATAAAAATTCTTGATTGATGTTTTACATAAAAATTTAAGGGTTTTAAATTTCACTTTTGTAGTAAGATAGAATCATAATTTATATATTTAAAAACCTAACTAAATTCTATACTAGCAGATGCAAATAATTGAAAACGAAAAAAAGTACGATGTCGTCATTGTAGGTTCAGGAGCAGGAGGTGGAATGGCTACCAAAATTTTGGCTGAGGCCGGACTTAGTGTAGCAGTGGTAGAAGCCGGACCTTTTTTTGATCCTGCTAACCCTGCCCAACAAACACAATTCAAATGGCCTTATCAATCACCGCGTCGAGGTGCGAGTACTCCTCAACGCCATTTTGGTGAAATGGATATGGCCTATGGAGGATGGGAATTGGAAGGCGAACCCTACAACCAGATTGGCGACACCCAATTCGATTGGTTTCGCTCCCGTATGTTAGGGGGACGAACCAACCACTGGGGGCGTATTTCACTTCGTTTTGGACCTAAAGATTTTAAAAGCAAAGACCAAGATGGTGTGGGCGAAAACTGGCCCATTGGCTATGAAGATGTTAAACCCTATTACGATAAGGTTGACAAGTTGATTGGTGTGTTTGGGACTAAAGAAAATATTTACAACGAACCGGACGGTTTCTTTCTTCCGCCACCCAAACCCCGACTTCATGAGTTATACTATAAAAAAGGGGCAGAAAAAGCCAACGTAAAAGTTATTCCCTCTCGACTGTCCATTTTAACCAAAAGAATTAACGACGATCGTGGGGTGTGTTTTTACTGTAATCAGTGTAACCGTTCTTGTTCGGTCTATGCCGACTTTTCATCGGGCTCTTGTTTGATTTTTCCTGCACAAAAATCACGCGGACAGGTCGACTTGTTTGTCAATTGCATGGTGCGCGAAGTCACTGTTAATGACGAAGGAAAAGCAACGGGAGTTTCTTATATTAATAAAGAAGACCGCCAAGAATACCGACTTTCTGGACGAATTGTTGTATTAGCTGCTTCGGCTTGTAGTACGGCCCGTATCCTTTTAAATTCCAAAAGTAAATCCCATCCCAACGGTTTGGGGAACAGTAGCGACCTAGTCGGAAAATACCTCCACGATTCGACCGGTGCCGACCGCATGGCCTTTGTTCCAGAAATGATGAACCGCAAGATTTATAACGAAGATGGCGTAGGGGGGATGCACCTTTATTCGCCTTGGTGGTTGGATAACAAAAACCTTGACTTCCCACGGGGCTACCATATCGAGGTTTGGGGAGGACTCTCCATGCCGAGCTATGGATTTGGGTTTAATCCTAATTCACTCAACGAATATTTAGGGCTTAAAGTCGGTGGCTATGGCAATGGCCTCCGCGATGATGTCAAAAAATTCTATGGCGCAACCATGGGAATGTCCGGAAGGGGTGAGTCGATTGCTCGTAAAGAAAACTATTGTGAAATCGACCCGACCACCGTTGATGAATTTGGAATCCCCGTTCTACGGTTTAACTACCAATGGTCTGATGCCGAACGCAAACAGGCCAAGCATATGCATGACACCTTTGAGGAAATCATCCATAACCTGGGTGGTGTTGCGCTAGGCGAAAAGCCGGGTGCCGACCAAAACTACGGCTTGCACAACCCGGGAAGAATTATTCACGAAGTGGGGACCACCCGTATGGGCAGCGACCCCAAAAAATCAGTTGTCAACGAATTCGAACAACTACACGATGTCGATAATGTTTTTATCGTCGACGCTGGACCGTTCGTTTCCCAAGCAGACAAAAACCCCACCTGGACCATTATGGCCCTTTCGTGGAGAACCTCAGAATTTATAATTGAAGAACTTAAAAAACAAAATATATAGCCATGAACAGAAGAGAAAGTTTACGATCTATCGTCTTGGGTTCTATGGCAGGGACCCTGGCCCTCGAAAGTTGTACGGGAGCACCTGAGCAAGAGGTGGTCGATAAAATATGGAAACACCAATACGGTCGAACACCCAAAGAACAAGCCATTGACGAAAAACTCTTGGCCGAACAGTATTTTGGTAGCCATGAGATGCAGACCATCACTGTCTTGGCCCAGTTGATACTCCCCCCGACCAATCAGGGAACCATCGAACAAGCCGAGGTACCCGCTTTTATCGAATTTATGGCCAAAAATTTTCCTTCCCTTCAAACCCAATTACGCGGAGGGATGATGTGGCTAGATAACCATTGCAACAATCACTACCAAACCACCTTTGTAAAATGTTCGGAAGACGAGCAAAAGCAAGTCTTGGACCGAATTGCTTTTCCCGACCCCAAGGCCAAGGAGCAAAAACAAGAAATTCAATTTTTCTCCTTGATGCGCAATTTGGTGGTTACCGGTTATTTTACCTCCGAAGTGGGCATCAAAGAATTGGGCTATCTAGGCAACCAACCCAATGTGTGGGATGGTGTACCCGATGACGTATTGGCCGAACACGGTATGGAATACGATCCGGCATGGGTGCCCAAATTTGTTGATCAATCGAAACGAAACGATACTGCGCAATGGGATGATCAGGGGAATCTGTTAACCTAATATTTAATACATGATGGATAAAGAAAAGACCCTCCAACAAATCAAAAAAAGTGTCTATTTCTTTGTGCCTTTTGCCATGGTATGGATCTACAAGGTGTTTCAAGGCCCTCAAGTTGATGCGTTAACTACAGCATCGGCCTCAACATCGGATACGGCAATACCCGAGGTGATTAGTTATAACTTTGATGTCAAACCCATCCTCTCCGATAAGTGCTATGCCTGTCACGGCCCGGATCAAGAAGCCCTTCAGGCCAACCTCCGACTCGATACAGAAGCAGGTGCTTTTGGCCAAGCCGAGCAGCTCTCTTCGCTTCCAATCATCAAAAAAGGAGATCCCCTAGGCAGTGCTCTGATTATCCATATCAATAGCACAGACCCCAAAAGCCAGATGCCACCGCCGGATTCTAATTTGTTTTTGACTGCTCGACAAAAACAAATTCTAGAAAAATGGGTTGCCCAGGGAGCACCATGGGAAGGACATTGGGCCTACCAAGCACCTCAAAAACCCACTCCACCTAAAACAGAGCAAAGCAAATGGGTAAACAATCCCATCGATCAATTTATAGCCGCAAAATTAGCCGATAAAGGATTGACCCCCTCAGCAGCAGCTGAAAAGGAAATACTCTTGCGAAGATTGTCTTTTGACCTTACAGGATTACCTCCTTCGCTAGAACTTATGGACCAATATTTAAGTGATAACTCCGACAATGCCTACGAAAAAATGGTGGATCACTTGCTGGATCAACCCCAATTTGGTGAGCGAATGGCCTCGGCCTGGCTCGATGTCGCCCGTTATGCTGACACCCACGGCTACCAAGACGATTTGGAGCGTGTCATGTGGCCTTGGCGCGATTGGGTGATCAGCGCATTTAACCGTAATCTGCCCTATGATCAATTCATCACCTGGCAATTGGCCGGTGATCTCATGGAGAATCCTTCGCTAGAACAGATAGTCGCTACCGGATTTAACCGCAATCATAAGATTACACAAGAGGGCGGGGTTATCGATGAAGAATACCGCGTTGAATATGTGGCAGATCGAGCCATTACGACCTCCAAGGCCTTGATGGGAATAACTGTTGAATGTGCCCGCTGTCATGACCATAAATACGATGCAGTTTCACAAAAAGAATTTTTTAGCCTCTACAGT
>RFYP01000058.1 GCA_009921175.1 Flavobacteriia bacterium | reverse complement strand
TCCTGTGATGATACAGCCGCTGCGGTAATTGCCCATAACAAAGTACTATCAAATTGTATTGCCAACCAAAAAATTCACGAACAATATGGAGGTGTGGTACCCGAATTGGCTTCCCGTGCGCACCAGAGTAATATTGTCCCGGTGGTTGACCAGGCAATACAAGAGGCAGGTATTACTGCCGAGCAATTGACCGCCATTGCCTATACCCAAGGACCTGGCTTGTTAGGTTCTCTATTGGTGGGGAGTTCGTTTGCCAAGTCCATGGCTTTGGCTTTGGACATTCCCTTGATTGCTGTCAACCATATGCAGGCGCATTTGTTGGTACATTTTATCGAACAAGAAGACCTACGCGCACCTGACTTTCCCTTTATCGGTGTTACGCTTTCCGGAGGGCACACCCAGTTGGTTTTGGTCAAGGATTATTTTGATATGGAATTACTGGGCACCACTCTGGACGATGCCATAGGCGAAGCTTTTGATAAATGTGGCAAAGTAATGGGGCTGTCTTATCCCTCGGGTCCTGCTATTGACCGCTTGGCCAAAGAAGGAAACCCTCAGGCGTTTTCATTTCCCATCCCCAATGTGCCTCATTACGATGTTAGCTACAGTGGACTAAAAACGGCTTTTGTAAATTTTTTACACAAAAACACCCAACAACAAGCCGACTTTGTAACCAAACACCAAAAAGACCTCTGTGCTTCGCTACAGTTTACCCTGATCGAAGTCATCATGCAAAAAATAGCGCAAGTTGTTGCAGCAACCCAAATCAAACGCGTAGTGATCGGTGGGGGAGTTTCGGCCAATAGTGAAATTCGCAGGGTTTTGGCAGAAAAAAAACGCACCGACGACTGGGATGTTTACATTCCTCCTTTTGCCTATACCACAGACAATGCGGCCATGATTGGCATCGTTGGGGCACTCAAATACACACAAAACCAATTTGGATCACTAGATGCCGTATCTGATCCTCGCCTAAAATTTTAAGATGGATTTGTTTTACTCCCATACCCTCACTCCCGACAACCAAAGCTATACGCTCGAAGGTGCCGAGGCCCAACATATCGTCAAAGTACTGCGAAAAAAACCGGGAGACCTTTTGCAACTCACCAACGGACAAGGCTTGGCGTGGACGGGTGTGATCACGGCTGCTTTTCCAAAAAAAATTGACCTGGCCTACCAAAGTCATAGCATTCAGTCACCACTACCCTATACGCTTCATATAGCGATTGCCCCGACCAAAAGCAACGACCGCATCGAATGGTTTTTGGAAAAAGCCACCGAAATTGGCATCAGTAAAATCACCCCTCTGTTTTGTGATCACTCCGAAAGAAAAATCATCAAACCCGAACGATGGACTAAAATTTTGACCAGTGCACTAAAACAATCCCAACGCTATCATCTTCCTGTTGTAGAGCCACTCATTAATTTTCAAGATTTTGTGCAACAGCACCAAAACCAACCCCTGCTTATCGCCCATTGCCATCCGGGAGAAAAAACACCACTAAAGTCCATCAGCAAGCAAAACACATACACCCTATTAATTGGCCCTGAGGGAGACTTTTCGGACCGTGAAATTGACTATATCCACCAATATGGACAAGCCCAAGCCATTGATTTGGGCCCTGCTCGCTACCGAACAGAAACAGCCGGTATAGTGGCCTGTCTTACTCTGGCACTAAAGGAAAGCTAAGGTTGATGCCGGATTCTATTCAATTGTTTTATATCTTTAAACGATAATGGAAGACAAACAAATCGCAAAAGGAATTTTAAGGGCCTTGTTTCAACTTACAGGCCTTGTTTTACTTTTGTGGGTATTGTATGAGCTACAATCCATAATTGTGTACTTTTCGATTGCAGCGGTCATTGCCTTGGTTGGGCGACCCATTTCACTTTTTTTGATCAAACGACTTAAATTCAACAGTCTTTTGGCCACTACCCTCACCATACTTATTTTGCTTGGCATCGTGGTAGGCATCGTTTCGTTATTTATCCCCTTAATTGTCAAACAAGGGGGGAATCTTTCACTGCTTAACGTTGAAGAACTCGAAAACAATTTGGCCGTATTGATGACCGAAATCACGAACTATTTACAGCTCGACAGTCTGTTTTGGCAACAACAATTACGTTCGGGTTCCTTGTTTGAGTCGATTAATTTGAGCGCTGTTCCGGATTTTCTTAACAGTATCATTGGGGTTTTGGGAGACATTACCGTCGGCTTGTTTTCGGTCTTGTTTATTTCGTTCTTTTTGCTCAAAGACAGTAAAATGTTGGAACGTATTTTATTGACCCTGGTCAAAGATGAATATACCGAAAAAACAAGTGCTTCCATTCTTAAAATAAAACAGTTGCTGTCCCGCTATTTTATTGGCCTTTTCGTTCAGATATTGATCTTGTTGGTCATCTACTTTTTGGTACTCTTGTTGGTGGGCATTCCCAACGCCTTTGTGATTGCTTTCCTATGTGCCTTACTCAACTTGATTCCCTACCTCGGTCCGATTATCGGAGGGGTATTGATGTTGCTTTTGACCATGACAAGCAATTTGGACGCGAGCTTTAGCGCAGTAATTTTACCCAAAGCCATTTATGTGATGATTGGTTTTGTCTTTGGACAGTTGATCGATAATTTTTTCAGCCAACCCTTTATCTTTTCGAGCAGTGTCAAATCGCACCCGTTGGAGATTTTTATTGTGATTCTTGCCGCAGGGACGCTTTTTGGCCCAATGGGAATGATCTTGGCTATTCCAGCCTATACGGCGATAAAAGTGGTTTTAAAAATCTTTTTATCGGACAATAAAATTGTCAAATCCGTCACCAAAAGTTTATAAATTCAACGATAGGTAGCCAATCGTTGTTGCTGTTGTTCAATCGCTTCAATGAATTCTTTTTTGAGCCGTTTAATCAAGTCTTCCACTGTTGGAGAATCTTCAATAGCGGCGACTCCTTGACCTGCAGACCAAATGTTTTTCCAAGCGTTTGCTTCTTCCTTGACCGCATCGGGATGGGCTGAAAAATCTACCTTTTTAGAAGCTTTCCACTCCTCTTCGGTAATCCCAACTGCCTCAAGACTAGCCCGAATAAAACTCCCGTGAACGCCCGATACAGCAGCTGTATAAACTATGTCTTCGGCATGACTGTCTATAATCATTCGTTTGTAGGCCTCATCGGCCTTACTTTCTTGAACATTGATAAAGCGTGTGCCCATATAGGCTAGGTCTGCCCCCATTTGTAGGGCACTGGCGATGTCTTGGCCTGTACTCAAACAACCCGAGAGTAAAATGGTTTTGGAAAAAAATTGCTTAATCTCATGCATTAAGGCAATGGGATGTAAAGTTCCCGCATGACCTCCGGCCCCACCAGCGACCAAAATTAATCCATCTACACCGGCTTGGGCCGCTTTTTCGGCATGGCGCTTTTTGATAATATCATGAAAAACCAAGCCGCCATAGTCATGAACCGCATCGACCAATTGGGGAACAGCACCCAGGGAAGTTATAATCAGCGGGACTTGGTGTTTGATACATATTTCCAAATCGGGCTGCACCCGAGTATTCATAGGATTGACAATCAGATTTACCCCAAAAGGCGCTGCTTTTTTACCGGTTTCTTTTTCAAACTGGGCAAGAGCCGTTTTGATTTCTACCACCCATTCCTCAAAGCCCGCTGTGGTCCGTTGATTCAATGCAGGAAAGGTACCCACTATGCCATTTTTACAACAGGCAATGACCAATTCGGGATCGGAGATTAAAAACATCGGGGCGGCCACCACTGGCAATTTGAGTTGAGTGATAAAATCGGGTTTATCCATGAGTTCGGCGTTTTAGAGACCATTTAAATTTAAATTCGGCCACCAGTTTATTGGCTTCGTCTTTACCCTGTGCCTTGAGCCAAATCGTTTGAGGAGTTTGTTCGCTTTGCAAAGCGTCCACTAGCTTGTCGATTTCGGGGCCTTCACTGCATACAAATGTAATTTTTCCTACCGCTTTTTTATGAAAAACCGCTTCATTGGCTACCACAAGCGAGGATACATTGAGGTTTTGTGCTCGGGTTTTACTTAACAAAAGTATGCCCGTTGCAATTTCGGCGGCCATCCCTTGCACCGCCCAAAACATAGACTTAAACGGATTTTGATTGATCCAACGTAGGCGAACCCTTGTATTACATTGTGTAGCACTAAGTGACTGTACCCGAACTCCACACCACCAAGCCGCAGGTAGCTTAAAAAAGAAAAAGGCATTGGCCTTGGCAGGAGTATTCATCGGTTGTTATTGGATCATGTCTATAGCAGGAATATAGTTTTTATCAAAAGCTTCTGCAACTTCTTTATAGGTTATTTTTCCGTGGGCCATATTCAGTCCTTCCCGAAGCATGGGGTTTTCAAGACAGGCTTTTTTCCAACCTTTGTTAGCCAATTGAAGTGCATAGCGGGCAGTTGCATTTGTCAATGCATAGGTAGAGGTACGCGGAACAGCCCCAGGCATGTTGGTCACTGCATAGTGAACCACTCCTTCTTTGATCACAATTGGATCGTGGTGGGTCGTGGGTTCACTGGTTTCAAAACAACCGCCTTGGTCTATCGCCACGTCAACCAGCACACTACCGGGAATCATTTTTTGAACCATCTCACGGGTTACAAGTTTGGGTGCTTTGGCCCCGGGGATCAACACCGTTCCAATTACCAAATGGGATTGCAGCACTGAACTTGCAATCGTACTGGGATCTGAATAGAGGGTGGTTACGTTTTTGGGCATGACTTCACTGAGGTAACGCAATCGGTCTAGATTAGTATCCAAAATGGCTACTTGAGCACCCATACCGGCAGCCATATAGGCCGCTTGGGTACCCGATACTCCTCCACCTATGATGGTCACTTGGGCGGGCTTAGTTCCTGGAACACCCCCCAACAAAATACCACAGCCTCCTTGGGGCTTTTCCAAATACTTGGCTCCTTGTTGGGTAGCCAAGCGTCCAGCAACTTCTGACATGGGCGTTAATAGGCTTAAACGGCCATGTTCATTGACTGTTTCGTAGGCGATACATACCGCCCCACTTTTTTCCATCGCCTCCGTCAAGGTTTGGCTAGCGGCAAAATGGAAATAGGTAAACAAGGTATGGTGCGCCTGTATGAGCGGGTATTCTTGTGCGATAGGCTCTTTGACTTTGACAATCATCTCGGCGGTTTCATACACGGCTTCGATCGAAGGTAAAATCGTACAACCTGCGCTGGTGTAGTCTTGGTCTGAACAACCACTCCCTAATCCGGCTTGGGTTTGCACATAGACCTGATGCCCTGCCCGGGCCATCGTTGCGGCGATGGCAGGCGTCATCCCTACTCGTGATTCTTGGGGCTTTATTTCTTTTGGAATTCCAATTTTCATGAAAACTTTCTTACAATTATTGCAAAAACTTTCTGGGCACCTTGTATCTCCTGTTCGATCAACTATTATATCCGACGATAAAATTGAGGTGAAAGAATGTCTTGGACAGATGAGCGAGTTGAAATATTGACCAAAATGTGGGCTGAGGGCAACTCCGCGAGTCAAATAGCCAAAGAGCTTGGTGGAGTAACTAGAAACGCAGTCATTGGAAAAGTTCACCGCCTTGGTTTATCGAATAGAGCAACGACAAATACAGCCAGTAAATCTGATACCAAAACTAAGACCGCTCCCAAAAGCAGCACCAAAGCAAAACAAAAAGCACGTAAAATTGAAGCTACAGAACAAAAAACGGACAACGTTACTTCACTAAGGCGGCAGATAATACCTGCAGGCCAGCCTCTTCCACCACAACCATCAGCAAACGAAATCAGTCCAGAAGCGCTAGCCCGCGTAAATGAAATAGAAAAAAAAGCAAAAAAATTAAGTTTGCTTGAACTAACAGAAAAGACATGTAAGTGGCCAGTGGGTGACCCGGCAACTGAAGATTTTTGGTTTTGCGGTCTAGCCACACAGTCGGGCAAGCCCTACTGCGAGGCCCATGTGGGCGTAGCTTTTCAACCAATGAACAGTCGTCGTGACCGTCGACGCTAATTGTTGCATTTACCTAGTATTCAAGCTTTAGATGGTTACTTCGTAACCAGTTTCCTCTGGCTCATCATCCACCATCTCTGCTGGGAAACCAGGAGCTCGTATGTCTAGACCAGTAGTTTCTTCGAGTCTTTTAATGATGTTAGGCGATAATTCTCGTGGACCGTAACGTTTTATCCCATCCTGAAATATCGAAATTAATAAAGGGTTTAATTCTAAAGGAATTTGAGCTCGATCAGCAACTGCTTGGAATAATCCAATATCTTTTGCAACTAAATCCATCGTAAAAGAGATATCTCTACTTCCATTTAAAATAACCTGACTTTCGGTTTCATTTACAAACGAGTTTCCAGACGAAATGGAAAAAGCTTTGTAAGCGATCTGCAAATCCATGCCCGCACCTTTTGCGACAGTTAATGCTTCAGCA
>RFYP01000057.1 GCA_009921175.1 Flavobacteriia bacterium | reverse complement strand
ATTACTTGTCATTTACCTCCTGTTTTTTGGAACTGTTGCTCAGGCGCAATTTCATGAACTCGGAGTGTTTTTGGGCAGCAGTAATTATCGGGGAGATGTAGGTAACAGTATGTTGGTCATGCCCTCGAGTTATGGCCTTGGGGTAGTGTATCGATGGAACATTACAACCCGCTATGCCCTTCGGGCCGGTTTGAACTTCGGAAAGATAAAAGGCATTGATTACCGCGCCAATGACCTGGGGCGTTTTTTGCGAGGCTATAGTTTCGAAAATACCCTGGGTGAGCTATTCCTTGGTGCAGAAATCAATTTTGTCGATTTTAATCTCCACGCGGGTGATACCCAATTTACACCCTATCTTACCGTGGGAGCGAGTTATGTGGATTTTGATGCTTTTTACTTTGCTGGGCCTCCGCCCGCCGCCTCGGTTCAATATGATGCACAACAAAGTTTTGCCTTACCGGTTATCGTGGGAGCAAAATTTAATCCCAACCCGCTCTGGGTTATCGGTTTTGAGGTGGGATTGCGCTATGCCCTGACGGATAATCTTGATGGCAGTACGCCCATCGAAGAATTTGAATTTGCAAAATTTGGCAATCTACACAATAACGACTGGTATATCTTTTCTGGAATCACAATTTCCTTTACCTTTGGCGATCTTCCATGTTATTGTAAAGAAAACTAATGGAACCATTGCAACACGACAAACTACCCCGTCATCTGGCCATCATCATGGATGGCAACGGCCGATGGGCCAATCAACGGGGCAAAAATCGTGTTTTTGGACACACCAAAGGCATTAAATCGGTACAGGTCGCTGTCGAAGAAGCCGTTCGCCTGGGAATCCCCTACCTGACTTTGTTTGCCTTTTCGACCGAAAACTGGAACCGCCCTACCGAAGAGATCGGCACCTTGATGGAATTGCTCGTACGGTCGCTGCGCAATGAATTTGAAAAACTCTTAAAAAATCAAATTCGCCTCGAAGCAGTTGGGGCAATCGACCGCTTGCCCACCCTTGTTCAACAAGAGCTCAAACACGTGATTGAACAGACCAAAAACAACGACAAAATGGTTTTGACCCTGGCCTTGAGTTATGGCGGAAGAGAAGATTTACTCCAAGCGGTTCAGCAAATTGCAGCAGGCGTTAAAAATAACATAATTTCGCCCGAAAAGATTGACCAATCCATTATTAATAAGCATCTTTACACCCGAAAATTACCCGATATCGATCTATTGATTCGAACCAGTGGTGAGCAACGTATCAGCAACTTTATGTTGTGGCAGGCCGCCTATGCAGAGCTCTACTTTACATCGGTATATTGGCCTGATTTTCGCGAAGTGCATCTGCATGATGCATTACTAAATTACCAAAACAGAGAAAGACGATTTGGAAAAACAAGTGAACAGATCAAAGCATAGGAAATTTGGGTCAAGCCGTCTGATTTTTCTACTCCTATTGGCATGGAGTTTATCGACTTCTTTGCAGGCACAAGTCGATGAGTTTGTAAAGGGGAATAAATATACCATTGACTCCATTCGGGTTACCGGTCTAAAAACCTTTAACGACCAAACAGTCATTTCATATAGTGGGCTTCGTCATGGGCAGGTTCTTCAATTGCCCGGAGAGGAAATTAGCGGCATGATCAACAAACTGTGGAAGTTGGAATTGTTTAGCGATATCAATTTTTACCTCAGCCATATTCAGGGGGATAAAGCCACCCTAGAAATTCAAATCGAAGAACTCCCTTCGCTTTCTGATGTGAAGATACAAGGAGTAAAAAAAGGAAAGGCAGATATCCTTATCAAGGACACCGAACTGACCAAAGGAAAAAAACTTTCGGAAAGTTTTTTGACCAACACCAAAAACTACATCATCAACAAATACCGCAAAGAAGGATTTTTGAACACCAAAGTAGCCTTCAATATGCTGCCTGACACCACGGGAACCAACAGCCTAAAAATGGTGGTCAATATCGACCGGGGTGCACGCGTAAAAATCAAAGACCTCAACTTTTTGGGCAATGAACGTTTTGGCAATTTTAAATTGGCGAGCAAAATCAAAAAAACCAAAAAACGTTTGCCCCTTCGGTTTTGGAAAAAGTCCAAATACATCGAAAAAGATTACATCGCCGACAAAGAAGCCCTTATCGACTTTTATAAAGAAAAAGGCTACCGCGATGCGCGGATTTTAAAAGATACCGTTATTGTAAACGAAGACAATACCCTTTCGATTAACATTGATTTGGAAGAAGGACGCCGCTACTATTTCGGTAATATCGATTATATCGGTAATGGGGCCTATACCAATTACCAGCTCCAACAAATTTTGGGAATTAAAAAGGGGGACCCCTACAACGGTGTGTTGCTCAAAAAACGTATTGCCGACGACACCAAACCTGATGCGGTGGACTTGACCAACCTCTACCAAAACAACGGTTATCTGTTTTCGAACATCAACGCGGTTGAAGTTAGCGCGGTTAATGATACCATAGATTTCGAAATTCGAATCACTGAGGGTAAATTGGCCAGTTTTAATAAAATTTCGGTGATAGGAAACACCAAAACCAACGACCATGTAATTTTTAGAGAATTGCGTACCAAGCCCGGTGAGCTTTACAGTAAGGATAAATTGGTACGTACCGTACGTGAGGTGGGGCAACTTGGGTTTTTTGATGCCGAACAAATCAACCCAAACTTTAAAAAGGTAGACCCCAACGCAGGAACCGTGGACATTGAACTGGGCTTAGTCGAATCGGGAGCTAGCCAAATCGAGCTTCAAGGGGGCTATGGGGGCGGTGGTTTTATCGGTACCCTGGGATTGTCCTTTAATAACTTTTCGATGCGTAATATCTTTAATAAAGAATATTACAAACCCCTGCCGATGGGAGATGGGCAAACCTTGCGCCTACGCCTACAGTCCAGTCAGTTTTATAACACCTACAGCTTTAGTTTTTCAGAACCCTGGCTCGGTGGCCGTCAACCCGTTCAACTCTCAGTATCGCTTTCCCATACCAAACAATTTCGGTACGATTATTTTACCGGAAGAGCCGACAAGAGCCAGTCTTTTGAAATCAGTGGTGTGACCCTTGGCCTAGCCAAAAGACTACAGGTACCCGATGACTACTTTACCTTGTCACAGGCCGTGGCCTACCAATACTACAACCTCAACAACTACTTTACCGGTCTATTTACCTTTGGCGATGGGGAGTCCAAAAACTTGGCCTATACAGTGGCTTTGTCTCGAAACAATACAGCAGTCAACCCGATCTTCCCAACGAGTGGATCCAATTTTACCCTTAGCGGTAAATTTACGCCACCCTATTCGCTGTTCTCTGATATAGACTATGCTGACTTAGAAAACCAACCCGAATACCAAGACGTCCAAGGCAATCCGATTGCCTCCAAAATAGACCAGGAAAAATACCGCTGGTTGGAATATTATAAAATCAAATTTTCGGGAACCTGGTACACCAAAGTCATTGGCAAACTAATCCTGAAAACACAGGCCGACTTTGGCTTTTTGGGAGCCTACAATACGGCACGGGGCAACATACCTTTTGAACGCTTTTTCTTGGGAGGTGACGGGATGGCCACCTATGCCCTTGACGGTCGCGAAAACATTGCCCTTAGAGGATACGAAAACCAATCGCTATCCAGCAGAGACGGGTCTGTTCTGTACAACAAATTTACCGCAGAACTCCGCTACCCCATTACCCTGAAGCCCTCGGCATCAATCTACGGGCTGTCCTTTTTGGAATCGGGCAATGGTTATGATAGTTTTCGTGCATTTAATCCCTTCCAATCCAAACGTTCTGCCGGGGCAGGCATCCGAATTTTTATGCCGGCCTTTGGACTATTGGGTATCGACTTTGGGTATGGGTTTGATAGTGCTTCGGCGACTAGTAATTCGCCCAATGGATGGGAAACACACTTTATCATCGGGCAACAGTTCTAGTTCTTTTGTCTGATTAAAATATTTTACGGGATTTTACGTTTTACCAGTAACAACATTCACCGTCTATGCGCTTATACAAAATAATAGTTCTGATTGTTTTTCTTTGTGGCAGTTTAAGCCTGCAAGGACAACGCGGTGTGCGCATTGGCTATATCGACATGGCCCTTATTTTGGAAAATGTGGACGAATACAAAGAAGCCAGCCGACTTCTCGACGAACGCATCGTTACCTGGAAAAAAGAAATTGAACTCAAAAAAATGCAGCTCAAACAATACCAAGACCAACTTGAGGCCGAGCGCATCCTATTGACCGATGAATTGATCGCCGATCGCGAATTGGAAATCAAGGATTTCGCCAATGAAATCATTCTTTTACAAGAGAAACGCTTTGGCCCGCAAGGCGACCGAATCATCCAGCGCAATAAATTATTAAAACCCATTCAAGACCAAGTACTGGCCATTGTTCAAGAAATTGCCGTTGAACGTAAATACGACTTTATTTTTGATAGATCTGCAGACATTGTGATGTTGTATTCGTCAAAAAATTACGATATTAGCGATCTGGTTTTAAAACGGTTAAACCGTGAACAAAAAATTAAAGCCAACAAAGAACGTTTAGAAGCGATCAAAGAAAATTTAAACACGAAGAATAAACGATAGAAGTAATTAATTTAACCATGAAAAACATTCAAAAATTTGTCCTTGCCATTTTCTTATTTGTTCTCCCACTGGGGGCTGTACAAGCACAATCAAAAGTGGCGCATATCGAAGTTCAAAAATTGATCAGTGAGATGCCCGAGGTTATCGCTGCGCAAAAAGAATTGGAAAAGCTCGAAAAGACCTATCAAGCCGATTTGGAATCGACGTTTAAAGAATTTCAGACCAAAGCACAATCTTATGCTGCAGATGCTGAAAACCAAACAGAAATCATCAATCAAAAGCGTCAGGCCGAACTAGAAAGCATGCAACAAGGCTTGCAACAATTTAGAGAAAATGCCGCGCAAGACATCCAGAAAAAACAAATGGATTTGATGCGTCCCCTTTATGAAAAAGCCCGCCAAGCCATCGAAGCGGTTGCGGCTGCCCAGGGATACGAATACGTTTTGGACTCTAGCAACGGTGGAAGTGTAATCATTGCCAAAGGCAAAGACCTTATGGCTGATGTCAAAAAAGAATTAGGTTTCTAATTTGAACCACGCCTGATATTCAAGCGGCCCAAGGGCCGCTTTTTTTATTCGGTAAACCAAGAAGCATAGGTGATATAATTCCGGGCAATGCGTTCGATTTGACCGGATTTAAGAGCATCATCTACTGGCTTGATAAAACGCGCGGGAACTCCACCATATATACTCCCGGGAGGGACTATGGTGTTTTGGGTCACTACGCTCCCAGCAGCAATGATACTGCCGCTGCCCACCACACAATGATCCATGATGATACTGCCCATACCGATCAACACCTGGTCTTCGATCGTACAACCGTGAACGATGGCGTTGTGACCTATAGACACATCGTTGCCAATGGTCGTAGCCGCTGTTTTAAAAGTGGCATGTATGACCGCTCCGTCTTGAATATTCACGCGGTTTCCAATTCGAATCGAATTGACATCCCCACGAATAACCGCATGGAACCAAACGGAACATTCATCTCCTAGCGTAACATCACCTACAACTACCGCATTTTCTGAAAAATAACACCCTTTACCATAGGTTGGGCTACATCCACGGATTGTTTTTTCTAACATACTTTTTTCCTTTAGCTTAAAACTACAACAGTTTTGGCAATTGAGCTTTACGATTATGGTGGGATACCATCGGCGAATTTGTATTTTTGCATCAAAAGAAATGACTATGTATCACGTTGTAGGAAAATGTAAAAAAGGAAATGCTTGGGCCCATTTTGAAATCACACCCTCGTTGGAGCTTCATCGAACACTCAGTTTTGCCAATATCGACGAAGCCAAAGAAGCCCCCCTTGCACAGCAACTTTTCTATTTGCCTTTTGTCAAAAAAGTAACCCTTACAGGGCAAGCCCTGCAAATTGAGCGTTTTAATATCCTAGAATGGGAGGAGGTTATCGACCAAGTCGCTTTGCAAATTGAAGAATACCTCAACAAAGGGGGTGCCGTACTAACTTCAAAAGAATCGACCTCCACAGTGCCCGTGACCGTTTATGCCGAAAGTACCCCCAATCCCAACGTGATGAAGTTTGTGGTCAACAAAATGTTAGTCGATCAAATTTACGAATACAAAGACATTGACACAGCCAGTGGGTCACCCCTTGCTACCGCCCTTTTTCATTTTGCGTACATCAAAGAAATTTTTATCGACACCAACTACCTGTCTATCACCAAATACGAACGCATGAGCTGGGATGCTATAGTGATGGAACTACGGGAGTTTATCAGTAGCTATTTAAAAGAAGGCAAAAAAGTAGTCGATACACCACCAACCGCTCAACCATCGGATGCACCCATGACCGAAGCCCAAGACCTAACGGATACAGAGCGGGAGATTGTCAAAATACTAGACGAGTACATCAAACCGGCCGTTGCTTCAGATGGGGGTAATATCGCTTTTG
>RFYP01000056.1 GCA_009921175.1 Flavobacteriia bacterium | reverse complement strand
CCTATTGGCCTATTATCCGCGGCAAAAACTACCTGCAGAAATGGTCCGTGACAATGCCCTAGCGACCAGTGGTTTACTCAATACAACCATCGGTGGGCCCAGTGTAAAACCGCATCAGCCCGAAGGTTTATGGGAAGAAACTACCTCTGGTCAAGGGCTTACACAGTACCAACCTGACGGTGGGGTAAATCGTTACAGAAGGAGCCTTTATACCTTTTGGAAACGTACGGTTCCCCCTCCAAACATGATAACCTTTGATGCGCCAACGCGTGATTTTTGTGCTGTAGAACGCCAAAAAACAAGTACCCCTCTTCAGTCTTTGGTTTTATTAAACGACCCACAGTTTTTTAATGCGGCCAAAGCCCTGGCCTCAAAAATTATGGATGAAACTTCATTAAATGATGATAAAGAACGCATGCAATATATGTTTAGAACCATAACCTTGCGTAAACCCAATCAGGAAGAGAAGCAATTGTTGGAGAATTATTTTACCCAACTGGTAGAAAATCCAGAAACATCAAAAGAAAACCCCTATGTCGATTTAGCCCTTTTAATCTATAATCTTGACGAAACCACCCAAAAAAGCTAACGCCTATGGATCCGTTGCATCAACATTTTTTAAATCAGAATAGACGCCATTTTTTACAAAAAATGGGCTTAGGCATTGGAGGACTTGCGCTGGGAAGTTTACTCGACCCCTTGGGATTTGGTAAATCCCCCTCTGCGGCAGATCTGTTGCAAACCGGTCCGGTACCCTTACCGCATTTTGCGCCCAAGGCCAAACGGATCATATACCTTTTTCAGAGTGGAGGTCCATCACAATTAGACCTTTTTGACTATAAGCCCACATTGAACAAGATGCGTGGACAAGATTTGCCTGAATCCATTCGTCGCGGGCAACGACTAACCGGGATGACCTCTGGCCAAGAAAGTTTCCCGCTTACGGGTAGTGTATATGATTTTAAACAACACGGAGAGTCACGAGCCTGGGTCAGTGAATTGATGCCCTATACGGCCAAAATCGCTGACGAGCTATGTTTTGTCAAATCCATGCACACGGAGGCCATCAACCATGATCCGGCCATAACTTTTTTTCAGACCGGTTCTCAGCAATCCGGTCGCCCCAGTTTTGGTTCTTGGATGAGCTATGGATTGGGTAGCCTTAATGACAATTTACCGTCTTTTATTGTCATGTTATCCCGAGGTACAGGTCGTCCCAACGGACAACCCCTGTATTCCCGCTTGTGGGGGAATGGGTTTTTGAGCTCCTTACACCAGGGGGTTCAGTTTCGTGCAGGTAAAGACCCGGTGCTTTATCTTAAAAACCCTGAAGGGATAACTCGTGCCGAGCGCCGACAGATGCTTGACTATTTGGCGGCTTTAAACCATGAGCAAGAGCAGTTTTTTGGCGACCCGGAAGTAGCCAATCGAATTGCACAATACGAAATGGCCTACCGCATGCAAACTTCGGTAAGCGATGTGATGAATATTGAGGACGAGCCCGATCATGTGTTTCAACTCTATGGTCCTGATGCATTGACTCCCGGCACATTTGCAGCCAATTGTATTTTGGCGCGCCGTTTGATCGAACGCGATGTACGTTTTGTACAACTTTACCATATGGGTTGGGATCAACACGATAACTTGCCTACGCAAATCGCCAAACAGGCCAAAGATGTAGATCAACCCTCAGCGGCCTTGATTATGGATCTTAAGCAACGCGGATTACTCGAAGATACCCTGGTGGTTTGGGGAGGAGAATTTGGGAGAACCAACTACAGTCAGGGGGTATTGACCGATACCAACTATGGACGCGATCATCACCCAAGATCGTTTACCATTTTTATGGCGGGTGGAGGAATCAAACCTGGAATGACGTATGGTGAAACAGATGATTTTGGCTATAATATTATCAAAGACCCGATGCATGTACACGATTTACAGGCAACGATTCTCAATCAGTTTGGGATTGATCATACCAAAATGACCTACAAATACCAAGGAAGACGTTTTCGATTGACTGATGTGGCTGGAGAAGTAATTCACTCCATTTTAACCTAGCCCATGGCCACCCGGCGTCAATTTTTAAATACCTCCATGACGTTGGCTTCAGCGGCATTTATCCCTCCATTGGCTTGGCGCTGTTCTGGAGAAGACCCCTTGATTATAGGCCATGGGGATTACCGTTACCGTATCCTGCCCGATTGGGGTAAGTTAGACGCTAGTGAGTTTCCCGTGCAAGATTGCCACGAGATGGTGCAAACCAAAAATGGTGACCTTTATTTGCTCACCAATCACACCCGCAACAATGTTTTGGTGTATTCGTTGGATGGAAAATTAAAAAATGCTTGGGGCACCCAATTCCCAGGGGCTCATGGATTGACTCTTTTTGACGAAAACGGGGAAGAGGTCCTTTGGATTACAGATTATGAACGGCATCAAGTGTTTAAAACTTCTTTATCCGGAGAAATTTTAATGGTGATTGATGCTCCCCAAGATGTGTTGGCCTACAAAGATCCCAGTCAATTTAAACCTACCGAAACAGCCATAGCCCCTGATGGCAGTATCTATATAGCCGATGGCTATGGTGCTCAACACATATTACAGTATGACCCAAAAGGGCAATTGGTCCATGTTTTTGGGGGATATGGAACAGCTGATCGTCAATTTCAAAATGCGCATGGTATTTGTATAGATCAACGCAAGGGCAAACAGCCCAGCTTGTTGATCACTGCTCGAGAGCAACAAGCGGTTAAGCGTTTTAGCCTTGAGGGTGAACATTTGCAAACCCTATCTCTTCCGGGGGCGCATATATGCCGGCCTGTGATTCATAGGGAGCAGTGTTATTTTAGTGTCCTAAAATCCAAGGGGGTGGGTAACGCCGATTCGGGTTTTGTGCTGATTATGGATGAAAACGACAAGGTGGTTTCATGTCCCGGAGCTTCGTTTGAAACCGATGCATCTGAGGATTTTTTATACCATCAAACCCTACGGGTGTTTCAATACCCCCATGATGTATGTGTAGATCGCGATGAAAATCTATACATCGCCCAATGGAATTCGGGAAATACCTATCCCATCAAATTGGAACGGGTATGAAAAAATTTAATGTATATCTATTGATTTTTGTTTTGGGTGCTTGTTCAACCGACAGTCCGTATCTAACCGCCCGAAAGGTACAACTGGCCACACCGGATGTCCAAACCACGTCAATTTATTCTACAGGAGTGAATAAATTGACCGTCTCTCACTTGGCCCCGGGCGCTTCCTTGGCCATCACCCATCAGGATACGGGAAAAGAGTTTAGCGTTCAATCCGATGAAGCATTTTTGTTGCAAGAAACCGGCCTTTATGCAATACGTGCGGTACAGTCACCATTTTTACCCAGTGAAACCCTGTATAAACGTCTATTGCCCAAGGGAAAAGTGGATGGGTCAAGCACCTACCAAATATTTTAAAGGTGGAAGCAGGGTGTTAACCGATGGAAAAAATGCGGGCTTAAGCTTTCAAGACTCGGGATGGACGGGTGCCGATACTCCTTTTTCGATCGCAATAACTTTTGCAGAAAAAACCCAAATAGACTCCCTAGTGTTGGGCGTATTGTTGGATACCGGTGCTTGGATTTTTCCTACGGCTGAAGTCGTGATTACCGCCATGGATGACCCAAAACAAAAAACAATCAAACAACAATTAAACACTGCATGGCCTTCCGAAGGTCCACAACATCAGTTTGTGACACTGCCGGTTTCGCTGGAAGCAAAAAGTATCGAATTAAAATTTAGTCCCCAAAATTTACCCGAACCCCATCCGGGTGCAGGTCAGCCTGCATGGTTATTTATGGACGAATTGATAATTTATTAATTTTATAAAAAGCAATACGATGACCTTTTGGTTAGATTTTTTGGGAAAATTTCATCCGGTAGTGCTACACCTACCCATTGGGGCCCTGGTTTTCACGGGGGTATTGGTGCTTTTGGCATTGCAGGACAAAGCCCCGTTTGAGCGGGCGATTCGGGTAGGTCTGATCTTTAGTTTTTTTGGTGCGCTACTCTCCAGTATGCTGGGCTATTTGCTCTATCAATCTGGGGGGTACGAAGCCGATGCTGTGCTACCCCATTTGATCCTTGGCTGGGCCTCAACTGCAGGAATTGGCGGCTTGTGGTATTTGTTTGGCCGCGTTGCATTTCGCAACCGTTTTGTACCCCTTTTTGTTCTGGTCTTTTTGGCAATTGGTTTTACCGGTCATTACGGGGGTATGTTAACCCACGGTGAAGGGTATCTTACCTTAACCGAACCCGAAGAACAGGCAGTTATGGTCAAACGGGATTCTATACAGCTCTATTCACAGGTAGTCGCCAAGATATTTGACAAAAAATGTGTCAGTTGTCATAACTTCTCCAAACGTAAAGGTGGATTGGCCCTACATCTGCCGGAGGCGATCCTCGAAGGCGGTGAGCGCGGGCTTCCCTATGATCTTTCCATTATAGCTGAAAGCCGAATATTGGCGTATGCCCAGTTGCCTTTAGAAGACGATTTGCACATGCCTCCTCAGGGGCGTCCTCAACTTAGCCCAACAGAGCTTAATTTATTAACGCACTGGATTGCAACCGGCGCGAAATTTGATACGACCTTGGCCTATCAAAGTATGCCCGAACCGGTCCAGGAAGCCGTCAATGTATTTTTTCCTCAGCGTTTGCCCACTGCCGACCCTTTGTCTGCCAAGGCGATTAAGGCATTGCAAGAAAAAGGGTTTCGCGTAAGCAGTTATATAGCAGATTCCCCTTTTGTTCAAGTGAAATTCGAAGGAGAACAACTCGACCGCTCCGCGGTCAACAGCCTGTTGGATGTAGCCGAACAATTGGTGGAGTTAGACCTGGCTCAAACCAATATACCTTCTTTATTTTGGGAAAAAGTGGACGCTTTTGTGCATTTGCAAAAATTACGCCTCGACCACACCAACACCGAAGACATCCATCTCGAAAAACTGGCGGTTCTTCCTTTGCAATCGTTAAATTTGGCCCATACGCTCGTATCAGCCCAGGGAATTAGTACGCTGGCCAAGCACCCTAATCTAGAACGAATTTATGCCTGGAATACGACTGTGGATGCTAACGAAGAAAACACCTTGCAGGAAAAAACAGCCATTAAACTGGTTTTTGGTGTATTTGAGGGTTTTGCCTCTCCACAACAGCTTAAACCTCCGTTGATGACTACCGAAAAAACCCTTTTTGAAACCGAACAGCGTGTAGCTTTTTACGATCAGGTAAAAGGGCAGATCATTCGCTATACTCTGGACGGCAGTGAACCGGATTCTACATCGACCCTATTTGACCGGGAAATCATCATTGACAAAAGCCTGACCCTTAAAGCCCGTATTTTTAAAGAGGGATGGCTGCCGAGTGATGTATTTGAAGAAGACTTTTTTAAGGTCAATAAAACCATCACCGACTATACCATGGAAACCCAACCTTCAAACCGCTACTCGGGCGTACATAAATTGTTTGATTTTGAAGAAGGGACAACCAATTTTGCCGACGGTAAATGGCTGGGCTTCTCGGGCAACGATTTAGTTTTTTCCACCCAACTCGCCCCGGGAGAGTCCATCAAAAACGTTACGGTGAGCTGTATGGAATCCATAGGAGGATGGATCATCTACCCCAAACGGGTTCGGGTGATGGGCCTAAACCAACAAGGAGCCTATGAAGAGGTTGGCCGCTATAACTATCGTCCTAAAAATATACCAACCGAAAACACCAAAAAGAGTTTTACGGTCCCCGTAGCATTGCAAAACCATACAGCCCTTAAAGTGATCGTAGAAAATGTTCAAAAACTTCCCGACTGGCATCCGGCAGCAGGTGAAGATTCGTGGTTGTTTGTCGATGAAATTTTATTTTGGTAGTATGCATAGAGTTTTGATTCTTGGTTTTTTTATCCTCTTACAGCTGGCCTGTAGCAACCCATCGATTCCTGTAATTACAAAAGGAAAAGCCCATCTCGGTTTGGCGGCCATCGAACCGCTTCAGGACGTTGCAGATAGCCTGAATGTCTATTTACAAAAAGCCACGTCCATTCGCCTGGAAAAAGTAGCACTAGATGCTCAAGGACCCAAAATTCGTTTTGAGTTGGTAGAACAGCCTACAGATTTTATAAAGATCTCATGGCAAGATCAGGACTTGGTTTTTCAGGCGAATTCCAAGGAAATGGCTTTTGGTGGACTCTATGCTTTTCTGGAGCAACAACTCGGTGTGCGCTGGTATGACCCTGAAACGATGCATATTCCTCTGCGATCAACTTTTGCACTTCCTAAAGGAGAGGTCCTTTCGCATCGCCCAAAGGTCACCACCCGCACAGTCCATGCCCGGTTATTTTATGAGCACCCCGAATTTGCTCAAAAACTACGGGTGACCGATGTAGCGTTTCCAGACTATATACCCGAAGCACGGGTACATACCTTTCATAAATTTATGCCTCACGAAAAATATTATGCTGAACACCCCGAATACTACGCCTTACGGAATGGTCAGCGCTTGCCTACCCAACTTTGTTTGACCAACTCCAATGTATTGTCGATCGTCAAAGATTCGGTTCAAGCACTTTTTGACCGATATCCTTCCTACAAAGTAATTTC
>RFYP01000055.1 GCA_009921175.1 Flavobacteriia bacterium | reverse complement strand
TTGGGCACCATAGCCCAATTCATCACCGAGGTATTGATACAGTTCTGGAATGCTTTCACCGTCTAACAGAGATACATTGGACAAGGCCAGTCCGTTGGCATAGTATAAAAAATAGCGATCCAAACCGACATTGGACGTACCTACCGCATTGAACGATTGGTCATAATCATTGTTTTTTTGGTAGTTAAAAGCAAAAGCTATCCGGGGCCAATCCGAATCTTCGCGGTTATCATTAAGGGGGAAAACCATCCCAAACTGATCGATATCAAAGCGCGTTTGGTCCAGTTTTTTCATTCCATTACCTAGGCTAGCACCGACCTCTTGGTTGGTGAAATTAGCACTTAAACCAATTTCGGAAGTCAAAAAAACAGCGGCTCCAGCAGGGTTGTTGACGATGGCAGAAAAATCACCGCCCAAGGCACCGAAACTACCGGCCAAAGCCATGTAGCGTGCCGAACCTTGGAGGGTTTCTTGGCTGTACCGAAAGGCATCGTAGCCGGTTTGCCCCTTGACCAGGGCACCAGAAAGAATTGCGATAATCGCTAAGAGTGGTCTAATTTTCATGTCTTTGGGTGTGCTAAGCGGTTAATTATTTCGTCGTCCCGAACTCGATGAACGCCCGGCAGACGAACTGCTGCTTCTCCCGGAGCTAAAGGATGAACTCCGAGCAGGTGTTGAGCGTGCGCGTGTACTGGGTCGTGAAACAGTAGAATTTCGTTGACTGCTTCGCCCGCTGCTTTGCGCATTGGCGCGAGGCGTGGCTGTTGAACGGACACGCACCACCGATCGACTGGGTAATGCTCGACTTCCAGTTTGTGAGGAGGAAGAACGTCTTAGTGTTGTGGGAACGTTGTCAATAGAGGCTGCATTTAAATAGCGTCCTGCATTGTAGCTCACCCGAGTTCCTGTTGTACTGTTAGTATTTCGTACACCGGTGACTTCGCGGGAAGCCCCTCGGTTAATGGCTGTTCGGGTATTGTTGGTCGTACTGCCATAGCCTTTTTCGCCTCGACGACTGGCTACACGAGACACCGATCTTCGTGGGTTAAGGTGTATACCGTGATGGTTCGGTCCATAAGCGAATCCGTATCCATATCCAAAGTTATTCCACCCGTAAGACCACCCCCAGTACGGCCCGTAAAAGCCATTGTAATAGGAATTATAAAAAGGGCTGTAGTAGCTCCATCCCCAATAGGGATTGGAAAAACGATAGGGACGGTTCCACCATCCAAAGGGTTGATAATACCCCCAATAAGGGTAGCCCCAGGTGTTGTAATACCAGTCAAACCCGAAGTTCTGGGCAAAGTTTCGGGTGTTATCGATGACATAAACTTCTGTTTTTTGCGTTTGGGCTCCCCAAGGCTGTTGGTTTCTGGCTGTAGAGTCTACACTAGTGTATGCATCGACATCGGTAAAAACAGTGCCTTGCTCACTAGGTATTCCGTAATCATCCGAAAGGTTTTGAAAATAATTTTTATAATAGCGATTGGCTCCTGAATTGGTTGCAGGGGTAGTAGCGTATTCGCGGTAAACGGTACGTGCTTCGTAGATGCCGTCATTGCCGTAGTAATAACTGCCTTGGTAGGTACCACAGCTTAGAAGAAGCGTTGCTATTCCGAAGAAGAAGATTGTTCGAAAAAGGGAAGTAGGTGTCAAATTTTTCATAATCTTTATTTTTTTTGAATACAACACGGCAAAGTAGTAGCTTTGTGATTCAGTTCAACTAACCTTAGCACAAAAGGCGTGCCAAACCCATAAATGTCAAAAAATTTAACAAAACGTTCGGTAGATTATTCCAAATGGTACAACGAGTTGGTTGTGAAAGCCGACCTGGCCGAAACTTCTGCAGTTCGTGGCTGTATGATCATCAAACCCTATGGTTATGCCATCTGGGAAAAGATGCAAGCCGAACTCGATAAGATGTTTAAAGCCACAGGCCATCAAAATGCCTATTTTCCGCTTTTTGTCCCAAAAAGTTTGTTTGAAGCAGAAGAACAAAATGCCGAAGGCTTTGCCAAAGAATGTGCAGTGGTGACCCATTATCGGTTGAAAAACAACCCCGATAAAAAGGGTGAATTGATGGTCGATCCTGAGGCCAAACTCGAAGAACCCTTGGTGGTTCGTCCAACCAGCGAAGCCATCATTTGGAATACCTATAAGAATTGGATTCAATCCTACCGAGATTTACCCATTTTAATCAATCAATGGGCCAATGTGGTTCGATGGGAAATGCGTACACGCTTGTTTTTACGCACCGCCGAATTTTTATGGCAAGAAGGGCATACGGCTCATGCTACCGAGCAAGAAGCGTTGGACGAGGCACGTCAGATGAATCAGGTGTATGCCGATTTTGTCGAGCGTTTTATGGCAATCCCGGTCATTCAGGGGCTCAAGTCACCAGCCGAGCGATTTGCCGGAGCGGTCGAAACCTTTTGTATCGAAGCTTTGATGCAGGACGGAAAGGCGTTACAAGCCGGGACTTCACATTTTTTGGGACAAAATTTTGCCAAGGCCTTTGATGTTAAATTTGCTACTCAATCCGGTTCTCTGGACTATGTTTGGGCCACCTCTTGGGGGGTGTCTACCCGCCTAATGGGTGCACTCATCATGACACACAGTGACGACAACGGATTGGTATTGCCGCCCCAATTGGCCCCGGACCAAGTGGTGATTGTTCCTATTTACCGTTCGGAAGAAGAACGCCAAGCCGTAGCCGATAAAGCCGAAGCACTTAAAAAACAACTCGAAGCCCACCAAATCCGTGTAAAGTTTGACAACCGTGACAATTTTAAACCCGGATTTAAATTCAACGAATACGAACTTAAAGGCGTTCCCCTACGGATTGCCATTGGCCCCAAGGATTTGGAAAAACAGCAGGTGGAGCTCGCTCGACGTGATACGCTTACCAAGCAGTTTGTGGCCGAGAATGAGCTGATTCCTGTGGTGGTCGAACTTTTGGAGACCATTCAAGAAGCCCTCTATGTCAAAGCCTTAGCTTTTCGTGAGGAGCATATTACCGTGGTGGATGATTTTGATCATTTTCAAGAGGTGTTGCATAAAAAAGGCGGGTTTATCGCCGCCCATTGGGACGGTACCGAAGCCACCGAACAAGCCATTAAAAACGCGACCAAGGCCACCATACGTTGTATTCCATTGGATGCACCGGAGGAAGCCGGAAGCTGCGTATTTTCGGGAAAACCTTCTACCCGGCGGGTATTGTTTGCCAAGGCGTACTAAAAAGATGATGCCACAGCTTGTTTTCCATTAAAAAAGATTTATTTTTGCCTCGCAAATTTATAAGGGGTCGGGAAAGACTTTATTGAAATATCGATTGCGTTATTCCTTTTTTCATGTAAATTTGCAAACGTTTTTACTGGCCCGTTCGTCTATCGGTTAGGACGCCAGGTTTTCATCCTGGAAAGAGGGGTTCGATTCCCCTACGGGCTACTAGCTTTAAAGTATAATTATGGCAAATCATCAATCTGCACTAAAAAGAATTCGTTCCAACGAAAAGAAACGGCTACGTAACCGTTTTCAACACAAAACGGCCCGTAATGCCATCCGTAAATTACGTGAGCTGACCAACAAAAAAGAAGCCAACAAATTGTTTCCGGTGGTTATCTCCTTGGTCGATAAACTCGCCAAGAAAAATATTATTCATGCTAACAAAGCGGCCAACCTCAAGTCTAAGCTGGCCAAGCATGTCGCTTCTTTATAAGCGTTGATCATTACCCAATCAAAAGGCTTCCACATGGAAGCCTTTTTTTATTCCCCAAAATTTGATTAATTTTATATAGTCAATCCCAGATACTTACCTTATGCGCCTCCAAATCTTTGCTTTAATCCAGTTATTTTTTTGTGGTTTTTGGAAATCAATTTCCCATTTATATTCGCGTTTATCACACCGTCATTTTGATTTTTTCCTCTACAGAATTTTTTCCACAAATAGCACCTTACAATCCCAAACGAATCGAAATACCGATAAAAATCCCAAACGGATCAGCCTCCTTGTGCCCATGTTCATTTGTGTTGTAGGACTGGTATTGACTTCTTGTCAGAAAAAAGAACTACCTCCGGATGAAGAAGCGATCACCCAATTGCCCGAGGATACCCGCTCGCTATTTGTAGAAAAAGGTGATACCGGTGCCCAAATTGCCATTTTGTATTGCAACGGGGGGCCAGACACTACTTTGGATACCTCCTACTTTGATGATTTGGGATTGTCCAATTTTCATGAAGTATATGTACATCAGGCCAATACCTATAACGATGAATTAATCATTGGTTTAAACGAAAACCTAAGTTTTGAACGGGCGATCAAAGAAGATTCACTATCGGTGGAAATCCTTTATCGTGTGGCAAGCTATTTTGAGGATCAAAACAAAAAAATATACATCATCGGCCATTCTTTTGGTGCATTGATAATTCCAGCACTAATGGCTAGTAAAGAGATTGATGCGGAAAATATTTGATCATGGCCGGTCGTTTGCAAATGCCGGATATTGTATGGAAAGGTTTTAGAGACCGAAAAGGCTATTATTTTAAAGCGGGTATTACTCCCACACCTTTTGAATTAAATGCGTCTTTTGCCGAACAAGAAAAAAAAGAAAATTATGCTCGTATGCGATTAGAGGCCGGACTGAGAAAAATCCGTTACCTCAAAATGCTCGAAAACAAAATGTTGAATCAAGTTATTTTTGCCTATGGTGAAAACGATCAGGCAGTAGGTCGTCTAATGGATGAAGAATTAAGCTTTTTGGCACTAAAAAATGCCGTTACTTACAGAATACCTGGTGGTTCGCATAGTTCGATGTTCGATTTCCCGCATATTGAAGCTATAAAAAGTCTTATGTTTGATTCTTCCAACAACAAGTAAACATGGCTTGATTATTTCAATTAACCCATTTTATAGATTTCACTACCTTAGACTCGTGTAATCAAAACCCCAAATCCAATTAAAAATGAAACCATCCCTCAATTTAATCGGTCTTTATTTTCTTTTTGTTCACTGCGCTGGACCGTCTTCAAGCTCCCTTGCAAACGATCATGAAACCATTGTTATTGGTGGCGGTTTGATGGGTAGTTCTACAGCATGGCAGCTCGCCAAGCAAGACCAAGCCGTATTGTTGTTAGAAAAACAAGACAGTATTTACCAGGAAGGGTCGAGCTATGGCCAAGCCCGTATCGCCCGGAGTAACAACCGTGGACATGATATGTGGTCTTACCTTCACAATACTGCCGTAGCCGAAACCCAAATCCTGGTGGATTACCTCCAAGGAGTGGCTCCCGATCAAGGCTATGCCATCGATCAAATTTATACCACCAATCCGGTTACTTATGTCGGCCGGCAAGCCATTTACGACCAACTGCTGGCCTCCCTGCTACACCAGGAAATTGACTATGCGTTAGCCCTAACTCCCGAAGAAGGACAGGCCAAATTTGATGTACAGTTACCCCAAGGGGTCCTGATGCAGCGTGAATACAACCCGCTGTCGGGCACACTCAATCCACAGCAGCTGATTCGCTACTTGCATCGGGCGCTGCTATACCAAGGGCAAGCCATTCGCTATAATACAGGGGTTGAGAATATTTCATTTAACACCCAACTCGACCGCTATGTAGTGCACACCACCGATAGCCAAACCGGAGAAAAACAGCGTTTATATGCCAAAAACATTGTATCGGCCGCAGGGCCTTATACGGGGCGTTTGCTCAAAGATGTGGCCCCTTATTTTGCACAATTGATCCAACCGCAGCGGGTATTTCTTGCATTTCTATAAATCGACCAGGCACAATACAGGGCCTTAGATCAAGATCAAAAGGACAAGATTGGCAATTTCTATCCGGTGATTAACAGTGCCAGGGGTACCCGAGCCGATAGCTTTTTTTCGATGATCGAATATTATGACGAGGCTCAGGTCCCTGTTTTGAAAATCGGAGGGCATTTTCAACGAACGCCCATTACCGATCTCGACACGGTGTGGGGGCAAACCTTGTCCCCTGAAGAAATTGCCTGGAGTCGTGGGCATACGGCAGACTACCTTCAGTTACTCAATCTGCCGCTTACCGCAGAGAATCTATCCTTTGCAGGGGGCTATTCTTGTGTGTATTCTCTAACGGAGGCCGAAGTACCTTTGGTAACGCCCATCGTTCAGGAGGATGGCACACCCAATACCCGATTTATAGTGTTGGGGGGGATGTCCGGCGTAGGCGCCAAAGGTGCAATGGCCTATGGGAAAATTGCCGCCTCTTGGATGTATCTCCAAACAGGGAAAAATCCTATCGATCAAAGGGTAAAAGATACCTTGGGCTTTAAACGCCTAAAAAAAGATTTGGATCAGCTTAACTTAAGGTGAGATTGATGTTTTCCGTTTTCCGTTTGTAAGCAGATAGGCTTAGGAATTCATCGAAATCAAAAATTCTTCGTTGCTGGTCGTACGGGTAAAGCGGTCGTTGATAAACTCCATCGCCTCAACGGGATTCATATCGGCTAAGTATTTGCGCATAATCCACATCCGTTGAATGGTGTTTTCGTCCAATAGCAAGTCGTCGCGACGGGTGCTGGAAGACACCAAATCGATGGCTGGGAAAATTCGGCGGTTGGCAATTCGTCGGTCGAGTTGCAATTCCATGTTTCCTGTACCCTTAAATTCTTCAAAAATCACCTCATCCATTTTAGAACCTGTTTCGGTCAAGGCTGTAGCAATGATGGAGAGTGATCCACCTCCCTCAATATTTCGGGCAGCACCAAAAAAGCGCTTGGGCTTGTGCA
>RFYP01000054.1 GCA_009921175.1 Flavobacteriia bacterium | reverse complement strand
GCGATTGCCGAATATTTGCGAACCCTCTAACTTAGAGTGACCAGGATTTTCCTCCGGTAGTTTCCATCAGGTCCACACAGCCTTGTTGTTGGCCTGGAATTGGCGCATAGGCCAATACCTGCTCTCCAATGTATTCGGACCCTCGAAAGCCAGTCACAGCCAAGTCACGTAACCTAGAAATGGAATTATAGGCTAGTGCTTCTTGGGGAGCATCGGCGGTTCCATTTTTCTCAAGTTCTTCAAGATAGCTGTACAAATCCTGTCGCCATTTCCCTTGTTTGGGTCGTTCTGCCCTGAGGTATTTAACGAGTTGTCCTTCCAAGGCCGCAGCATCTGTACTACTATTTTCAGACTGGGTAATGGCTAAAAAAGCATCCCACCCCTGTAAAAACAGGTTTTGGTCTTTTTCACTTACAACGATATCCATATAGGCATCAACAAATCGAATTAAATTCAATTCGGAAGCAGAAGGGGTATCGGTTTTGGGCAAAATGATATCCAAAACGGCTTCCAAATCTGCTGTCTTTGATGCAGGAATGATTTTGGGTGACCAGCCCTCGGTATTAGTACAACTTTGGAGGATGCTCAAAACGGTGGGGGTCATAGCCGTCGCCCCAAAGGTATATCCGAGGTTTTTTAAAACTTGTCTTCTATTCATGGTCGTTTGTTTCAGAGGTTGTTGTTTTTGAGTTGTTCTACCGCATGCCTGGCTGCACGTGCTGTCAGGGCCATATAGGTCAATGATGGATTTTGGTTTCCGGCGGAGGTCATGGCAGCGCCATCGGTCACATAGACGTTGGGCACGGCATGTATTTGGTTGTAAGCCCCCAAAACCGAAGTTTTGGGATCACGACCCATACGGGCGGTTCCCATTTCGTGGATTCCAAGTCCGATTGAATAGCCTCTATCGTAGGAACCAACATTTTTTAACCCTGCTTTATCCAACATTTCAACTGCTTGTTCCATCATGTCTTTACGCATGTTTAGCTCGTTTTCTTTGATGGTCGCCTCAAAGGTCACGGTGGGTAGCCCCCACTGATCCTTTTTGTCGTAATCCAGGTACATTTTGTTTTCGTGGTAAGGTAGGATTTCTCCAAAACCACCCAAACTCATCGTCCATTGTCCCGGCTTGAGAATTTCTTCCTTAAAGGATGCGCCAAAGGCCATTTCGGCACTTTGTACTCCGGTACTACTTCGCGAAGCCCCTCCTTGATATCCATAGCCACGGATAAAATCTTTACGGTCGGTGGCTCCTCCGAGGTTTCTAAAGCGAGGAATATAAATACCGTTCGGACGACGTCCAGTGTAGTATTTATCTTCCAGGCCTTCAAAAGTCCCGTAGGCACCCACGCCCAAATGGTGGTCCATAATGTTGTGTCCTAACTCCCCAGAGTCATTACCCAGACCGTTGGGAAAACGGCTTGAGGTAGATTGCATTAAGATAGAAGCCGAAGCAACGGCCGAAGCACACAAGAAAATTACTTTAGCCTTAAATTCTATCGTCTCTTTGGTTTCGGTATCAATCACACGTACACCTGTAGCCCGTTGGCTGCTGTCGTCATAAATGACTTCGTGTACAATGGAATTGGGCCTTAGGGTCATATTACCGGTAGCTTCGGCTGCGGGTAAGGTCGAAGTCACACTACTAAAATAGGCGCCAAACGGACATCCGCGCATACAACGGTTTCGGTATTGGCAACTGCTACGACCGCTTCCGGGTTTGGTCCCCTCGGTGATGTGTGCGGTTCGGCCAATGGTCATCACTCGATCGTTGTAATTATTCGCAAGAGATTCTTTGACGTGTTCTTCCAAGCAATTCATCTCCATGGGTTTTAGAAATTTCCCATCGGGCAACTGTGGTAGGCCTAAATTTTCCCCGCTCACACCGATATAGTCTTCGACATAATCATACCAAGGTGCGATGTCTTTGTAGCGAATGGGCCAATCGACAGCGATACCGTCTTTAAGGTTGGCCTCAAAATCATAATCACTCAACCGGTAGCTTTGACGCCCCCACATCAATGAACGTCCCCCTACATGATACCCTCGCATCCAGTCAAATGGTTGGTCTTCATTATAAGGATGGTCGATATCATCGACAAAAAAATGTTTGTGTGATTCGGTGGTCGTGTAGCCGGTTCGGGATTGCTTGCCTTGTCGTTCTCTAGTCTCCTTGGTGATAAGGTCTCCAGCAGGGTAATCCCAAGGATCGTTATGCATGGTGGGATAGTCTTCAATATGCTTGACCATTCTTCCGCGTTCAAGAACCAGGGTCTTTAGTCCTTTTTCACAGAGTTCTTTGGCGGCCCAACCTCCACTAACTCCCGTACCAACAACGATAGCATCAAATTCAGTATTCATATGGTGAGGTTTGATTTTTTTTGTTCTAACCAAATATAGAAATTTTAGGTTGGTACAAAAATTTATAGGGATGCAATTCTGCGCTAAGGAAAATTTTGGTGCTTTTAAATTTCAATATTAATCGTATTTTAGAAACCAACTTAGGAAAATCCATATCAATGAAATCAAGAATTTATACAATTGCTACAGGTCTTGTGCTAAGCATGGGGTTTGTGTTTTTTCAGAGCTGTAACGACACTCCTCAAAAGAAAGAAGTGGCTTGGGCGCAACCTTTTTTTAAAATATCCTTAGCACAGTGGTCCATCCACCGTATGATACGTTCGGGAGAGGTCAGTCCCTATGAATTTGCCTCTTTGGCCAAAAAGTGGGGCTTTGAAGGACTTGAATACGTCAGTCAGCTTTATCCCGATGTGAACGACAGTGAAGATAAGGTGGCCGCTATGGAAAATTTCATCGCCCAAAATAACGCATTGGCCGCGGAACATGGTCTGCAAAATGTACTGATCATGGTTGATGGTGAAGGTGATTTGGCCTCTTCAGATGCCGAAACCCGAGCAACAGCCATCGCCAATCATAAGCTGTGGATTGATGCGGCCGCTAAAATGGGCTGCTCTTCAGTCCGGTTAAACTTGTACGGGGAAAAAGATCCGGACCAATGGATAGCCAACTCCATCGTCAGTATGAAAGAGCTGTGTACTTATGCCCAGCCCCTTGGAGTAAACGTGATTGTAGAGAACCACGGGCGTATTACCTCCAATGTTCCCCTTTTGATGCAGGTCATGAAAGGCGTGGGCATGGATAACTGTGGTACACTCCCTGACTTTGGGAATTTCTGTATCAGTGAAGAAGGCTACGGCTCAATTTTTGACGGCAGTTGTAAGGACGTCTATGACATCTACAAAGGAGTAGATGAAATGATGGAAACGGCCTTTGGCGTTAGTGCCAAATCGTTTGCGTTTGATGCCGAAGGGAATGAAAGTAATATCGATTTTAGAAAAATGCTCGAAATTGTCAAATCCCATGACTACAACGGGTTTATCGGTGTCGAATACGAGGGCGATGTTCTATCGGAAGAAGAAGGAATTTTGGCTACTCAATCCCTATTGTTAAAAGCTTCAAAAGGACTATAAATCAATTAAATAAACCAAAATGAATACAACTACTCGACTTCAATTATCGACCATGATGTTCCTCGAATTTTTTATTTGGGGCGGTTGGTTTGTCACCATGGGCACCTATCTATCACAGGCCTTTAATGCCAGTGGTGGTCAATTGGCCATGGCGTATGAAACCCAATCCATTGGTGCCATTGTTGCACCGTTTATCATTGGATTGATTGCCGATCGGTATTTTTCGGCTCAAAAAATCCTGGGGGTATTGCATCTTATCGGTGCTTTTTTACTCTACCAAGCGGCTGTGGCGGCAGATTTCGCAGCCTTTTACCCCTATATTCTGATCTATATGATCTTGTATATGCCGACCTTGGCCCTGGTCAACGCTGTCGCGTTTCGCCAGATGAAAGACCCCTCAAAAGAATTTGCCAATATTCGTGTACTGGGTACTGTAGGATGGATCGTTGCAGGGGTAGTCATTGGTTACCTCGGCTGGGAATCCAAAAACTTGTTACAAAACACCTTTTACTTCACCGCCGGGGCCTCGGCCTTGTTGGGACTGTTTAGTTTTACACTGCCCAAAACACCCCCCACCGCAGAAGGAGAAGCCAGTATCAAAGATATTCTTGGACTCGATGCCTTAGCGATGTTAAAAGATGTACGCTTTTTGGTTTTTTTTATCGCATCCATTTTAATCTGTATTCCCTTGGCCTTTTACTACCAACACGCCAATCAATTTTTGAATGAAATTGGCATGGAAGCCGCTGCCGGAAAAATGACCCTCGGACAAATGTCCGAAGTCGGATTTATGTTGTTGTTACCCCTCTTTTTAAAACGGTATGGCATCAAAACCACCCTGTTGTTTGGGATGATTGCCTGGGCCTTACGCTACGTGCTTTTTGCCTTTGGCGATGCGGGCGAACAAAGCTGGATGCTGATTTTTGGGATCATCCTCCACGGAATTTGTTATGACTTTTTCTTTGTTTCGGGTCAAATCTACACCGACTATAAAGCCGGTGAAAAGTTCAAAAGTGCTGCACAAGGACTAATCACCTTGGCGACCTACGGACTTGGGATGCTCATCGGATTTAGAAGTGCCGGCTATATCACCGATCAATATGTAGTTGGAGACGGCCACGACTGGTCGCAAATTTGGCTACTTCCCGCTGGGTTCTCCGTTTTAGTATTTATATTTTTGTGGGTGTCTTTTAAAAACGAAAAAATAGCGATTGAAGCATGAAGCATAAAATCCGACTCGGAATTCTTGGAGGAGGGGGAGATTCGTTGATTGGCATCGTCCATCGGATTGCCGCCAATATGTATGACCGATACGAATTGGTGGGCGGTTGTTTTAACCCCGATCCCGAACAAAACCGCAGTTTTGCCGACAAACTAGAACTCGACCCCACACGGGTGTACGATACTATAGATGCCTTGGTTGAGGGAGAAAACAAACGACCAAAAGAAGATCGAATTCAAGTTGTTTCGGTATTGACGCCCAATTTTTTGCATTTCCCGATGGCCAAACAACTGCTCGAAAACGACTTCCATGTCATTTGTGAAAAACCCTTGACCACCACCTACAAAGAAGCCCTCGAGCTGGCAGCACTTCAACAAACCAAAAAAGCAATTTTTGCTGTTACCTATACCTATACCGGCTATCCGATGATTCGACAAATGAAGCAAATGATTGCCGAGGGGGCCATAGGCGAAATTCAGCGGGTCGACTTGCAGTACTACCAAGGATGGATCAATCCGATTATTCACGATAAAGACCAACGCCAAACCACCTGGCGACTACAACCCGAAAAATCTGGGATCAGTTGCTGTGTTGGTGATATCGGAACTCATGCCTTTGATATGCTCGAATATGTAACCGGCCAGGAGGTCGACCGAATATTGGCCGATCTAAACTACCTCTACGAGGACAACCAAATGGATGTGGACGGTACGATTTTGATACGGATGAAAAACAACGCCAAAGGTGTCATACGAACTAGTCAAATTGCAACCGGAGAAGAAAACAACTTTACGGTTGCCATCTATGGGCGTAAAGGAGGACTAAAATGGGAACAGGAAAACCCAAATTATTTGCACTACCTCCATCCCGATCAACCTTTTCAGACTTATAAACGTGGAAATGCATACAACAGTGCCATCGCCCAAGACGGGGTCAAAATCCCATCGGGGCATCCCGAAGGTATTTTTGATGCCATGGGCAACATCTATAAAGGGGTGGCCAAGGCCATTTTGGGCGAACAGGCTTTTGACGGCGAATACCCTTCCTTACACGAGGGCGTTCGGGGAATGCAGTTTATAGAAAAAGTCGTTGACTCCCACCAAAAAGGAAATCAATGGGTAGCGATGGAATAAATTTTAAAAAACAAAAACATGCTTAAAACGATCAAGGGACCGGCGCTTTTTTTGGCGCAATTTGTCGATCAAAAAGCCCCTTTTAACTCCTTAGACGGGCTCTGCCAATGGGCAGCAGATCTAGGGTATAAAGGGATACAGATTCCTACTTGGGTCGATTTTTTGATCGATCTCGATCAGGCAGCCGAAAGCCAAACCTATTGCGATGATCTCAAAGGTAAAATCAACAGCTATGGGTTAGAAATCACCGAGCTATCGACCCACCTACAAGGGCAGTTAGTCGCTGTACATTCGGCCTATGATGTAATGTTTGACAATTTTGCACCGGATGCCGTCAAAAACAACCCTAAAGCCCGAACTCAATGGGCTATAGAAACGGTCAAAAAAGCGGCTACTGCCAGCCGCCGATTAGGACTAAAAGCCCATGCTACTTTTTCGGGGGCTTTGCTTTGGCATACCTGGCACCCCTGGCCTCAGCGTCCCAAAGGCCTGGTTGAACTCGGTTTTGAAGAATTGGCCAAGCGTTGGCTACCCATCTTAAACCATTTTGACGAAAATGGCGTTGATGTCTGTTATGAGATACACCCGGGTGAAGACCTCCATGACGGAGTAACCTTTGAACTTTTTTTGGAAGCCACCGGAAATCATAAACGGGTAAATATCCTCTATGACCCGAGTCACTTTGTGCTTCAACAACTCGATTATATCACCTATATCGACCACTACCACAGTTTTATCAAGGCTTTTCATGTCAAAGACTCCGAGTTTCGCCCCAACGGCAAAAAAGGGGCTTTTGGAGGCTATGGCGACTGGATCGATCGTGCTGGGCGCTACCGTTCTCCGGGTGATGGTCAAATTGATTTTAAACGAATTTTCACCAAACTCACCGAATACGGTTGTGATGTCTGGGCTGTTCTCGAATGGGAATGCTGTATCAAAAGTCCTGAACAGGGTGCCCGCGAGGGTGCGCCGTTTATTCAAACCCACATCATCGAGGCAACCCAAAAGGCCTTTGATGATTTTGCTGGAACAGCGGTAGACAAAGCACACCTAAAAAAAATCTTAAACCTCTAAAATGGAATACCGCTTCTCCCGACCGGGGCAGACGTTTTGT
>RFYP01000053.1 GCA_009921175.1 Flavobacteriia bacterium | reverse complement strand
TTTTGATAGCTCTTCGGAGCGCCCCATTATTTTTAATCCTTAATAAATTAACTATGAAACACATACACATATTTTCATCCCTTGCACTCTTATTTACCATACAATTAACCAGCTGTACCAAAGACGACCCGCCGCCTGTGAATGAAGAAGAGGTCATCGACCGCGTAGTGATCGAACTGACCAACAATAGCACCAACGAACAATCGACCTATACCTGGAACGAAGGCGATACTGGATTGGCCATCTCCCTATCGGAAGGAGCGACTTATCGAGCTTCGGTTTCTTTTTTAAATGCGACAAACCCTGCTGATATTGAAGATGTTACCGAAGAGGTGCGCGAAGAGGCTGATGATCATTTTGTTTTTTACGAAATTGGTTCTGCCGCCCAATTGGCCATCAGTTCATCGAGCAACGACACTCGTGATAGTGATAACCAAGCCATCGGTTTGCACACCACATGGGAAGCCAAAGCCACAGGTGAGACCTTGGTTCGCTTGTACTTGATTCATGAGCCGGACAATAAGCAAGGAACCACCCGAAACGGAATCGGTGGAGAAACAGATGCCCAAATCGATTTAAATATTACGATTGGATAAACCATAGGGGTTGGCCTCGGTCAGCCCCTTAAACTATATTAATTATTTCGCTATGCATCGTGGGTATGTATTGCTGTTGTTGTGTGGCCTAATCGGGTCACTAACATCCGGATTTGCCCAAGATTGTTCGGTCGAATTACGTGGGCGGGTGATGGACCGTCATGAAAATATACCACTCGAAGGTGCGTTGATTGTATTGGAAGAAAATCAAGTCTACACCTATAGTGATGCCCGGGGTTTGTTTGTGCTCGAATCGCTTTGTGCGGGGAATTACACCCTTCGGATCAGTCACCCAAGTTGTGACGACTATACTAAACAGCTGTCTTTACAAACCGATTTGGACGAAACTTTTTTTCTTGAGCACCATATTACTGCGCTCAACGAAATAATTGTAGAGGAACAAAAAAGGCAAAAAAATACAGAGACCACCCCAGAGGTTGTGCTTCAGGGGAACGAGCTTGAACGCTTCAGTGGTCAAAGTTTGGGTGATGCCCTATCACAAGTATCGGGAGTCACGACACTCAAAACCGGAAATGTGATTGTAAAACCCGTCATCCACGGGATGTTTGGCGCGCGTGTAGCCCTAGTATCAGAGGGTGTTCGGGTCAACGACCAAGAGTGGGGTGCAGACCATGCACCAACTGTAGACCTTAATGCTGTTGAGCAAATCAGTGTCATCAAAGGCGCCGCCACCTTGCGTTATGGTGGTGACACCCCCGGGGGGGTTATCGTCATGCAAAAAGGAAAACCCTTTCTAAAAGATACGCTTTATGGTCACCTATTATCTTCGGCATCGGCCAATGGTCGTGGAGGTGCGATGACCGGGAGTTTGGTTAAAGGTTTTGCCAACGGAAACTATGTGAAAGGCCAAGCGACGATTAAAAAGAGAGGAGATGCTCAGGCCCCCGCCTATAATTTGTCCAACACTGGATGGACCGAAGCCGCCATGAGCATGCAATGGGGACGTAATCAATTCCTTAAAGGATGGGAGGTCAACTATAGTTTCTTTCAAAATACCATAGGTATACTACGTGCAGCACATGTGGGGAATGTTGAAGATTTAGAACGGGCACTTAGAAGTGAAGTCCCCTTGCGTATCGACCCTTTTACCTATACCATAGCAGCACCCAAACAACAGTCACAACACCATAATGCCAAGTTTTATTACTTCAAACGTTGGGCTGCTGATACCAAATTAGAAGTTCACTATAATTTTCAATGGAACCAACGGGAGGAATTTGATATCCGAAGGGGAGAAGACCGAAACAAGGCAGCGATCGACCTGCAATTGATGACCCAAAACCTTGCGGCTTATTTGGCGTGGACAGGTGCTGAGTCCATGGCTTATACCGCTGGTATTCAGGCTGAATTGCAAGACAATTTTTCCAATCCTGACACCGGTGTCAAACGCTTGATACCCGATTACCTTAAATATACGCTGGCGAGCTATACAACCGCCCGTTACCAACCCGACAATTCTTTGACCATAGACGCGGGGCTTCGCCTGGATTGGACATTGATGGATGCCCAAAAATATTACGATATCAATGAATGGGAACAGCGTGGCTATGACAACCGCTATTCGCAATTTGAAGTACGTAGGCTAAGCACTCAATTATTGACCCGCCCAAAATTTGAATTTCTCAATTGGGCCTTTTCGACCGGAGTACGCTCACAATGGAATCCTGTGTTTGAAACAACCCTCAACTACAATCTATCCCAACGGGCTCCCAATGCTGCCGAGCTTTTTAGCGATGGTTTACATCATGCCTTAGCAACCATAGAATATGGGAGCTTGGACCTTAAAAAAGAGATTGCCCATAAGGTTTTATTAAACAGTACTTACATCAAGGAGGGCTTAAACCTGAATTTGACCCCCTATCTGTCCTGGGTCAACGATTTTATATTGCTCGAACCTGCCGGTTTTGAACAGACCATCCGTGGGGCTTTTCCCTATTACCACTACAAAGGGGTAGATGCTCAATTTGTAGGGGTAGATTTTGAGATGCAGTGGCGTGTTCACCCTCAAATAAGCCTCCTTCAGCAAACCAATTGGGTGCGCGCCAAAGAGGCAAAAACTCAAATCGATCTAATTCATATTCCCCCACTTTCTGCACACCAGAAGCTGGTATTTGTGCATCCGCAAAAAAAAGGGTGGAAGTGGGAAATTTACAATACACAGGTGGCTAGCCAACGATTTTTTCCCGACAATAATTTTACCTACCAGTTTATCGAAAATGGACAGCTAACCACCAAAACCATTGATATCAGCACGCCACCCAACGGATACAGTCTTTGGGGTTCCTCGCTTGTACTTCAATGGGATCTAGAGGGGCAGCGTAGCATTCAACTGCAATGTATCGTAGATAATCTTGCAAACACCACCTACCGAAGCTACCTTAATCGACTGCGATTTTATGCCGATGAGATGGGACGCAACATTCAGGTGTTGATCAAATACAGCTTATGAGAACCAGAAATATAGGTTACGTTTTACCATTTATTCTGCTAAGTTTACTCCATATCCTCGCCATCGAAGGGGGGGAAGAACTCTTGCGTGTAGCAACCAAACCGTTTTTAATCCCTGCTTTGGCCTGGGCCTATTATCGGGTAACCCCCAATTTTTACAAATTGGTGTTGCTTGCACTGTTTTTTTCTTTTTTAGGCGATGTTTTTTTGTTGGGTGAAGGCTCTCTGTTTTTTTTGGCAGGCTTAGGGTCATTTTTGATCACTCATGTTTTGTACAGTGCATTGCTGATGAAATTACAAAGTTGGTGTCCTAGAGCTGTTTTGCTTTCCACACTTATTTTCGGAACCTATGCAGTAGGATTTATGACCCTGCTTTATCCTACACTCGATACATTTTTATACCCGGTTATGGGCTATGCTCTGGTGATTTGTTTTTTTGGGATGCTTGCTTTTCACGCCTTTTACACCCAGCCGAGTCAAGGATTAGTGATTTTGTTGGGTGCAACCCTTTTTATCCTATCGGACAGCCTAATTGCCATCAACACATTTTATGTAGATTACACCTACTTTAGCACCTCCATCATGGTGACTTATTTGCTCGCGCAAGCGCTGATTGTTTATTATTTTTCTCAAGAAGTTGTATCTTAGATCATGCGTCCTTCAAAATTAATATGGCTTCCACTATGGTGCTTTTTCGGTTTGTCGGTGCTCTATGCACAAGCCGATGATGAGGAAGACTATGAAGATGAAAACTACGACATCCTATTGCCGCTCAATGACCCCTCTTCAGAAGGGCAAATGCTCTTTGTCGAAGAATTGTTGGACCTAGCAGGTTATGTACCCGAAAACATTGTAATCTATCAAACCTTGCCCAATCAAGCCCGAGTGTTCCGGGTAAAACTCGACTCCATCAATGGAGGGTTTGTTTTTGTTCGTTTTGACAAAAAAACCAACGAAAATTTTGTGGCCAACAAAATGATAGATCCCGGCATTTATTACAACCTACAGGCGGCCAAAGAAATTTTACGAAGGCAAACCGACAAGGCCACCTTAACCAAAAACGATGTAGCCATTCAGCCGTCAGACCAAGAACGTATAACTCGCGGGGAACTCAGTAACCTAAGGGAGGGTTTTCAGGTAAAAGAGCAAGAGCGGTTGGAAGTCGAAAAAAGTGCGTTTGAACAGCGCCGGGACAAGGCGCGCGCCAAGCAGTTACGCAAACTTAAACGTAAAAAGAACAACTAACGGCTGACCGTTAAAATTCCATTGGCAATACTGGTGCTATAACAGCGTAGACTTCCACTGCAGCTGTTTTCATAGCTATTATTGTGGTAACTACAGGTAAAGGTATTGTCGGCAAACGACCATCCATCGCGGTTGCCTTGATGTGGGCAGGCATTGTCAAAGGCCCTAATTTCGGTAGTACTGATGCGAATCAATAAAAGATTTTCGGCCAGATAATTGACCCATCCACCTACATTGCCCAAATCACTAAACTGGGCATTCGATAAGTTGATGGTCACTGGTCCGCTTTTGGTTGGGCTGGTTCCAGAATCTTCTGACCCCTCTTCCTTACTACAGGCTTCAAGTACAGGTATACCCAAAGCCGCCATCAAGACGGGTGCACAGGCTTGTTTAAGAAAAATTCGACGTTTGTTTTCCATAGCAGTTTTTAATGTGTTTAATTTTTTATAAAAATAGTAAAACAAAATAGAATTTTCCGAGGCTAATGTGTATTTTTATTGGGAAATGCGACTATATCTTTTTGTACTACTTATCGGCACGACCCTGCATGCCCAAAATTTGGGAAGCCTAAGCGGACGTATAACAGATTCAAAAACAAACACCCCATTACCCGGTGCGACGGTGGTTCTGGTTGGGACCAACTTGGGAGCTATAGCCGATGATCAAGGCTATTTTGTTCTCGAAGACATCCCTCCACAAACCTATAATCTTCAAGTAAGTTTTTTGGGCTATGAAACCCGAACGCTATTTAATCAGATTATCAAATCGGTGGGGACTCCCGAGCAAGTAATACAATTGGTCGAGCAAACCGATGCGCTGGAGGAGGTCGTCTTGTCGAGTCCTTTTCGTACCACGCGCGAAACTCCTCTATCTACACAAACCTTCTCGGCGGTTGAAATCGAAACCTATCCGGGTGGAAACAATGATATTACCAAGGTGGTTCAAAGCATGCCTGGAATTTCACCCTCCATAGGAGGATTTAGAAACGATATCATCATACGTGGTGGAGCCCCCAACGAAACGGTCTATTATTTGGACGGTATCGAAATTCCCAACATCAATCATTTCAGTACACAAGGGAGTGCCGGTGGGCCGGTAGGGATGATCAATGTTTCTTTTGTCAAAGACGTAACCCTTTCCAGTGCAGCGTTTGGCGCCGAATATGACAACCCTTTGTCGGGAGTACTTTCGTTTCAACAACGGGATGGAAATGCCACGGGTTTTGGGACCAATTTTAGACTTGGCGCAAGTGAAGCGGCAATGACTTTTGAGGGCCCACTCTTCCGAAAAGATTCAACTGCTCCGGCGGCTACTACATTTTTATTCTCGGTGCGACGCAGCTACCTTCAATTTTTGTTCGAATTGATAGGATTGCCCATACGACCCGATTATTGGGATTACCAGTGGAAAGTAAAACACCGTATCGATGCCAACAATACCCTGACCTTTCTCGGTATAGGTGCTGTTGATGATTTTTCGGTCAAGGCCCCCGAAACCTTTGACGAAAGACAGCAAGCGGCCATCGAACAGGTGCCAATCATCAAACAGCAATCCATCACCGTAGGGGTATCATGGAACCATGTTTTTTCGGAGATTGATGGATTGATGACGACCAGCTTAAGCACCAATCGCTTAGACAATAATTTTTCGAGGTTTTTGGACAATGAAGCCCAGCGTGGACTTGTTTTTCAAAATGATGCCTACGAATGGGAAACCAAGTTAAGGATGCATTTGCGCTGGTACCGTGGGGCTTGGAAATTGGCTACGGGTTTTAATCTTCAATATTCTGACTACCTCAATAATACCGAAAGCATACAGTACAACCTTCAATACACCACGGCGATTGATTTTATGAAATACGGATTTTTTGGTCAAGCTACCCGCTCATACTTAGACAATCGACTCGATTTTTCCATCGGCTTTCGTATGGACGCAGATTCCTACACTACGGCATCCAATCTAATCCAAAATTTTTCGCCCCGTATGTCATTTTCCTATGGGTTGACCGAAGATCAACGTTGGAAAATCAACGGTTCTGTGGGGCGCTATTACAAGATTCCTACCTATACCATGTTGGGTTATCAGGATAGGATGAGGGTTTTTGTCAATCAAAACTTACGCTATACCCAAAGTGATCATTGGGTGGCTGGGCTGGAACACAATCTGGGTCCTGCAGCCCGATTGACCGTAGAAGGGTTCTATAAAAACTATAGCCAGTATCCGGTATCGGTGCGCGATGGTGTTGCCCTGGCCAACAAAGGAGGAGGTTTTGAGGTTTTGGGTAATGAGCCGGTTACCTCAGACGGAAAAGGCAGGGCCTATGGCTTGGAGTTGCTCTACCAACAAAAACTAAGCGGAAATTTTTATGGTACATTTGCCTACACCTATTTCTACAGTCAATTTACCGGCCAATCGGGGACTTTTTTACCCTCGGTCTGGGACAGCCGTCATTTGATGTCTTTTACCGGAGGGTATAAATTAAAACGCAATTGGGAACTCAGTGCACGTTGGCGCTATGCGGGACAAACACCCTATGTACCTGTAAACCAATCGGCAACACTTGATAATTATCCAGAAATTGTGTTGGATTATACTCGCTTGGGCGATGAATTATTAAATCCCTTTAGTCAGGTAGATGTTCGCTTGGATAAAAAATGGAATTTTTCGCAGTATTCGCTCAACCTGTATTTTGATTTTCAAAACTTTTTGGCACAAGCCACTCCGGCCCC
>RFYP01000052.1 GCA_009921175.1 Flavobacteriia bacterium | reverse complement strand
TTATTTCACCGAATTAAGCCGCTTATGGAAAAAATATCCTTCCCGAGCTGTGGTCTTTGGAAGCACCGGTGACAGCGGCTAAACAATTGACCTCGCCCCGGAGTTTTAACACCCCCAACAATCCAAACACCAAGGCTTCTTTATATGACACCCATAACGGGTCAGGAACCTCGAGGGTTGCCGAAGTCCGGGCCTGAATACACTGCATAAGGTAGCGGTTAAAAGCGCCACCCCCGGTAAACAAGACCTTTCCGGTTGAGGGGAGTTGTGCCGCAATCTGTTGGGCCACATGCTGGGTATAGGTGTGGAGCACATCCTCTACGGGCTTGTCTTTAAATGGCGCCAACAAGGGGTTTAGCTCAGCAAAAACCCATTCGATTCCCAACGACTTTGGAGCAGGAGTTTGATAAAAGGCTAGATCCTCTAAAGTGTCAAACAACTCTGGTAGGAGTTGTCCTTTTTCTGCGTTTTGGCCCTCGGGGTCGTAGGGTAGGTTTAATCTATTCGCCAACGGATTTAATACCGTGTTTACCGCGCAAATGTCATAGGCGATAAAAGCGTCATTTTTGGTTCGTGAGATATTGGCAAAGCCCCCAAGATTAACACAAGCCGCATAGCTCGAAAACAACAAGCGATCACCGATGGGCACCAATGGAGCCCCTTGTCCCCCTAGGGCCACGTCCTGGGTTCGAAAATCGCAAACCACCTGCCGCTGTGCCCATCGGGCAAGTTCGGGGAGATTCCCCAATTGGTACGTAATCCCCCGTTCTGGCTGATGCAAAGCCGTATGCCCATGGGAACACAAAATAACATCCTTAGAAAGCTGGTGTGCTTGGCAAAACTGTTGTACCTGCTCCCCAAGGTAACGGGTATAGTCCTCATCTAAAGCGGTCAGCTCGCTCCGGGATAAGGTGGTTAAATTCGACAGTCGCTCAATCCATTGCTCAGAATAGGCATAGGTGACACAGGTGCCTAATTTAAAGGTCCAGTGCTCTTTTTTGGTAAAGGTAATCACAGCCAAATCAATGCCGTCGAGTGAGGTGCCGGACATCAATCCAATCACAGAATAATTGTTTATCTCTGGTTCGTGCATTTCAGTATGAATGTACTAAAAGCGGGGAAATTCATCCGGCGATTGGCTAATTTTTATTTTTACCCCCATCGAGTTGGGATATTAATAATTTCATTGGGTTAAAATTTTCATTCTCTCATTTCCCAAAAGCTCGCCCTCTACAGCCCCTACAAAACCCGTTAGTTAGCTTATTTTTAGGTCCTTAAAACAAACAACAACTATGCTTCCAAAAGAACAAGGGCTATATGCTCCAGCCTATGAACACGATAATTGCGGCGCAGGGTTTATCTGTAGTTTAGCGGGTAACCGTACCAACGACATCATCCATAAGGCATTGGACATCTTGGTCAAACTGGAACATCGTGGGGCGGTAAGTGCCGACGGAAAAACCGGGGATGGCGCCGGTATATTGATCGAGATACCGCATCAATTTTTAAAAAACAATTGTCCTTTTGACTTACCCGAACCCCAGGAGTATGCCGTGGGTATGGTTTTTTTACCGCGTAAAGAAAATCAACGCCAATTCGCCATGGCCCAATTGGAGGCCGAAATACAAAACCAAGGGCTTGATATCTTGGGTTGGCGCACTGTGCCGGTCGATCGAAGCACGGTAGGTGCCATTGCTGCACAAACCGAACCCTACATCATGCAGGTGTTTGTCGGAAAAGGTACGCCCGAGTTGTCCGAAGAGCACTTTAACCTTAAACTCTTTACCGCGCGAAAAATTGCCGAACACCGTATCTGGGGATCCAAACTTTCGCAGGCCAACTATTTTTACCTCCCCAGCCTATCGACCCGTACCCTGATCTACAAAGGGCTTTTGGTCCCCGAAGATATCAATGTGTATTATAAAGACCTTAAAGACCCGGAACTGGTTACCCGTTTGGCCTTGGTGCATCAGCGATTTTCGACCAATACCTTTCCAACTTGGGATTTGGCTCAGCCTTTCCGCTATATGTGCCATAACGGAGAAATCAACACCTTTAGAGGCAATCTAAGCCGCATGCAAGCGCGCGAAGAACTCTTTGCCAGTGAACTTTTCACAGCAGAAGACCTTCAAAAAATTTGCCCCATTGTCTTGCCCGGAAAATCCGATTCGGCTTCCATGGACATGGTCGTCGAATTGCTATTGGCTACCGGCCGTTCCCTCCCCGAAGTCATGATGATGCTGGTTCCCGAAGCTTGGGAAAAACACAGCAGTATGCCGGCGGACAAAAAAGCCTTTTACCAATACAACGCCTGTATCATGGAGCCTTGGGATGGTCCTGCTTCGATTCCTTTTACCGATGGAAAATACATCGGGGCACTGCTCGACCGAAACGGTTTACGGCCTTCGCGTTATTCGGTCACCAAAGATGGCTATGTGATTATGTCTTCCGAAACCGGTGTACTGGATATAGCCCCCGAGAACATTGTCAAACACGGACGACTCGAACCGGGGAAAATGTTTTTGGTCGATATGGATGCCGGTCGTATCGTGGACGATGAAGAAATCAAATCCCAAATTGTGGCCCAAAAGCCCTACCGAAAATGGCTCGATCAACACCAACTTCCCCTTAAGGATATTTCCTATACCGGTAACCCCACCCCCACCGAGTCAGAGGATTTTGAGACCCGACTTCGCCTGTTTGGCTACACCCAAGAAGACCTTAAAACCATTCTGCAACCCATGATTGTTGAGGGCAAAGAAGCCATTGGCTCCATGGGAACCGATACACCCCTTGCCGTGCTTTCGGATCAACCCCAACTCCTGTACAATTATTTTAAGCAACTTTTTGCCCAGGTCACCAACCCCCCACTTGATGGCATACGTGAAGAAATCGTAACCGATACCAGCCTCAGCATAGGACAGGATTTTAATATTTTTGAGCGAAGCACAGAGCATGCCAAAAAACTCAGCATCCAAAACCCGGTCATCTCCAACGAGGATTTAGACAAAATTAAATTTTTGGAGCACCCCGATTTTAAGGCCACCTTTACCCGATTGATAAGGGACTCAACGGTTTGGAAACGGCCCTTAATCAACTAGTGAGCGACACCGAAAAAGCTATCCAACAAGACAAAAACATCATCATCCTATCCGACCGCGGGGTCAATAACCAACAAGCACCCATCCCCATGCTTTTGGCGTGTTCGTTTGTTCATCACTCCATCAAGACCCGTAAATTGCGGTCCAAAATCGGAATCATCATCGAATCTGCCGAGCCTCGTGAGCCTCACCATTTTGCGTTGCTTTTTGGGTATGGTGCCAGTGCCATCAACCCCTATTTGGTCAACGAAATCATCGCCCACCAGATTGAACAACAAGAAATTAAGGGCATTCCGGTCGATAAGGCCATTCAAAACTATAACAAGGCCATCGCCAAGGGATTGGTCAAGGTGATGAACAAAATCGGTATTTCGACCTTGCACTCCTACCGAGGCGCTCAGATTTTTGAAGCCTTGGGACTCAACAAAAAATTCATCAATACCTATTTTAGTAATACAGCCACCCGTATCGAAGGAATCGGACTGTATGAAATCGAAAAAGAAATTGCCCATCGTTTTCAAAAAGCCTACCAACATCAAGAAACCGAAAGTCCTGCTCTAGAAGTCGGTGGGGACTACCGCTGGCGGCGCTCTGGAGAAGCCCATATGTTTAACCCCGCCTCGATTGCCAAATTGCAACAGGCCGTACGCCAAAACAACTACGAAAGCTACAGCCAGTACGCTCAACTCATCAATGCGCAGAGCGAAAAGCTAATGACCCTACGGGGACTGTTCGAATTTTCGAGCTATGACCCTATATCGATCGAGGAGGTCGAGCCCTGGACTAAAATTGTCAAGCGGTTTAAAACCGGGGCCATGTCCTTGGGATCAATCAGTGCCGAGGCCCATGAAAATCTGGCCATTGCAATGAACCGTATCGGTGGAAAAAGCAATTCGGGCGAAGGCGGTGAAGACCCCCGACGTTTTCAACCCGACTTGGGAGGAGACTGGCGCAACAGTGCCATCAAGCAAGTCGCTTCCGGTCGTTTTGGGGTGTCGAGTCATTATTTGAGTTCGGCACAGGAGATTCAAATCAAAATGGCCCAAGGGGCCAAACCCGGAGAAGGTGGTCAGCTGCCCGGCCCTAAGGTAAACCCCTACATCGCTTCGGTGCGTAACTCCACCCCCTATGTGGGCTTGATATCACCCCCACCCCATCACGACATCTATTCGATCGAAGATTTGGCCCAACTGATTTTTGACCTTAAAAACGCCAACCGCCAAGCGCGAATCAACGTAAAACTGGTTTCCGAAGTGGGGGTAGGTACAATCGCTGCGGGCGTGGCCAAAGCCAAGGCCGATGTGATTTTGATTTCAGGCTATGACGGCGGTACCGGAGCCTCACCGCTGACCTCTCTAAAACACGCAGGCTTACCCTGGGAGCTCGGAATTGCCGAAGCCCAACAAACCCTGGTGCTCAACGACTTGCGCTCCCGTATCGTATTGGAGTGCGATGGCCAGATGAAAACCGGAAGAGACGTGGCCATTGCCTGTCTTTTAGGGGCCGAAGAATTTGGTTTTTCTACGGCGCCCTTGGTTGCTTCGGGCTGTATCATGATGCGTGCCTGCCACCTCAATACCTGCCCGGTTGGTATCGCTACCCAAGACCCAGAGCTCCGCAAAAACTTTAAGGGCCAGCCCGAACACGTCATCAACTATATGTATTTCGTGGCCGAAGAATTGCGTCAAATCATGGCCCAACTCGGATTTAGAACGGTTGATGAAATGGTCGGACAGTCGCAAAAACTCAACATGAACAAGGCCATAAAGCACTACAAAGCTCAGGGAATCGACCTAAGTGCACTCTTGTACAAACCCCAAGTACCCGATACCGTCGATTGCTACAACACCCAAACCCAAGACCACGGATTGGAAGAGGTGTTGGATGTAAAAATTGTTGCTGCGGCACACCCCGCCATTTACCGAAAAGAAACCCAAGCCCTCTCCTTTCCGATTCGCAACACCAACCGCGCTGTGGGGGCCTTACTAAGTAACGAAATCTCGAAAATACACGGTGCCAAAGGCCTACCCGAAGACACCCTTTGTTTGGAATTTAAGGGAACTGCCGGACAAAGTTTTGGGGCTTTTGCCACCAAAGGACTACTGATGAAAGTGGTGGGTACCTCCAACGACTACTTTGGCAAAGGACTCTCCGGTGCCAAGCTTGTCGTACAAGTACCAGAAGAAGCTACGTTTAAGGCCGAGGAAAATGTCATCATCGGAAACGTGGCCCTCTATGGAGCCATCAATGGCGAAGCCTATATCAATGGAATTGCCGGTGAGCGTTTTTGTGTGCGAAATTCGGGGGCTACCGCAGTCGTTGAAGGCATAGGCGACCACGGCTGTGAATACATGACCGGAGGAATCGCGGTGATTTTGGGCGAGTTTGGCCGAAATTTTGCCGCTGGTATGAGCGGTGGGGTAGCCTATCTCTACAGTGAAGACGGTACGTTTGACGAGAAAAAGTTTAACCTCGAAATGGTTGAACTCGAAGACCTCACCGACCAAGACCGTGAAACCCTACAAGGGCTGCTGCAAAATCACCAAGACTATACACACAGTACCAAAGCCCAAACCATCTTAGCCCAATGGCCTGAGAGCAGTAAAAACTTTATCAAGGTGATGCCCACCGACTACAAAAAAGCCTTGGCCCAATTGGCCCAAGAAAACCAAACCCAAAAAACTACCTAAGCATGGGAAAATTAAGAGGATTTATGGAATTTGACCGGACAAAAGAACCGGTTACCGCCCCCAAAGAACGCATACAACACTACCAAGAGTTTACCCATACGCTCGACACCCAAAAAGTGCAAGAGCAAGGCGCACGCTGTATGGACTGCGGTGTTCCCTTTTGCCACAGTGGCTGTCCCTTGGGCAATTTGATTCCTGATTTTAACGATGCCGTATATAAAAACGATTGGCGCAAGGCACTACAAATTCTCCATTCGACCAACAATTTTCCCGAGTTTACGGGCCGCCTATGCCCGGCCCCCTGCGAAGAAGCCTGTGTATTGGGAATTATCAACCCTCCGGTGGCCATCGAACTGATCGAAAAATACATTGTCGAGCGGGGATTTGCCGAAGGGTGGGTACAACCTTCCCCTCCCAAAACACGCACCGGAAAAACCATCGCGATTATTGGGTCTGGACCTGCCGGGCTCGCCGCTGCCCAACAACTCAACCGCGCGGGCCATACGGTCACCGTCTTTGAACGAGACGCCAAAATCGGAGGGCTTTTACGCTATGGGATTCCCGATTTTAAACTTGAAAAAAACATCATCGACCGGCGTTTGGCCCTGCTCGAAGCCGAAGGCATCGTCTTTAAACCCGGTATAGAAATCGGAAAAGATATCGCCGTAGCAGACTTGGAAGACGAATTTGATGCCGTGGTGCTTTGTACGGGAGCCAGTGTGAAGCGAACTTTACCCATTCCCGGAGCTGACGCCAAAGGAGTGGTCCAAGCCATGGATTTTTTACCCCACAACAACAAAGTGGTGGACGGACAAGCCCAAGCCCTTCCCCAACTCAACGCCCAGGGCAAACACGTGATTGTCATCGGGGGTGGAGACACCGGTTCGGATTGTATCGGAACGGCCAACCGCCACGGGGCAAAAAGTGTGACCAACTTTGAAATCATGCCCAAACCCCAAGAAGAACGCTCCGAAGAACACCCCTGGCCCTACTGGCCGTTTCGCCTAAAAACCAGTTCGTCGCACGAAGAAGGTGTTCACCGGGAGTGGAGCATTTTGACCAAAGCCTTTGTTACCGATGCACAAGGTCATGTCAAAGCCCTAAAAACCGTAGATGTCCGTTGGAAAAAAGTACCCGGTGCGCGTCCCGTTATGGAAGAACGCCCCCAAAGCGAAAAAGAATGGCCATGTGATTTGGCCCTATTGGCCCTTGGATTTACCGGACCCGAACAAAGCCTCCCCGAACAATTGGGGGTTGCCCTCAATGCCAAAGGGAATATTGCCACCACTAAGGGATACCAAACCCACAAACCCCATATTTTCTGTGCCGGTGATGCCCACCGTGGGCAGTCGCTTATCGTTTGGGCCATATCCGAAGGCCGCGAAGTCGCCCACCAAGTGGATAGCTACCTTATGGGCCAATCGACCCTACCCCAAAAAAATACAGCAGGCGATTTGGTTTCGGCCTAA
>RFYP01000051.1 GCA_009921175.1 Flavobacteriia bacterium | reverse complement strand
ATGGAAGAAGCATCGATTACAGCGTTATGGAAGAACAACCGGGCGATGAAAAGCCAGGAACATTTTCGTATTTGGAAACTGTTTTGCCTGTACAAAATCAAATCAGTTGCCATATTACTTATACCAATCCCTATGTACACGATTTGTTAGCCACCGGCTTTGATCGGTCGCCCATGTTTAACGGGCGTATCAAAAGCACAGGCCCTCGTTATTGTCCCTCAATTGAAGATAAGATTAACCGCTTTCGTGATAAGGACCGTCATCAAATATTTGTCGAGCCTGAAGGACGTGACACCATTGAGGTTTATGTTAATGGCTTTTCAACCTCGCTGCCCGAAGACGTTCAATACAAGGCGCTACGTGCCGTACCCGGATTTGAGAAGGTCAAGTTTTTTCGCCCGGGTTATGCCATTGAATACGACTATTTTCCACCCACCCAGCTAAAACACACCCTGGAAACTAAAAAAATAGAACAACTCTTTTTTGCCGGGCAAATCAATGGGACAACGGGCTATGAAGAGGCCGCAGCCCAAGGCATCATGGCGGGAATAAATGCCCACCGAAAAATCCACCAACTGCCTCCTGTAGTTTTAAAGCGGGATCAAGCCTATATCGGGGTATTGATAGACGATCTGATTATCAAAGGAACGGAGGAGCCCTACAGGATGTTTACCTCGCGAGCTGAATACCGCACCCTTTTACGTCAAGACAATGCCGATGAACGCCTAACACCTTTGGGGCATAGCATTGGCCTTGCCGTTGATATCCGATTAAAAACCCTTGAAAAAAAACAAGCACAGACTGTACAAATGTTAGCCTTTTGGCGGAATACAAGCTACCTTCCTGCTGAGCTAAACCCCATACTCGAAGACAAAAAATCGGCCCCTGTAACGCAAGCCGGCAAGTATGATAAAGTCCTTGCCCGACCCAACATTTATACAGCTGACCTTAGCCGCATTACACAGGTCCGAAGTTATACAGAAGGCAATGCGCTGTCTGAAGCGAGTATAGAGCAAGCAGAAATACAAATCAAATACGCGGGTTATATCGAAAAGGAAAAAGCCCTTGCCGACAAGATGCAACAATTAGACCACATCAAAATCCCCGAAGGATTTGATTATGCTCCCTTGGCGTCCTTATCCCACGAAGCAAAAGAAAAGCTACAACAAATTCAACCCACCAACCTGGCACAAGCATCAAGAATATCTGGAATTAATCCAAGCGACATAAGCGTGCTGTTGGTACAACTCACTTAAACCGTTCCACGTGGAACCCACTCCAAAAACCGTTAAAAGATCTAAACTCGTTACAGCTACCGATGATTTGGTTTCAGGAGAATCGTTTGATATACTCTGGGATCCGAAGACACAAATCGCACAAACAAAGATCCCGGATTTGATAGACCTTAGTAACTATTACCAATCGGCTGCCTACGATTCCCACAAAGAATTATATACTGGACTCTTGGGCTATTTATACGTTGCGGTTAGGAACATTATGTCTCGACAAAAACTGAGAAGAATTATAGAAAATCTGGGCTCAAAACCACAGCAGCTTTTGGACTACGGTTGTGGCACCGGATTTTTTATGGAGTATTTAAAAGCCAAAAAAATAACAGCTTTTGGTATAGAACCCAATTCGGCTGCGCGAGCTATTGCGCAAAAAAAAGGACTGCCTGTCCACGAGGATATAGCGCAATTTCAACATTCGCCAATCGATGTCATTTCCCTTTGGCATGTTCTAGAACACACTCCTGAACCCGGCCGACTTGTTAAGCAATTTTATAATCGTCTATCACCCAAAGGTCTTTTAGTGCTTGCCCTACCCAACCTCAAAAGTCATGATGCGGCCTATTATCAAGGCGACTGGGCCGGCTATGATGTACCACGTCATCTTTGGCATTTTTCCAAGACAGGAGTCATACAACTTATTGAAAAACAGGGGTTTAAGCACAAAAAAATCTATAAAATGCCCTTTGATGCATATTACATAAGCCTCCTTTCTGAAAAAAAACGGCAACAATCTTTTGCGCTACTTAAAGGATTTTACCGTGGCTTAATGTCCAATCTAAAAGCACGTAAAACTGGTGAATACTCCTCGCTTATGTATGTATTCCAAAAGGATTAACCTTCCTTTTGATGAAGCAGCCTCGTGAGTTTTAGGGCTAAATCGGAAAATAAAATTTTACTATTGGCATTGCGAATCAGCGCATAATGGCTTTCTTCAAGCAAGGTCACCAGAGGAAGCAGGTTCACGCTATTTATAAAAGGGGCAAAACGTTCTATTTTAAAGTTATGCTGAGAATGAAATGTATGGAGTTGTTTTGCGCCATAGCTATGCAGCATACCGACACGGACAAAATCGAGGGCATAGTTGACAAAGGCCAATTGAAGGGGACGATTTAATCGGCTGATTTCCTCGGCCCATTGCATCAAATCAATGACGACGCCTTTATTCTTTTTGGCTTGAAAAGCGGCACGCAACACAGTAATCCACAGACCCTCAAATTCTTTTTCAGCATCCGAATTGGTAATAAGTGTTATCGCCTTGGCCCAGCTACCCTCTGCCCGATTGGCAACATTTTCGGCTTCAGCGTCACTTACCCCTTTTTGGGTAAGTGCAGTTGCAATTTCTTGGGTTTTAAGCGGGGGCAAAAAAACCATTTGTGCCCGTGATCGAAGCGTGGGGAGTATTCTTTTAGCTGCAGCCGTGACAAACATAAAATAAGTCGCTTTGGGAGGCTCTTCTAGGACTTTTAATAGCTTGTTTGATGCTGTTTCATTGAGGTGTTCTGCTCCCCATACCACGACAACTTTCGCTCCACCACCAAAGGATTTAAGGGAAATCTTTTGGTGAAACTCGTCGATTTCTTGTTTACCAATCAAGCCTTGTTTGTTACCTGCGCTGAGTTGCTGCATCCAAGCGTCATGCGTACCGTAGGGATTTTGACAGAAATCCCGCCACAAATCCATAAAATCTGCAGACACGACGGTCCGTGAACCACTACCCGAGCTGATGGTAGGAAAGATAAAATGGAGATCCGGATAATTAAAAAGACGATCCAGGGAGGGTGCGTTGAGCAGTTCACCGCTCAGTACAAGCGCCAAGGCAAGTCCACCTGCTCCGTTTTCATCAACCAAAAGTTGAAAATGCGGAAGCTCGTTGTCTTGTATAGCTTGTTTTAATCGGGAGAGGAGTGGTGTTTGCCCCACCAAAAGATCGTGCAACATAGCCCAAAGATAACTTTATTTTACCCGAAATAAGCCGAAGCAAAATGTCGTTTTTGATTTTCGGCTCAAAACCTCCAAAAAAACATATTTTTGCAAAAAAAGACAGCATGCAGACCATAGACAAAGCCAATTTTTCGGACCAAAAAGTTCTTATACGCGTTGATTTTAATGTACCCCTCGATGCGCAAAACCAAGTAACAGACCCCACACGGATCATCGCCGCCAAGCCCACCATCGATGCCATCCGTGCGCAAGGAGGAAGCTGTATATTGATGACCCATCTGGGCCGCCCCAAAGGCAAAAGCCCCGAATTTTCTCTTAAACACATCCAAGCGACAGTCTCGAAAATACTCGAAACTCCCGTAGCCTTTTGTGAAGACTGTATAGGCCCGGAAGCCGAGCTGGCGGCCGAAAATTTAGCCGCAGGCGGAGTATTGTTATTGGAAAATGTTCGCTTTTATGACGAAGAAACACAGGGCGACGAAAACTTTGCACAAGCTTTGGCGAAGCTCGGTACGGCCTATGTCAACGATGCTTTTGGCACAGCGCACCGTGCACACGCTTCTACGACACAGATTGCGTCCTTTTTTCCTGAAAACAAATATTTTGGAAAACTGCTCGAAAAAGAAGTCACGGCCATTGACAAGGTAATGCAGACGGGAGAAAAGCCAGTCTTAGCGATTATCGGTGGGGCCAAGGTTTCATCCAAAATTACCATCATCGAAAGTATGCTGGAAACCATAGACGATTTGATTATTGGGGGCGGAATGGTCTATACGTTTATTCATGCGCAAGGGGGGAAAATTGGTCAGTCTATCTGTGAGCCAGAGTTGGCCAATTTGGCCCTAGACCTCCTCGAAAAAGCCAAAGCCAAGGGCGTAAAGGTGCACCTACCCACCGATGTGATCATGGCCGACGATTTTTCGCCCACCTCCAAGACCGCTACAGCTGAGGTGAATGCCATTCCCGATGATTGGATGGCCTTAGATGCGGGCCCAAAGTCACAGGCCTATTTTGAATCGGTTGTTATGAGCGCCAAAACCATTTTATGGAACGGGCCATTGGGCGTTTTCGAAATGGAACCTTTTGCACAAGGCACCATCGCTTTGGGTAAAGCAATCGCCAAAGCGACCGCCCAAGGTGCTTTCTCCTTAGTTGGCGGCGGAGACTCTGTGGCAGCGGTCAAGCAGTTTGGTTTGGCCGATCAAATGAGCTATGTTTCTACCGGAGGAGGGGCAATGCTAGAAAGTCTGGAAGGCAAAGAACTACCCGGCATCAAAGCCCTTAAAGCATAAATTTACGTACCTTAAGAAAAAAACTCATGAAGCCCATTCTTTATTTACTACTGACCAGCCTACTAATGCTGAATTGCGATGCTCCAGCATCCAAAACACAACGCTACCTTCCGGACTCTAACGGTCGAATTAATACTGTGACCGTGGTCATGCCCGAACACGATTGGCAGGGGGCCCTGGGAGCGACCCTCCGCGAGAAAATAGCCAAACCTTACGAGGGACTTCCTCTCGATGAGCCTCAGTTTACGCTCAACTACATGAACCCAAAAGTTTTTACCGATTTTGCTCGACACAGCCGAAACATCCTCTGGTTTATCAATGACACCTTACCCCGTTTTGAACTGTCTGAAAACCAATTTGCCCGACCACAACTCGTGGTACGCTTTACGGGTGAAGATGCGCAAATTCAAGAAAACTACCTACTCGAAAACGCGTCCTTAATCAACCAAATGTTGGTCCAAAACGAACAAAAAGAAAAACGCAGAAGGATCAATAAATCACTAGCCAGCAACCCGATCATCAAGGAAAAATTTGACCTGACACTAACCTATCCCTCGGCCTATTCAACCTTTAAAGAGTCGGATAATTTTTTATGGATGCAAAAACCGATTCAAAAGGGACACCTCAATTTTGTGATATACACCCTGCCTCGAACGGCCCTCTATGGCAAAGTCAATCAACGGATTTTGGCCCTGAGAGACTCCATCGGCAAGGCCCATATACCCGGAAGATTACCCGACACCTATATGAGCACCGAAGAGGCGTATCGCCCCTACTTTTACAAAACTACAATAGCTGGAAAAACCACCTACCTCACCAAAGGAATGTGGGATGTTTCGGGCGATTATATGGCCGGCCCGTTTGTCAACTACATGATACTGGACGAGAAAAAAAATCGTTGGGTAGTACTCGAAGGATTTGCCTTTGCCCCTTCGATAAGCAAAAGAGAATATATGTTCGAGCTCAGCACCATACTGAGCGGAGTAACATTTGGCGAGCCTTAGGCCTTTTTGTCTTTATCGATCGACTTGGTCTCTTGGGCCTCTTCTTCCTTAGTAGCGTTTTTAAATTCTTTGATTCCACTACCTAGGCCACGCATCAACTCAGGGATTTTACGTCCACCAAAAAGCAGCAGAACGACAGCGATAATTAGAATTACTTGCGGAGCGCCAATCATACCTAAAAGAATTGTAATCGTCATGGGTTGTTCTTTTAAGCAAAGGTAATTATTTAAAACAAACCGTAATACAAAACTTTTCAGCCTGTTTTTTTCCTTGGCGAAACACCTATATTTGTAGTGATGGCACAGCAAAAACCCAAAAAACAAAAACTGACCCAAAAACTCCTCAATCGCTATCGGTTGGTCATTATCAATGAAACCACCTTTGAGGAGCAGCTCTATTTTAGAATAAGCCGCCTCAACGTGATTATGCTTGTAGTGCTTTCTTTTGCCGCCGTTTTCATGTTTACCTATGCATTGATTGCCTATACGCCGCTACGCGAAACGGTTCCCGGAAAAGCCTCCTCTGCTCTAAACAAAAATGCTCTAGAAAACCGCTATCGCCTAGACTCGATCACGGAAGCCTATCAACACCAAGCGCAGTATTTGGCGGCACTCAAAAAAGTATTGGTCGGAGACGTTGACGCGCTAATTGAAGAACCTGACACGACCCTTATGGACGAGCCCCCATTGTTGCTAGACAACGTACCCCCCAACACGGCAGATTCCTTGCTCCGCGCCAAGGTTGCGCAAGAGGACAAATACAACTTATTGACGTCCACCCAAGCAGAGATTCGGCAATTACTTTTCCCCCCTGCCCAAGGGCCGCTTACCCAGGAATACGACATCAACCAAAAGCATTTTGCCATAGACATCGCGCTATCCGAAAACACTCCGATTAAGGCCATCGCCGAGGGTACTGTGATTTTTGCCGAATGGACTGCAGAGACCGGTTATGTGATCATGGTCGAACACCTTAACGGCTTTTTGTCCATCTATAAACACAATGCATCACTCAACAAAGCCCAGGGAGACCTGGTGCAAGGAGGAGAGGTCATCGCCATGGCGGGCAATACCGGAGAATACACCACAGGCTATCATTTGCACTTTGAACTTTGGGCCGACGGCTATCCGATGAACCCTACAGATTTTATTGATTTTTCTGACCAATAGCCCATGAAAAAAACCGCTGCCAAATGGTTTGCTGCGTATATCCATCAAAAAAACAAAAGCTGGATCGACCGACCCCTTGAGGCCCAAGCAAAAGTGCTTTCGTTACTGTTGCAGCAAGGACAGAAAACCCGGTTTGGAAAAGACCATCAATTTGACCGCATCCAGGGCTATGAAGATTTTCAAAAAGAGGTACCGATTCGGGACTATGAGCAGCTTCGCCCCTATATTGACCCGATGGTCGCCGGAGAAAAGGATGTCCTGTGGCCCGGTAAGCCCTTGTATTATGCCAAAACCAGCGGGACCACATCCGGCGCTAAATACATTCCCATTACCAAAGCCTCTATGCCCACCCATATTACGGCAGCGCGTGATGCCATACTGAACTATATCTACCGCTCGGGCAACACCCACTTTGTCACCGGCAAACAGATTTTTTTACAAGGCAGCCCCACCTTACAAAAGCACAATGGCGTAGCTCTAGGCCGCTTGTCGGGAATCGTTGCGCATTATGTGCCGGCTTATTTACAAAAAAACCGGATGCCTAGTTGGGAAACCAATTGCATTGAAGACTGGGAAACCAAAGTGGATCGAATTGTCGAAGAAACCTTACCCGAAAACATGACCGTCATTGCCGGAATACCCTCCTGGGTGCAAATGTACTTTGAACGGCTTATGGAAAAAGAAGGAAAAAAAGTCGGTGAACTCTTCCCGGATTTTTCTCTTTTTATCTACGGGGGTGTCAACTTTGCCCCCTATAAAAACTTATTTAAAACCCTCATTGGCCGAAACGTTGATAGCATAGAACTTTTTCCCGCATCCGAAGGGTTTTTTGCCTATCAAGACCGATTGAACGAAGAGGGATTGTTACTCCTGACGGACAACGGCATTTATTACGAATTTGTCGAAGCCGATACGTTTTTCGATGCACAGCCAAAAAGGTGCAATTTGGCCGGAGTGAAAGTAGGCGTTAACTATGCGCTGATCCTTAACACCACCGCTGGACTCTGGGGCTACAATATCGGCGACACGGTTCGCTTTGTCAGTACCGCCCCCTACCGATTGGTGGTAACCGGGCGGATCAAGCATTTTAT
>RFYP01000006.1 GCA_009921175.1 Flavobacteriia bacterium | reverse complement strand
CCGTCTTGAGCATTCCTCCCATATAGGCTACGCCTTGCAATTGATGAATCCCCGAAGTCCGGAGTATTTTTTCTTTTGTATCCTCTTCCAAAGTGATGGACTTTAGCGAAACTTTAGCTTCGTTATTTTCAAAAGGCATTAAGGTCAAATGGCCATTGAATGCAGCCGTTTTGTCGCGGATGGCTGTTTGCAGTCCCTTGCCGGTTGCCAATGCGATTATAATCATGGCCATGCCAAGGGCCACAGCGGTGGTTGCAATTTTGATGATCCTTGGCGACACCCGATTTTCATTTCCTGAGGTATCCCGTAATCGTTTTGCAATAAAAAATGGTAAATTCAATTTATTTTTAGATTCTATGGTCAAAAATACGTTTTTATTTCTTCTTCTTTTGGGAGCAAGCTTGTCGAGCTGTGCCCAAAATAAACTACTGCCTGGCGCGCATCATTTTGAAGAATATCAAAAACAACTCCAAGACAAGCGCGTTGGGGTTGTGGCTCATCATGCTAGCTTGATTGTTCGACCTGAGGATACAATTCATTTGGTCGATTTTTTGTTAGAAAACCAAGTGCAGGTTGTTAAAATTTTTGGCCCCGAACACGGTTTTCGTGGAGATGCTTATGACGGTAAAATAATCGATAATGACACCGACCCCAAAACCGGTTTGCCTGTAATTTCGATTTATGGAAAAAACAAAAAGCCCCAACCCGAACAACTCCAAGATGTAGATGTACTCATTTTTGACCTACAGGATGTAGGTGCCCGATTTTACACCTACCTTTCTACCCTTTACCTGCTCATGGAAGCAGCAGCCGAAAATGGACTTCCGTTGATCGTGTTGGACCGACCCAATCCTAATGGACATTATGTCGATGGCCCGGTGCTCGACCTCAAATACAAAAGTTTTGTGGGGATGCTTCCTATACCCGTGGTACATGGAATGACCCTGGGTGAAATGGCTCAAATGATCAATGGTGAAAATTGGCTTCCGAACGATCTACAATGCGATCTTAATGTAATCAAAGTGTCCAACTATGACCATCGTATCCAAGTGACACTCCCTGTTGCGCCTTCGCCTAATTTGCCTAACGCACAAGCGGTTGCCCTCTACCCAAGTTTGTGTTTAATGGAAAAAACAGTGATGAGTATAGGCCGAGGAACCTCAATTCAATTTCAAATCTATGGGCATCCCGACTACGCCACAAAAACGTTTCAATTTACCCCCCAACCCAACCAAGGATCCAAATATCCCAAACTCGAAGGGCAAGTAGCCTATGGAGTAGATCTCAGAAAGGTCAAGGTCGCCGACCGGCTTGACCTCCAATGGTTGATGGATGCCTTTACCCATACAAAGGTCGAAGGAGACTTTTTTATGGATTCATTCGAAATATTATCGGGAACCGACACCTTGCGCAAACAAATTCAAGCAGGTTTGTCCGAAGATGCCATCAGGGATTCTTGGAAAGAGGGACTTATGACCTTTAAAGCCAAACGCAAAAACTATCTACTCTATACCGATTTTGAATAAACAGACCGATGTTTTGGGCACCGCCCTTCTGGATTATTGGGAGGGAGATACTGCCACGCGCTTAGTAACCTGGACCAGTATGACCAATGAAGAAGATCTGGATGTCGGTTATTTTTTTCGCGCGTTTCCCCAAATGCCTAAAATAGAACAAAAAGCACTCCAACTCGCCAAAGGCCGTATTCTTGATGTTGGTTGTGGGCCAGGAAGTCATAGCCTTTATTTGCAAGCACAAGGCAAAAATGTGACCGCCATAGATTATTCAGCAAAGGCCGTTACTGTAGCCCAAAAAAGAGGGGTAAAACAAACCGTTCATGCCAATTTTTTTGACTTTGATGCTCCTGCTTTTGACACCATACTTATTTTGATGAATGGTGCCGGAGTCGCGCAAACCTTGGAAGGCCTACCCGGATTGTTTTCGCAGCTTGAGAAACACTTGGACCCCAAAGGACAGGTATTGATTGATTCATCGGATTTACAATATCTCTTTGAGGATGACCTCGGGCTTTTACCGCAACACAATTACTATGGTGAAGTGACGTTTGGTACCCGTTATAAGGGCAACATAGAAGAATTTCCCTGGTTATATATTGATGAAAAACTGCTGACCCAATGTGCTACACAAATGGGTTGGCGTTGTGAACTACTTTTGAAAGGTCCGCATTGGGATTACCTGGCCCGATTGACTAAGGAATATTGAGGTATTTATGGGTTTGAAGAGAAACTTTCCAATGGGTTTTTTTTAAGACATAATCGACCATAAGCGGCATCATCTTTTCTCGTTTGCTCCATTCAGGTTGCAAGAAGAGCTTGCAGTTAGGCCCCACTTTTTTGGCCTGCGCTTCGGCAAACTGAAAATCGTCCTGATTGTGGATAATCACCTTAAGCTCATCGGCGGCCTTGTAGGCGAGTGCCAGTGGCTCTTTGTTTTTTTTGGGCGATAGACAAAACCAATCCCAACTTCCCGAGATGGGATAAGCACCCGAGGTTTCTATATGGGTTTGTAATCCTTGTGCTTGTAGTTGGCTAGTCAATGGGTCCATGTTCCACATCAGGGGTTCACCCCCAGTAACCACTACTACTTTGGTATGGATTTTGGCTGTAGCAACAATTTGATCTACCGCAGTGGGAGGGTGTAGTTTAGGATTCCAACTTTCTTTGACGTCGCACCAATGACAGCCTACATCACAACCGCCAATTCGGATAAAATAGGCCGCCGCACCCTTGTGGTATCCCTCACCCTGAAGGGTGTAAAAAGCCTCCATCAACGGTAAAAGCAAGCCCTTTTGAATATCGGGATGTTCGTGGGTTTGATCCATGTCGTAAAGATATACGATTAAAAAAACATCTTATGTCTTAATTTCAATATCTTTAGCCTAGCAATTTTATACTATGTATACGCTTTCTCCCTTCCACTTGGCCATACCCGTAGATGACTTGGCCCGATGTGTTGAATTTTACGAAACCGTCTTAGGTTGTTCACCCGGACGAAGTAGCGAGCAATGGGCAGACTATAACTTTTTTGGACATCAATTGGTTTTGCATTACGACCCCACCCATATCGGAAAAAAACACTATAACGAAGTAGATGGTAAATCAGTGCCGGTTCCTCATTTTGGTGTGGTGCTGCCCTGGCAACAATTTGATGACTTTGCCAATCAGCTGACGCAAAAAGGCATGTCATTTGTCATCGAACCGTATTTGCGCTTTGAAGGGCTACCCGGAGAACAAAAAACCATGTTTTTTTACGACCCGGCTGGTAACGCCCTTGAGTTTAAGGCGTTTAAACATTTGGACCAGCTCTTTGCTACCTAAGTAGGCTTTTTGCTTGAAAGCCAATTTTCACTTCGGTTAATCAACTTGAAACAATCGTCCCAGATTTATAAAAAAAAGCTCCTACCCTTTCTTGGTTTGGCCTACGACTATTGTTCAGGACTTTAGCGCCATTCCCGAAGCAATAGACGTGGGGCTTTAAGTTTACAAGTTTTTGCTTCGGGCTATATTTTCTATGCTTTTGGGATGGTCATGATTCAGGCCTTTAATGGTGCTGGGGATACCAAAAAAAACCTACCTAAATCAATTTTTTTAGCTTTTGGCTTTTCCAATTTCCCTTGGCTTTTTTCACGGTAATTTCCCTACAGTGGGGCCTTTTGGTGTATTACTGGATATCGTCTTATCAGAAATTTTACTTACCTTACTAAGCGTCTATTTTTTTCGCCAAGGGAAATGGAAACAAACAGCGGTATAAACAAACAACTATTTTCTAGAGATGATCGGCTATTCTTTTTTTGAAAAAACGTTTGACCGGATTTATGCCGAGGAAAACAAAAAACGTATCGAACACGCCACGCTCTGGCTTTCCTTATTGGGGTTTGTGATTCATTTGGTGTTGATATACGCTAAAAAATTTGCCCTCTTTGCAGCCCCAGCCCAATGGGGACTTTTAGATGACCCTATCTCGGCTTTATACACCCCTTTTTCTATCATACTAGTATATGAAATCTATCTGTTGGTCGTCTATTTGCCGCGCTCTTTCACTACTTCGGTATCCAAGCAGTTCGAGATTATTTCCTTGATATTGATTCGACGAATTTTTGGTGATTTTCCAAAAATTGACCTCAGTGTGGAGTGGTTTGAATCCTCGGCCAATGTCCAATTGATTTATGACCTAAGCGGAGTATTGTTGGTTTATTTTCTTATTTACCAATTCAATAAAAGTCGTGATCGCTTACCCAAAAAAGAACTAAGCCCTCGACTTCGGCGATTTGTCGCCGCCAAAAAAGGCGTTAGTGTCTTTTTATTACCCATTTTACTGGGCACCTCAGTCTATAGTGTCATTCAATGGCTAAAACAATTTTGGGGCCCTACCCTTGGTCCCTTAACGGACATCAATGCGGTGTTTTACAACGAGTTTTTTACCATTTTGATATTGGCCGATGTATTTATACTCTTGCTTTCCTTCCGCTATACCGAACGCTACAGCCAACTGATTCGCAATACCGGTTTTATCATCTGCGCCATTCTTATCCGGCTGTCTTTTAGTACAGTAGGGCTAACAAATGTGGTATTGATTGTATCGAGTGTTCTTTTCGGTCTATTGATCTTAAAAATTTATCAGGCCACAGAGAAACCACTAGTTGGCTAAGGCATCTTTACGTTGACAGGCCAATAACGTATTTTCAAGCAACATAGCAATGGTCATCGGGCCTACCCCACCGGGGACGGGTGTAATCGCTTGGGCTTTGGCGGCTACTTCCTCATATGCAACATCCCCTTTGATGACATACCCTTTGGTAGCTGCTGCATCGGGTACACGTGTGATGCCCACGTCGATGACAATCACCCCATCCTTAACCATATCGGCTTTTAAAAACTCAGGGATTCCGAGGGCCGAAACGATGATATCGGCCTGTAGGGTGAGGGCTTTTAAATTTTCGGTACGGCTATGGGCCAGGGTAACGGTAGCATTGCCCGCAGGGCCTTTCTGACTCATCAATATACTAATGGGGCGGCCCACGATATGGCTTCGCCCTATGACTACACAATGTTTGCCACTGGTGGGTATTTGGTAGCGTTTAAGCAGTTCTATGATTCCAAAAGGAGTGGCGGGTATAAAGGCCTCCAACTCCAAGGCCATACGCCCAAAGTTGAGCGGGTGAAATCCATCCACATCCTTTTCGGGGGCCACCGCCAACAACACCCGTTGCTCGTCGATATGTTTGGGTAGGGGAAGCTGTACGATATAGCCGTCTATGTCTGGATTTGCATTTAGGGATTCGATTTGTGCAAGTAGGGCCTCTTCGGTGATGTTTTCCTCCAACTGTATTAGGGTTGAATGAATTCCGATGCGCTCGCAAGAGCGCACTTTACTCCCAACATAGGTCAGACTCGCACCGTCGTTGCCCACCAATACCGCCGCCAAATGTGGGATTCGCAATCCCTTTGCTTTTCGAAGGCGTACTGCTTCCTGAATTTCTTCTTTGATTTGCTGGGCTGTTTTTTTTCCGTCGAGTAAAAGCATAGCTGGGTTTATGGTCTAAGTCCTCCTTGAAAAAGCTGCATCATCTGTCGTCCTTTTCCGGATTTCATCATTTTCATCATTTTGCTCATCTGCGCAAATTGTTTGATCATTTGGTTTACTTCTTCCAAACTTCGCCCCGATCCTTTGGCGATACGTTGTTTTCGGCTGTGATTTAACAATTTGGGGGTGCTGCGCTCTTGGGGGGTCATCGAACCAATGATGGCTTCAATATGTTTAAAGGCATCATCATCTATATCTACATCTTTGAGCATTTTACCGGCTCCAGGAATCATGCCCATAAGGTCTTTCATATTTCCCATTTTTTTGACTTGTTGAATCTGGGTCAAGAAATCATCAAAGCCAAATTGATTTTGGGCAATTTTCTTGTTGATTAATCGAGCTTGTTCTTCGTCAAACTGTTCTTGAGCACGTTCTACCAAAGAAACCACATCTCCCATGCCCAAAATACGGTCGGCCATCCTATCGGGATAAAACACGTCCAGGGCTTCCATCTTTTCACCGGTTCCTATAAACTTAATGGGCTTTTCGACCACCGATCGGATGGACAAGGCGGCTCCCCCACGGGTATCACCATCGAGTTTGGTCAACACAACACCGTCAAAATTCAGCAAATCGTTAAAGGCCTTGGCCGTATTGACAGCATCCTGCCCGGTCATCGCATCGACGACAAATAGTGTCTCGTCGGGAGTAACCGCCTCATGTATGGCTTTAATCTCCTCCATCAATACCTGATCCACGGCCAATCGCCCTGCCGTATCGATGATGACTATATCATGGTTATCTTTTTTGGCCTGAGTAAGTGCTGCTTGGGCAATGGCCACCGGATTTTGTTGTTCTCGGTCGGTAAATACCGGAACGCCAATCTGGGTTCCGACTACTTCGAGCTGATCGATCGCCGCCGGACGATAGACATCTGCCGCAACGAGTAAGGGACGTTTGCTTTTTTTGTTTTTAAGATATAGGGCTAACTTGCCCGAAAAGGTCGTTTTACCCGATCCTTGAAGACCCGACATTAAGATTACACTGGGCTTGGATTGTAAGTTTATACCAGCCGCTTCACTGCCCATAAGCGTAGTCAACTCATCTTTTACGATTTTGACTAACAATTGACCGGGTTGTAAGCTGGTCAATACGTCTTGCCCTAAGGCTTTCTCCTTAACACTATTGGTAAAATCTTTAGCGATTTTAAAGTTTACGTCAGCATCCAGTAACGCACGTCGAACCTCTTTAAGGGTTTCAGCTACGTTGATTTCGGTAATTTTTCCGTGCCCTTTTAAAACCTGAAAGGCCTTATCTAATTTTGTACTTAAAGAATCAAACATGAATAGTCGATTAGCTTACAAAGTTAATTTTCCCGAGGGATTAGACGAAGCCTTAGTGTGGTTTTTTCGGTCAATTCGATGGTCACGAAACATCATATACATCACTACAGCATGCGGAAAGGTGATGGCCGCCAAAAAGGTAAAGAACAAAGGGAGGATATAATCGGCCTGCAAATCAACGGTTAATAATAGTGTCAATAAGCCTACTAACGCCAAAAACCAATATAACCCCGCTTTTTTTAGGTATAACGCCAGCACATTGATCGAAGGTTTTTCATACAGATAGATCAATTGCTCTTTTAGGGATGGGATGCTGTGCCAAAACACAAAATAATACGCAAAGGCAAATATCAGGCTTCCGTATTGAAAAATAATGGCCAAAATTGCCCACAACAAAAGCTCCCACATCAAAAAGCGAATTTTGGACTTATCCAAAAGCATCAAAAAACTTAGCACAGCTGTAGTTAGTAGCCCACCATAAAATAGCATGGGTGACAACGCATAGCCTGTTATGGTATAGATGACTTCTCGCACTGGTTCGATTTGTGCGGAAAACAACAGAAAGAAAATAAACAGTCCGTAAGTAAGATGAAATAGAAATGGGGTGATCGACTTAACTTCTTTGGTCTCCCAGTGCTGCTCACCAAAATGATAAGCACTGAAAAGCACAAAACCCAGAAGTGCTAGCGCTGGTAGCATATAAAATATAAATGCGGCCAATACGATAACGCCTAAATATTGAGCTAAGTAGTTGGGGGTACCCGTTTCCGTGTTTTTTTTTCTTTTAACTAAAATGGCTAGGTCATTGGCACCGTGTAAGATTCCCACACTAAGGATACCCAATGCCCCAATAAGGTTTTGATAATCAAAAGGCAAAAAAATTGCCAAAACAACAGCTATTGGAAGATGAAATGGAGAAAATCGATAATATTTATGGGCTGAAAATGAGATAATTAGATTTTTTGTTTAAATTTTTTTCAAAAAATATAGTCAGTAAGTTTAATTTTTTCTAAATTTACCTAAACAAAACAAATATTTAATTTATTATGGAAAAAATTTTAAGTTTAATTTCAGTTGCCCCTGCGATGGCTACTGACGATTACGTAGGATTTACGTTTTTCGTAGGATGTATGGCAATGATGGCAGCATCAGCCTTCTTCTTCCTTTCCATGAATTCGTTCGATAACAAATGGAGAACTTCTATTTTGGTATCTGGATTAATTACATTTATCGCGGCTGTGCATTATTGGTACATGAGAGACTATTGGGCAACCAATGGAACCTCGCCTACCTTCTTCCGTTATGTGGACTGGGTACTTACTGTTCCATTAATGTGTGTGGAATTCTACCTTATTCTAAAGGCAGCTGGAGCAACTAAAGCCATGATGTGGCGCTTGATCTTCTTGTCTGTAGTGATGCTTGTTACCGGTTATTTTGGTGAAGCAGTACACACTACAGGTAGTGGACCAGCTCTTTGGGGTCTTGTATCAGGTATCGCTTATTTTGTCATTGTATATGACATTTGGATGGGAGGAGCTGCCAAGCTAGCTGCTTCTGCCGGTGGTGCGGTACAAAGTGCCCACAAGACACTCTGTAAATTTGTCCTTATTGGATGGGCGATTTATCCTATTGGATACATGGCCGGTACTGAAGGATGGTACAGTGGTATCTTCGGTGGACTACCCATGGATGTTGTTTACAACGTGGGGGATGCCATCAACAAAATTGGATTTGGATTAGTAGTTTACAATCTTGCTGTAAGCTCTAAATAATCCCGTCCCTTAGGAAGGGAAAAAATTGAAAAGAAAAAGATTAAAATCGCTCTTCGGAGCGATTTTTTTTACATCTGATCGGGAACGTGGATACCCAAAAGCAGGGCTGCATTTTTGATCGTCTCCCCTACTTTTTGGGTCATCAATACCCTAAAATCTTGGACCGATTGTGGTGGGACACCCAAAATGGGAGTGTTTTGATAAAACGAATTAAAGGCGCGTACCAAGTCGTATAAATAATTGGCAATAACCGCAGGACTATACTGTTCTGCTGCCTGTTTAACCATACTGGGATACTGCATCAGTAAATTGAGGATGGCTTTTTCACGTTCTTCGAGAGGTACGGTCTCATCCAATACTTTTTCAATAGAAGGTGCCTTGCGCAATATCGATTGGATTCGTGCATGTGTATATTGAATAAACGGACCTGTATTACCGTTAAAATCTACCGACGCTTCGGGATCAAAAAGTATCCGTTTTTTGGGGTCTACCTTTAAGATAAAGTATTTGAGTGCACCTAGTCCAATTTGGTGGTACAATTTGGCTTGTTCGCTTTGGGATAAACCTTCTACTTTGCCGTGCGTTTTAGCAAGCTGGGCAGCGGTCTGTGTCATTTGATCGATCAAATCGTCGGCATCGACGACGGTCCCTTCCCGGCTTTTCATTTTACCGCTGGGCAAATCGACCATACCGTAACTTAGGTGATATAGGGACTGGGCCCATTCATATCCCAATTTTTTTAAGATCAAAAACAACACCTTAAAATGATAGTCTTGCTCGTTACCAACGGTATAGACCATACCTTTCATCGATGGATGATCCTTGTAACGCTGGGAAGCGGTACCTAGGTCTTGGGTCATATACACTGCCGTACCGTCTGCACGGAGTAATAGTTTTTCGTCCAAACCCTCATCGGTTAAATCGACCCAAACTGAACCGTCATCTTTGGTGTAAAATAATTTTTTTTCGAGGCCCTCGTCTATGATGGATTTGCCCAAGAGGTAAGTATTGCTTTCGTAATAAAAAGAATCAAAATCAACTCCTAGGGCGGCATAGGTTTTTTCAAACCCATCATACACCCACTGATTCATTTTTTTCCATAGGGCACGCACCGTAGGGTCACCTGCTTCCCATTGACGTAATAGCGTTTGTGCTTGAACAAAAATAGGTGCTTCCGTTCGGGCCTGCTCCTCGGTTTTACCCGCTGCAAGACCCGCTGCTATTTGTTCTTTATAAACTTGGTCAAAACGCACATAATAGTTTCCAACCAACTGGTCGCCTTTGATTCCTGTAGATTCAGGGGTACGCCCCTCCCCATAGTCCATCCAGGCTACCATAGATTTACAGATGTGTATACCCCGATCGTTGATGATTTGGGTCTTATGAACACGGTTTCCGGCAGCTTCTAAAATATTAGCCACTGCATGGCCCAATACGTTGTTGCGAATATGCCCAAGGTGCAGGGGTTTGTTGGTGTTGGGTGATGAATATTCGATCAGATACAAAGGGGCCTTTTCGGTTATAGGGCGGTGCCCAAAACTCGAGGTTGAGGCGATAGCGTTTAAAAAACGTATAAAATAAGCATCGTCCAACACCAGGTTTAAGAATCCTTTTATCACATTAAAATCCGTGACAAAAACACTTTTTTCCTTGAGGTAAACCCCAATGGCCTGTCCCAAAGCTTCGGGGGCCTGTTTTAGCGGTTTAAGCAAGGGAAAGGTGACCAGCGTGATATCGCCTTTAAATTCTTTACGTGTCTGTTGGAATTCAAAAGTGGTAATGGTCAAATCATACCGGTCAGCGATATATGCGCTGACAAGCCCCTGCAAATGCTTTTCGATGTTTTCCATATCGCGAGCAAAGATACTTATTATGCCGCTAACAAAACGGGATATCTTACGAATCCCGTATCTTTGAATCAAAAATGTTGCTCAACGTATCCTATAACGATCCTAAAATCCAAAATGCAGTGGAAGAGGCTGTAGGTAAGCCTTTTGGCCTTCGCCAACGCTGGCAGATGGGAGGCAATGGTTCTCCTCAATTACAAATTACCCAATGCAGTAGTGAGATTTATAGTTTGTTGACTTTGGATCACAACCGGAATACATGTAATATCGAGCTACGCCCAAAAGGGGTTATCATCCATTTTAGAAGTTTATTAGAAACTTATGGACTGGTTATCCCCTACTATAAATTAAAAGTGTATAAAGGAAAATCACACGAATATTCGTTCTATAAAGACCACTACTTTATCAAGGTAGCTGCGGATGAAAAGGTTCAAAAGTTTGTGCGTAAACTACAAGCGCAACGCATCAAGTCGCTTCCGCAATAGACGACTAAATAAATCTTTCGGTATGTCCGGTATATATTTGTCGTGGACGACCGATGGGTTCTTTGCCCAAGCGCATTTCACGCCACTGAGCAATCCATCCCGGTAAACGTCCAAGAGCAAACATCACCGTAAACATTTCGGTGGGGATGCCCATAGCACGGTAAATGATGCCCGAATAAAAATCTACGTTGGGATAAAGTTTTCGATCGACAAAATAGGGGTCATTTAGGGCTTGTTTTTCCAATTTTTTGGCAATGTCCAAAATGGGATCTTCTATCCCCAATTGACCAAGCACCTCATCGGCTGTTTGCTTGATGATTTTGGCACGCGGGTCAAAGTTTTTATAAACACGGTGACCAAAGCCCATCAATCGGAAAGGGTCATTTTTGTCCTTGGCCTTAGCCATAAATTTCTCGGTGTCTCCACCATCTTCTTTAATGGCTTCGAGCATCTCAATAACCGCCTGGTTGGCACCTCCATGCAAAGGGCCCCAAAGCGCAGAAATCCCCGCAGATATAGAGGCAAACAAACCGGCATGTGAAGAACCAACAATCCGTACAGTGGACGTAGAGCAGTTTTGCTCATGATCAGCATGAAGTATCAATAGTTTGTTCAGCGCACGGATGATCTCGGGTTTTGCTGTATATTCTTGCTGGGGCATTCTGAACATCATTTTTGCAAAATTCTCCGTGTAGGACAAACTGGTGTCTGCATAATTCAAAGGCAAACCCTTGATTTTGCGTTGTGCCCAAGAACAAAGTATAGGGAATTTGGCCATCAACAACACGATGGCTTTATACATGTCTTCATCCGAATCAACATCGACAGAACTGGGGTTAAAAGAAATCAAAGCCGAAGTTAGGGATGACAACACTCCCATCGGATGTGCTGACTTTGGAAAACTTTTTAAAATGGTTTTAATATCTTCATCAACCAAAGATTCGTGATGAATATCGTCTTGCAACTTTGTGAGCTGTTCTTCAGTAGGCAGCTCCCCAAAAATGAGTAAAAAGGCAACTTCCAAAAAGCTTACTTTCTCAGCCAAAGCGGCAATATCATAACCACGGTAGCGCAAAATTCCTTTTTCGCCATCCAAAAAGGTAATGGCACTAGAACAAGAACCTGTGTTTTTATATCCAGGGTCTAGGGTAATCAGTCCCGTTTGTGCACGAAGGCTTTGAATATCAATGGCTTTTTCACCTTGACTTCCTTCGACTAGGGGAAATTCGATATGTTGACCGTTGTACGAAAGTTGAACTTTTTCCTCCATTTTATGCAATCTGTTGTTTATACATTAAAGGCTTTTTGCCCCGGGTAGTATGCTTTTTCTTCCAAGGCTTCTTCGATACGAAGAAGCTGGTTGTATTTGGCCATCCGGTCGCTACGTGAAGCCGAACCGGTTTTGATTTGCCCGGTATTAAGCGCCACAGCTAGATCGGCAATGGTATTGTCTTCGGTTTCTCCCGAACGATGTGACATCACAGCGGTATAGCCTGCACGATGGGCCATATCAACTGCTGCAATGGTTTCGCTAAGTGTTCCAATTTGATTGACTTTGATTAGGATCGAATTGGCGATGGACTCGTCAATTCCACGAGCCAGACGCGTCACGTTGGTCACAAACAAGTCATCTCCCACCAATTGGACGGTTTTACCAATTTTATCGGTCAGGGATTTCCATCCTTCCCAGTCGTTTTCGTCCATTCCATCTTCGATTGAAATGATGGGGTATTTAGCGGCGAGGTCTGCCAGGTATTGGGCTTGTTCTTCCGAACTACGTACCTGAGCTCCGGCACCTTCAAAAAGGGTATAGTCGTATTGGCCGTTTTTATAAAATTCTGAAGCGGCACAATCTAAGGCAATCATGACTTCTTCACCGGCTTTGTATCCCGCGTTGGCTACAGCTTTAAGGATGGTTTCGAGGGCATCTTCGGTCCCGTCTAATACGGGGGCAAAACCTCCTTCATCGCCCACTGCTGTACTCAAATTGCGGTCGTGTAAGACTTTTTTTAGGTGGTGGAATATCTCAGTCCCCATTTGCATAGCATGCGAAAAACTTTGGGCACCCACAGGCATAACCATAAATTCTTGAAACGCAATAGGCGCATCAGAATGTGAGCCTCCGTTGATGATATTCATCATAGGCACAGGAAGGGTATGTGCACTCACTCCGCCTACATAGCGGTATAGCGGTAAGCCCAGTTCATTTGCAGCCGCATTGGCCGCAGCTAAGGAAACACCTAAAATGGCGTTGGCGCCCAAATTAGATTTGTTGGGGGTACCGTCTAAATCAATCATCAGTTGATCGATTTTATTTTGTTCGAGTACAGATGTACCGACCAAGGCAGGAGCAATTTTTTCGTTGACATTGGCCACGGCTTGCATAACGCCTTTTCCCATAAACGATTTTCCGCCGTCACGCAGTTCAACGGCTTCGTGTTCGCCCGTTGAGGCTCCCGAGGGAACAGCCGCGCGGCCCAATATACCGTTTTCGGTTATGACGTCAACTTCTACCGTAGGATTTCCGCGTGAGTCGAGGATTTGTCGGGCATGAATTTTTAGAATGATACTCATATAAGATGTATGTTTAAAAACTATTTGGTGGTTTGGTTTTCGATGAGGGATTTAAATTGATCAAACAAATAGGTAGCATCGTTGGGGCCCGGACCTGCTTCGGGATGGTATTGCACAGAAAAACAGGGCTTATCCTTAAGGGCTATCCCGGCAACGGTTTGATCGTTGAGATGCTCGTGGGTTATGTCGATATTGGCATGTTTTTCGACTTCCTCTCTTTTGACAGCAAATCCGTGATTTTGCGAAGTTATTTCTCCCTTGCCTGTTTTTAGGTTAAGTACCGGGTGGTTGATTCCACGGTGCCCGTTAAACATTTTGTAGGTAGAAATACCATTGGCCAAAGCAATGATCTGATGGCCTAGGCAAATGCCAAAAGTAGGTTTTCCACTGGCAATGATTTTTTGGGCGGTTGCCTGTACTTGTTTGAGGGGTTCCGGATCCCCGGGTCCGTTAGAAATAAAATAGCCATCGGCACCCCAAGCTTCGAGCGTTTCGAATGGCGTGTCGTAAGGAAAAACCTGAAGGTAACAATCCCGAGCGGCTAAGTGTTTGAGTATGTTGGTTTTGATCCCCAAATCCAAAGCAGCTACTTTATGGCTGGCAGATGCGTCTCCATAAAAATAAGGCGCTTGAGTTGACACCTTAGAGGCCAATTCGAGGCCTTCCATTTTAGGAGCGGCTTGCAACTGTTCTTTAAGACTATCGAGCTGGTCAACTTCGGTTGTGATCACGGCGTTCATAGCGCCATGCTCGCGAATGTAGCTTACCAATGCACGGGTATCGACATCGGCAATAACGACCCGTTCGTGTTTTTTAAAATAGTCCAACAAACTCCCATCGGCAGCGGGACGTGAATAGTCAAAGCTAAAATTTTTACAAATCAAACCGGCGATCATCATTCCACGCGATTGGGCGTCTTCTTCTTTGACTCCATAATTGCCTATATGAGCATTGGTTGTTACGATGATTTGCCCAAAATAAGAAGGGTCGGTAAAAATTTCCTGGTAACCGGTCATTCCGGTATTGTAACAGATTTCGCCAAAACTCGAGCCCGATATCCCGATCGATTTACCAAAAAACTGGGTACCATCGGCTAAGAGTACTACGGCTTTTTTTCGTTCTTGGTGTTCCATAAATCCAGTGCAAATATAATTATAAAAAAAGGATAAACATTGCTGTTTATCCTTCTAATCTATTTAGGCGATGGACAAGGATTAGGCATCTTTATCAGCATCGTCTTTTTTGGTTGTTTTTTTAGGCTTCGCAGGGGCTTTTTTGGCGGGTTTTTCAGCAGCTGCTTCAGGCGCCTCTACTGTAGGGGCTTCTTGTGCAGCTGTAGCTTCGTCACTCGCTGTGGCCTCGGCTTTTTTGGTGCGACCTCTTCGGGTCGATTTTTTCTTGGTGGTCTTTTCGGCGTTGTACACCTCGTTATAGTCAACCAACTCAATCATGGCCATGTCGGCATTGTCTCCCAATCGATTCCCCAATTTGATGATTCGGGTATATCCACCGGGACGATCTCCTACTTTGACGGCCACCGATCTAAAAAGTTCTGCTACCGCATATTTGTTGCGTAAAGAACTAAAAACCAAACGACGGTTATGGGTCGTGTCAGTTTTGGATTTGGTAACCAAGGGCTCAACAAATTGCTTAAGCGCTTTGGCTTTGGTAACGGTTGTTTGAATTCTTTTATGTTCGATTAAGGAACAGGCCATATTGGCAAGCATCGCTTTTCTGTGGGCCGATTTACGCCCGAGATGGGCTACTTTTTTTCCGTGTCTCATGTCTAATATCTATTGTGATGGCGGACTTTAGTCTTTATCTAGTTTGTATTTTGATAGATCCATACCGAAAGAAAGTCCTTTCAATACGACGAGTTCTTCGAGTTCGGTAAGTGATTTTTTACCAAAGTTTCTGAATTTCATCAAATCGTTTTTGTTGTAAGAAACCAAGTCTCCCAAGGTATCAACCTCGGCTGCTTTAAGGCAATTGAGCGCACGGACAGATAGGTCCATGTCGATCAATTTGGTTTTTAGCAGCTGACGCATATGAAGGGATTCTTCATCATAGGTTTCGGTTTGCGCGATTTCATCGGCTTCGAGTGTGATGCGCTCGTCGGAGAACAAAAGGAAGTGATGAATGAGAATTTTGGCCGCTTCGGTCAAGGCATCTTTAGGATGAATAGACCCGTCGGTACTGATCTCAAAAACCAATTTTTCATAGTCTGTTTTTTGTTCTACTCGAAAGTTTTCGACGCTGTATTTAACATTTTTGACCGGTGTGAAAATCGAATCAATTGCAATAACGCCCAAGGCAGCACTGCTTTTTTTGTTTTCTTCAGCAGGGACATATCCTCTTCCCTTTTCGATGGTAAACTCCATATTGAGTTGTACATCTTTCTCAAGGTTGCAGATCACCAAGTCGGGATTAAGCACTTGAAAACCGGAGATGAATTTTTGGAAATCAGCGGCTTTGAGTTGCTCTTGACCTCCGATATTGACCACTACTTTTTCTTCTTCTGTGTCTTCGATTTGACGTTTAAATCTGACCTGCTTGAGGTTTAGAATGATTTCGGTCACATCTTCGACTACCCCAGGAATGGTAGAAAATTCGTGCTCAACATTGTCAATTTTTACAGAAGTGATAGCAAATCCTTCTAAAGAGGACAGTAGTACCCGACGCAATGCGTTTCCTACCGTAAGACCATAACCAGGTTCTAATGGTCTGAATTCGAATTTGCCTTCGAATTCGGTAGAATCGATCATGATAACTTTGTCTGGTTTTTGAAAGTTCAATATAGCCATAGTGCGTTCTTCTGTTAGATTATTTGGAATACAATTCCACGATTAGTTGTTCTTTGATGTTTTCCGGTATTTGTAGTCGTTCCGGAACATTGACGTAGGTTCCCTCCATGGTTGCACTGTTCCAGCTTAGCCATTCATAAACGGCAGCGTGAGACTCTAAGGCATGTGCAATGACTTGTAGGGATTTTGATTTTTCACGTACACCGATAACATCGCCGGCACGCACCGAATAGGAAGGAATGTTGACAATTTCACCGTTAACGGTAATGTGACGGTGTGATACCAACTGACGTGCGCCACTTCGTGAGCGCGAAATTCCTAGGCGATAGACAACGTTGTCTAATCGTGATTCACAAAGCTGTAGGAGAACCTCACCGGTAACCCCTTTGCTTCGGCTTGCTTTTTCGAATAGGTTGCGGAATTGACGCTCAAGAATACCATAGGTATATTTAGCTTTTTGCTTTTCCATGAGCTGCACCGCATACTCAGATTTTTTAGAACGACGACGGTTGTTCCCGTGTTGTCCGGGAGGATAATTGCGTTTTTCAAACGATTTGTCATCGCCAAAGATCGGTTCTCCGAACTTTCTTGAAATTTTTGTTTTTGGACCGGTGTATCTTGCCATAATATTTGTTTTAGTGATGCAGGGTTATGAATTAAGGTCTTGTCCTTCGATAACGTCTTGCATCAGGCGGTTGTTTTAAAAAATTATACTCTTCTACGTTTTGGAGGTCTACATCCGTTGTGTGGTAGTGGAGTTACGTCTACGATTTCGGTAACTTCGATGCCACTGTTGTGTAGGGTTCTGATCGCAGATTCACGACCATTACCAGGACCTTTTACAAATACGCGTACTTTTCGCAATCCGGCTTCGGCAGCTACTTTTGCACAATCTTCTGCAGCGGTTTGTGCCGCATAAGGTGTGTTCTTTTTGGAGCCTCTAAAGCCCATTTTGCCAGCCGATGACCAAGAGATTACTTCGCCCTTGAGGTTGGTCAGCGAAATGATGATGTTGTTAAAAGAAGCATTGATATGTGCCTCTCCATTGGATTCAACAATGACTTTACGCTTTTTTGTGGTGGTTTTAGCCATAATTTATCGATTATTTAGTTGCTTTCTTTTTGTTGGCAACAGTTTTACGTTTTCCTTTGCGGGTACGCGAGTTATTTTTGGTGCGTTGACCTCGAAGGGGTAAACCTGCACGATGACGGATACCACGGTAGCAACCGATGTCCATCAAACGCTTGATGTTGAGTTGGATTTCGGATCGCAACTCACCTTCGATCTTGAATTTGGCAACGGCCTCACGTATGTTGCTGGTTTCCTCGTCGGTCCAGTCGGACACCTTGGTGTCTTCACTGACTTTGGCTTCGGCCAAAATTTGTTTTGCTCTGCTATTGCCTATTCCGAAGATATAGGTAAGGGCAACAACACCGCGTTTTTGTTTAGGTATGTCTACTCCTGATATTCTAGCCATAGTTATCCTTGTCTTTGTTTAAATCGTGGATTTTTTTTGTTTATCACATAAAGGCGTCCTTTACGACGTACAATTTTGCACTCTGGACTTCTTTTCTTTAAGGATGCGCGTACTTTCATTTTAGTATAGATTAAAATCGATAAGTGATCCTTGCTTTTGTTAAATCGTAAGGACTCATTTCAAGTTTTACTTTGTCTCCGGGAAGCAATTTGATATAGTGCAACCGCATTTTACCCGAGATATGGGCCGTAACGATATGGCCATTTTCGAGCTCTACACGAAACATTGCATTCGACAATGATTCGATGATGGTTCCTTCTTGTTCTATTGCTGCTTGCTTGGCCATTATGCGGTTCCTCTTCTGGTTTTACCTGATTTCATAAGACCATCGTAGTGTCTGTTTAACAAATACGAATTGACTTGCTGTATCGTATCGATCGCTACGCCCACCATAATCAATAGTGAGGTACCGCCATAGAACAAGGCCCAACCTTGTTGCATTCCCATTAATTTGACCACAACAGCTGGAAAAACAGCTATGGCCGCCAAATAAAGTGATCCGGGGAAAGTGATGTGTGACATCACGGTATCTAAAAAGTCTGAGGTGTCTTTACCAGGTCGAATACCGGGTACAAATCCACCACTGCGTTTGAGGTCGTCTGACATTTTGTTGGTCGGCACGGTTATGGCCGTGTAGAAGTAGGTGAAGATGATAATCAGCACCGCAAACAATATGTTGTACCAAAGCCCAAAAATATCTGAGAAACTGGTTTGCATCCACTGGCCTAGGTCCGAGTCACCCAAAGCACCTCCAATGTATACAGGAGCAAACATGATCGCCTGGGCAAAAATGATAGGCATCACCCCAGAGGCATTTAGTTTAAGTGGGATATACTGACGTGATCCGAAGACATTGCGCTCGTTGGTTCCACCAGCTGTACGACGAGCGTACTGAACCGGTACCTGGCGCACCGCCATGACCAATAGGATACTGAGTAGGATAATGACCACCCAAAGGACCAATTCGATAAGAATCAGCATGAGACCACCATTGTTTTCACTTACGCGGGAAATGACCTCTTGGGTAAAAGAAAGTGGTAAATTGGCGATAATACCAACCATAATCAGGAGGGAAATACCGTTACCAATTCCTTTGTCGGTAATTTTCTCACCGAGCCACATAGCAAAGATGGTTCCTGTGACTAGGATGATGATAGAAGAAATCATAAACAAGGGACTTCTTCCCATAATAAAAGCGCTGTCCGGCACACCCAAGGCACTTAACCCATAGAGGTAGGCCGGGGCTTGAACAATACAAATGGCGATAGTCAACCAACGGGTGATTTGGTTCAGTTGCTTACGACCACTTTCTCCTTCTTTTTGTAATTTTTGAAGATAGGGGACCGCTATACCCATCAATTGCACCACAATCGATGCCGAGATATAGGGCATAATCCCTAAGGCAAAAACCGATGCGTTGGCAAAGGCTCCTCCTGTAAAGGCATTGAGAATTCCTAATAAACCCCCTCCGCCTGCACGTGATGTGAGTTCGGAAAGTTGCACCGAGTCAATACCAGGCAACACAATTTGTGCGCCCAGACGATAGATCAATAATATACCCAAGGTGGTTGCAATGCGATCACGCAGCTCTTGGATGTTGTATATATTGATAAGGGTGTCTATAAATTTCTTCATGCTACTTTATTACAAGGTCACTACTTCTCCTCCGGCGGCTTCGATAGCTTTCTGGGCTTCGGCAGAGAATTTGTGTGCTTCTACTTTTAATGCGGTTTTTAATGTTCCACGACCCAATACTTTGACCAAGTCGTTTTTACCGGCCAAACGCAATTCGATGAGGGTGGTTAAAGAAACTTCTTTTTTGATTTTTTTGTCGTCAACAAGCGCCTGCAAAGTGTCGAGGTTAATCGGTGTATATTCGGTTCTGTTGATGTTTTTAAAACCAAACTTGGGAACTCGTCGTTGTAAAGGCATTTGACCTCCTTCAAAACCGATTTTCTTGGAGTATCCAGAACGTGATTTGGCACCTTTGTGTCCACGTGCAGCGGTTCCACCTTTACCAGACCCTTCTCCGCGACCGACGCGTTTTCCTCCTTTGTGTGTTGACCCTGTTGCAGGGGTTAAATTATTTAAGCTCATTATCCTTAAATTATGCGTTTGTTACGGTAACCAAATGCTTTACTTTATCGACCATCCCCAATATACTGGGGGTCGCTTCGTGCGTCACTTCTTTGCCAATTCCGTTAAGGCCAAGGGCCTCAAGGGTGCGCTTTTGTGACTGAATGCGTTTGATACTGCTTTTTACTTGTTTTACTTTGATCTTTGCCATGGTTGTCAACGATTAGCCGTTAAATACTTTATCTACAGAGATACCGCGTTGTTGGGCGATACGTTGTGGACTTCTCAACTGAAGCAATGCGTCAAAAGTTGCTTTGACCACATTGTGTGGGTTTGAAGATCCTTGAGACTTAGAAAGTACGTTGTGAACACCTACTGCTTCGAGTACGGCACGTACCGCACCTCCGGCGATGACTCCTGTACCTTCAGAAGCGGGCTTGATAAACACCCGTGCTCCACCAAATTTTCCTTTTTGTTCGTGAGGTAGTGTTCCGTTTTGAATCGGGATACGCACCAGGTTTTTCTTGGCATCTTCGACGGCTTTGGCGATGGCCTCAGAAACTTCTTTAGATTTACCAAGTCCTTGGCCTACTACACCTTGTTCGTCTCCAACAACAACGATTGCTGAAAATCCAAAGGCACGTCCTCCTTTTGTTACTTTAGTAACCCGTTGTACCCCTACGAGTCTGTCTTTAAGATCAAGACCAACAGGTTTTACTAGTTCTACGTTTTTATAATTTTGAAACATTCTTGTTGTTGTTAAAATTTAAGTCCTCCTTCACGGGCGCCATCGGCCAATGATTTTACACGACCGTGATAGAGATAGCCTCCACGGTCAAAGGTCACTTCCGAAACACCGGCTTTGGTGGCTTTGGCAGCTACTGCTTTTCCGACCAATGCGGCTACTTCGACTTTGTTGGTCGCTCCGGAGGTGTCGAGATCTTTGTCTTTTGACGATGCTGCCGCTAGGGTAATCCCATTGACATCATCGATCAGTTGCGCATAAATTTCTTTATTGCTACGAAATACCGACAAGCGTGGACGCTGAGCGGTGCCCGATACGGTTCCTCGGATGCGCTTGTGAATTCTTGCTCTACGAGCTGTTTTAGTAAGTCCCATTCTTTAATATTATGCTGATTTACCTGCTTTTCTTCGTATTTGTTCACCGACGAATTTGATCCCTTTTCCTTTGTAAGGCTCGGGCTTGCGGAATGAACGAATTTTAGCGGCTACCCATCCCAACAATTGTTTGTCGTGAGAGGTGAGTTTTACAATCGGGTTTTTTCCTTTTTCGGTCACAGTTTCTACTTTGACCTCTGGAGCGATGTCAAATAGTATGTTGTGAGAAAATCCTAAGGCAAGGTCCAATACTTGTCCTTGGTTGCTGGCCCTGTAACCTACACCAACTAATTCCAATTCTTTGGTAAAACCTTCGCTAACTCCAACAACCATATTGTTGACTAGGCTACGGTATAAACCATGTTTAGCTTTGTGATCTTTGGCCTCTGACTCACGGGCTACGGTCAATACATTGTCGCTAAGATCAAAAGAGACCGCATCGTAATTTTGTGTCAATTCTCCCAACTTTCCCTTGACGGTAATCGTGTCCTTTTGGATGTCAACGGTGACCCCTTGTGGAATATTGATTGGACTGTTTCCTATTCTTGACATTACTTCTTTGTTTTCTAATTAGTATACGTAGCAGATTAATTCACCTCCTACATTTTCTTGGGCGGCTTGTTTTCCGGTCATCACCCCGTGAGAGGTCGATACGATCGAAATTCCAAGACCGTTAAGTACACGGGGAAGATTGTCTGCCGCAGCATACTTTCGTAGTCCGGGTGTACTGATACGTTGTAATTTTTTGATGACGGGTTCCTTGGTAATTTTGTCGTATTTCAAAGCGATTTTGATGCTCCCTTGGGGTTGGGGATCTTCTTCGAATTTATAACTTAGGATATACCCTTGGTCAAAAAGGATTTTGGTAATTTCTTTTTTAAGCTTCGATGCGGGTATAGAAACCACACGGTGTCCGGCCTGGTTGGCATTTCGGATACGCGTCAAATAATCTGCAATTGGATCGGTGTACATAGGTTTTGTTTTAAATTACCAACTGGCTTTTGTTACCCCTGGGATTAGTCCCTTGTTTGCCATTTCTCTGAAGGTGACACGTGAAATTCCAAATTGACGCATATACCCTTTTGGACGTCCGGTGAGCTTGCAACGGTTGTGCATGCGAATCGGTGAAGCATTTCGCGGTAGCTTTTGGAGGGCATCATAATCACCTGCTTCCTTGAGTGCCTTGCGTTTTTCGGCGTATTTAGCGACGGTTTTGGCTCGCTTAATTTCACGAGCTTTCATTGATTCTTTGGCCATATTATTTCTTTTTGAAGGGTAAGCCCAATTCGTTTAATAATGATTTTGCTTCCTTATCGGTCGTAGCGCTAGTCACGAAGGTAATATCCATACCCGATATTTTGTTGACTTTGTCAATATCGATTTCAGGAAAAATGATTTGTTCGGTCACACCGAGGTTATAGTTTCCACGGCCGTCAAAACCGGTGGCTTTGACCCCTTGAAAATCACGTACACGTGGCAAAGCGGTGGTTACCAATCGGTCCAAAAACTCATACATACGTTCTCCACGGAGCGTAACTTTAGCCCCAATGGGCATTCCTTTACGCAGTTTAAAAGTCGCAACGTCTTTTTTGGAAAGGGTCGCCACGGCTTTTTGTCCGGTAATTTGTGTGAGTTCTTCGACCGCATGATCGATCATTTTTTTGTCGGCAACAGCAGCTCCTACTCCTCTACTGAGTACAATTTTCTCTAGGCGGGGAACCTGCATGATGCTGTCGTAGCCAAATTCCTCTTTGAGGCTGGCCATGATGCGGTCTTTATATTCTTGTTTTAGTCTAGGTTGATAGCTCATAACTAAATGACTTCATTCGATTTTTTTGCATAACGCACCTTTACTCCGTCTTCGACGCGATAGCCTACACGGGTAGGAGTACCGTCAGCAGTGACCAAAGAAAGGTTTGAAATATTGATGGGAGCTTCTTTTTCGGTGATGCCTCCTTGTGGATTTTGGGCACTGGGTTTGTTGTGTTTTTTAACCAAATTCACACCTTCTACCCAAGCCGTATTGTTGGCTGCATTCACTTTGAGCACATTACCGCTGGTTCCTTTTTGGGCTCCGGCGATGACTTGCACCTTATCTCCTTTTTTGATTTTAAGTTTTGCCATAATTCTTGTTTAGAGCACTTCAGGTGCTAATGAAACAATTTTCATGAATTGCTTGTCACGCAATTCACGTGCTACGGGTCCAAAAACACGGGTACCGCGCATTTCACCCGAAGCATCGAGCAACACACATGCGTTGTCATCAAAGCGGATGTAGGAGCCGTCGGCACGACGAACCTCTTTGGTTGTTCGTACAACCACCGCGGTAGATACTTGTCCTTTTTTGGCTGTTCCCGAGGGTGAAGCCTCTTTTACTGTAACGACAATTTTGTCCCCAATCGACGCATAACGTCTTCCGGTTCCTCCCAATACACGAATGGTTAGAACTTCTTTGGCACCAGTGTTATCGGCTACTTTAAGTCGTGATTCTTGTTGTACCATGGTTATTTAGCTCTTTCTAAAATTTCTACAAGTCGCCAGCACTTGGATTTACTCAACGGACGGGTTTCCATAATTTTTACAGTATCCCCTTCATTGCATTGATTGGTTTCGTCGTGGGCAACGTATTTTTTGGTCTTTAAGACAAATTTTCCGTACATCGGATGCTTGACACGCTTGACCTCAGCGACCACGATGGATTTTTCCATTTTGGTACTGGTCACTATACCGATACGTTCTTTTCTAAGATTGCGTTTTTCCATGTCTTAGTTTATTTCTTGTTCTTTAACGGTCTTTGCAGTCAACAGACGAGCAATGGTTCTGCGTACGCTGCGAATCTGCGCAGGATTTTCCAAAGGAGTAATGGCATGATTCATTTTAAGATCTTTGAGTTCATTTTGCAATTGTTGCAACTTGTCATTTAGATCTTCTACCGATAGGTTTTTGATTTCAGATTGTTTCATTTTCCTTTGGTTTATGCTTCAAAATCGCGTGCAACGACAAATTTTGTTTTTACGGGTAGTTTTTGGGCGGCCAAGCGCAGGGCTTCTTTGGCGATATCAATCGGCACACCGGCGATTTCAAACATCACGCGACCGGGTTTTACCACAGCCACAAAATATTCGGGTGCTCCTTTTCCTTTACCCATACGTACTTCCAAAGGTTTTTTGGTGATGGGCTTATCCGGAAATATTTTGATCCACAATTGACCTTCCCGCTTCATGTAGCGTGTAGCGGCGATACGTGCAGCTTCGATTTGACGCGAAGTAATGAATACGGAGTCCAAAGCTTTGATACCAAACATTCCGTTCGAAAGCTGATGCCCTCTTTGAGAGAGGCCTTTCATGCGTCCTTTCTGCGCTTTACGGAATTTTGTTTTTTTAGGTTGTAACATTTTTAATCGGTGTTATAACAATTATTTTCTTCGACGTTGACGCCCTCCGGCAGGTTTGTTGTTTCCTCCTCCAGAAGGTTTACTCATCCCTACCAAGGGTGATAGCTCACGCTTGCCATAAACTTCGCCTTTCATGATCCATACTTTGACACCCAAACGACCGTAGGTAGTGTGTGCTTCTACCAGGGCATAGTCGATATCGGCACGGAAGGTCGACAGGGGAATACGTCCGTCTTTATAGGTTTCAGAACGTGCCATTTCAGCCCCGTTAAGGCGGCCCGAAATTTGCACCTTGATCCCTTCGGCGTTCATACGCATCGATGCTGCGATGGCCATTTTGATCGCCCGACGGTAAGAAATACGGTTTTCGATTTGACGTGCAATGCTCGAAGCCACCAATTGGGCATCGAGTTCAGGACGTTTGATTTCGTAAATGTTAATTTGTACTTCTTTGTTGGTGAGTTTTTTAAGCTCTTCTTTAAGTTTATCTACCTCTTGGCCGGCTTTTCCGATGATGATCCCCGGACGAGCTGTTGAAACCGTGATGGTGATGAGTTTAAGGGTACGCTCGATAATTACATTCGATACACTGGCTTTGGCCAAACGCACATGGATGTATTTTCGGATTTTGTCGTCTTCGGCCAGTTTATCGCCATAGTTACGACCTCCGTACCAGTTAGAATCCCATCCTCTGATGATTCCAAGTCGATTGCCGATAGGGTTAGTTTTTTGTCCCATATTAACTTTCTACATTATTGGCTCCAAGTACGAGAGTAACGTGGTTAGAGCGTTTACGAATTCTGTGTGCACGTCCTTGAGGAGCAGGGCGCAAGCGTTTGAGCATGCTTCCTCCATCTACGCGAATTTCTTTTACAAAAAGGGCAGCTTTTTCGACATCGGCCTCTTCGTTTTTGGCTTGCCAGTTGGCAATGGCCGAAAGCAAAAGTTTTTCGAGTCGACGGGCGGCTTCTTTTTGGCTAAATTTTAAAAGCGCCAATGCCTTGGCGACTTCTTCCCCACGAATTTGGTCGGCGACCAAACGCATTTTACGGGGTGAAGTTGGGCAGTTGTTTAGCTTTGCAAATGCATTGCTTTTTTTCGCTTCTTTGATCGCTTCTGCGGCTTGTCTTTTACGATTTCCCATGAGCGTGCTTATTTTTTACCTTTATTTTTTGCCCCGGCATGTCCTCTGAAAGAACGGGTGGGGGAAAATTCTCCGAGTTTGTGACCGACCATGTTTTCGGTGATGTAAACAGGAACAAATTGTTTGCCGTTGTGAACGCCGATGGTTTGTCCTACAAAATCGGGTGTAATCAAAGAGGCTCTTGACCAGGTTTTGATTACAGATTTGTTATTTTCTTCTACGTTTTTTTGCACCTTTTTCTCAAGGCTATGGTGTACGTAGGGTCCTTTTTTTAGTGAACGCGCCATACTGCTTATTTTTTTCTACGGTCTATAATAAATTTATTACTCGCCTTGGTCTTGGACCGTGTACGGTAGCCTTTTGCAGGAATACCATTACGAGATCTTGGGTGTCCTCCAGAAGCACGTCCTTCACCACCACCCATGGGGTGATCGACAGGGTTCATGGCAACCGGTCTGGTTCGTGGACGACGTCCTAACCAACGGGATCTACCGGCCTTACCAGAAACTAGCAATTGGTGATCGGAGTTAGAAACCGCACCGATAGTGGCCATACAGGTCACTTGAATCATACGGGTTTCTCCCGAGGGTAATTTGACCGTGGCAAAGTTTCCTTCACGGGCCATCAATTGGGCAAAAGCACCGGCACTCCGGGCAATATTAGCCCCTGCACCGGGACGAAGCTCGATACAAGAAATGATGGTTCCCAATGGAATATTGGCCAAAGGCATGGCGTTCCCCAATTCGGGGGCGGCATTTTCACCCGAGGCGATTTGCTGGCCCACCTGAAGTCCGTTGGGCGCAATGATGTAGCGCTTTTCACCGTCGGTGTATTCGACCAAAGCGATGAATGCAGATCGGTTGGGATCGTATTCGATGGTTTTTACTTCGGCAGCGACGTCAAACTTATTGCGTTTGAAGTCGATCACGCGGTATTGTTTTTTGTGCCCTCCACCACGATGGCGAACGGTCATCTTTCCTTTGTTGTTACGACCTCCACTACGCTTTTTCGGTTCGAGCAAGCTCTTTTCCGGCTTATCAGTAGTAAGGGCGTCAAATCCATTTACTACTCTAAAACGCTGCGCGGGGGTGATCGGTTTTAATTTTCTAACTGACATTTGACGCTGTTATAGGTTGTTATAAAAATCTATGGTATCTCCTTCTGCGACCTGCACTATGGCTTTTTTGGTTGCATTGGTTTTACCTCTTTGGATTCCGGTTTTGGTATAACGTACTTTACGCTCGGGTCCGTAGTTGAGCGTACGTACTTTTTGTACAGTAACACCATAAGCGGCTTCAACGGCCTTTTTGATTTCCACCTTGTTGGCCTTGGTTGCGACCAAAAAAGTGTAGCGGTTGCTCAACTCACTAGCAGTGGTTGCTTTTTCGGTTATCACGGGTTTAATTAAGATGCTCATCGTGTTCTCTTTATTTCAAAATCGATTCTAGTCGGGCAATAGCACTCTCTGACAAGATGATATTTGAGGCGTTGGTGATCTTGTAAGTATTTAATTCTGAGTCAGTTATGACTTCAGCATGTGCTAAATTGCGCGACGACAAATATACATTTTTATTTGCTTCACCCAAGACGTAGACTGTTTTTTTGTCGGCCAGTCCTAGGGCGTTAAGCAAGGCCAAGTAATCTGCGGTTTTGGGCTGCTCGAGTTGAAAATCTTCCAAGACCAAAATAGCTTTGTCTTTGGCTTTGATACTCAAGGCCGATTTACGAGCCAATCGCTTGACTTTTTTATTGACTTTTTGACTGTAGTCCCGTGGTTGGGGACCGAACACACGGCCTCCTCCTCTAAACAATGGGTTTTTGATACTCCCTGCACGGGCGGTACCAGTACCTTTTTGTTTTTTGATTTTACGGGTACTCCCGGCAATTTCGGCGCGTTCTTTGGCTTTGTGGGTGCCTTGACGCTTGTTGGCCAGGTGCTGCTTCACATCCAAATAAATGGCGTGTGCATTGGGCTCGATACCAAAGACTTCTTTCGCGAGTTTGGCTTTTCTACCGGTATCTTTACCGGTGCGATCTAGTACAGCTACTTCCATTATTTTTGAACAATTACATAGGCGTTTTTATGGCCAGGCACACAGCCTTTGACCACCAATAGATTCTTTTCGGGAATCACCTTGACAACGCGCAGGTTTTCGACTTTTACTTTTTGTGCACCGGTTTGTCCGGCCATACGCATACCTTTAAATACACGCGCAGGATAGGAGGCTGCACCAATAGATCCAGGAGCCCGTAAGCGGTTGTGCTGACCGTGGGTCGATTGACCCACACCGCCAAAACCGTGGCGCTTCACTACTCCTTGAAATCCTTTTCCTTTACTGATACCGGACACATCGACGAATTCGCCTTCGATGAAGTGTTCTACAGTGATCGTGTCCCCAAGTTGGTATGATTCTTCAAAATCACGGAATTCGACGAGCTTTCGTTTGGCGGCAGTTTTGGCTTTGGCAAAGTGTCCTTGCTCGGCCTTACTGGCTTTTTTGTCTGCTTTGTCATCGAAACCGAGTTGAAGTGCTTCATAGCCGTCAACCGCTGTGGTTCTGACTTGGGTTACCACGCAAGGACCGGCTTCGATAACAGTACAAGGGATGTTTTTCCCTCTCTCGTCATACAAGCTAGTCATTCCGATTTTTTTTCCAATTAACCCAGACATGATTGTTTTTGTTTAATTATACTTTTATTTCTACTTCTACTCCACTAGGTAGCTCGAGCTTCATCAACGCATCGATGGTTTTGGAAGACGAACTGTAGATATCCAAAAGTCGTTTGTAAGAGCAAAGTTTAAATTGCTCACGTGACTTTTTGTTTACGTGTGGAGAACGCAAAACAGTGAATATTTTTTTGTGGGTAGGCAACGGGATGGGCCCTGTGACTACGGCACCGGTTGTTTTAACCGTTTTTACGATTTTGTCGGCAGACTTGTCCACCAAGTTGTGATCGTAAGATTTTAATTTTATTCTGATTTTTTGACTCATCGTATTGGATTAAGCTTTTTTACCATTGACTTCTGCGATCACCGCCTCAGAGATGTTAGAGGGGGTTTCGGCATAGTGAGAAAATTCCATCGTAGAGGTTGCACGACCTGAAGACAGGGTTCGTAGCGCGGTGACATACCCAAACATTTCTGAGAGGGGAACTTCGGCTTTGACAACCTTCGAACCGGCACGGTCGTCCATCGAGTTGACCTGTCCACGGCGACGGTTTAAGTCTCCTACTATGTCTCCCATGTTTTCTTCTGGAGTCAACACTTCGAGTTTCATGATGGGTTCCATGATCACGGCGCGGGCAGCACGAGCAGCCTCTTTAAAGCCGAGTTTAGCGGCCAATTCGAACGATAGTGAATCGGAATCCACCGGGTGGAACGAACCGTCTTTAAGGGTTACCTTCATGGCGTCGACTTCAAAACCGGCCAACGGACCGTTATGCATCGCTTCTTTAAAACCTTTCTCAACCGAAGGAATGTATTCTTTAGGTACGTTACCTCCTTTGATTTCGTTGACAAACTCAAGACCGACCTTGCCTTCTTCGGCAGGTTCCATCGTAAAGACGATATCGGCAAATTTACCACGACCTCCAGTTTGCTTTTTGTACACTTCGCGGTGATCGGCAGATGCCGTAAGCGCTTCTTTGTACTCTACCTGAGGCTGGCCTTGGTTGACCTCTACCTTAAACTCACGACGTAAACGATCGACGATAATGTCTAAGTGTAGCTCTCCCATTCCGGAGATAACCGTTTGGCCAGAGGCCTCATCGGTTTTTACCTGGAAGGTTGGGTCTTCTTCAGCCAACTTGGCCAAGGCCATACCGAGTTTATCGACATCGGCTTTGGTTTTGGGCTCAACGGCGATCCCGATTACAGGATCGGGGAACACCATACTCTCTAGTATAATCGGTGCTTTTTCGTCCGAAAGGGTATCTCCTGTTTTAATGTCCTTAAACCCTACCGCAGCACCGATATCTCCCGCCTCGATAAATTCGATAGCGTTTTGTTTGTTGGAGTGCATTTGGTAGATCCGTGAAATACGTTCTTTGTTGCCCGAACGGTTGTTAAGCACGTACGAACCGGCATCCAAACGACCAGAATAAGCACGGAAGAAAGCCAAACGACCTACATAGGGGTCGGTAGCAATCTTAAAGGCCAAAGCTGCAAAAGGTTCTTTGACCGAGGGTTTACGTGCAATTTCTTCGTCGTTTTTAGGGTTGATTCCAACAATCGCTTCTTTGTCTTCGGGGGAAGGCAAATAACGACAAACGGCGTCTAATAGAAATTGTACTCCTTTATTTTTAAAAGAAGAACCACAAATCATCGGAATGATACTCATGTCCTGAGTGGCGGCACGCAGGGCGTTGTGTACCTCGTCTTCGGTGATCGAATCGGGGTCTTCAAAAAACTTTTCGAGCAGGGCTTCGTCGTATTCGGCCACGGCTTCAATTAGCTGGGCGCGATACATCTCGGCATCGGCTTTCATATCTTCGGGAATATCGATCACGTCGAAGGTTGACCCAAAGTTATCGTCGTGCCATACAATCGCACGGTTTTTGACCAAATCCACGATGCCTTTAAAATCTTCTTCGTCACCGATATTCAATACAATCGGTACGGCGTTGGATTTTAGCATTTCGCGTACTTGGGTACATACATTAAGGAAGTTAGCTCCTTGACGGTCCATTTTGTTGACAAAACCGATACGGGGAACTTTATAGTTGTCGGCCAAACGCCAGTTGGTTTCAGACTGTGGTTCTACACCATCTACGGCTGAAAACAAAAAAACCAATCCATCGAGAACGCGCAAGGATCGGTTTACTTCTACCGTAAAATCAACGTGACCGGGGGTATCAATAATGTTAAAATGATAGGGATTAGCATCTTCGGTGGGCTGGCCTTGCTCGGTGGGGAAGGTCCAGGTACAGGTCGTTGCTGCCGAAGTAATGGTAATTCCTCGTTCTTGCTCCTGCTCCATCCAGTCCATCGTAGCGGCGCCATCGTGTACTTCACCGATTTTATGGCTTACCCCAGTATAAAATAGGACACGCTCGGTGGTGGTGGTTTTACCGGCATCGATATGCGCAGCAATCCCAATATTTCTAGTGTATTTTAAATCTCTTGCCATGGTTAAAAATAGTCTTCGTAGTGGTGATTAGAATCTAAAATGTGAGAAGGCTTTGTTTGCTTCTGCCATTTTGTGTGTATCCACACGTTTTTTAACGGCGGCCCCTTCTTCTTTGGCCGCGGCTAGACATTCTTGGGCCAGGCGAAGGGCCATCGACTTTTCGTTGCGTTTGCGCGAGTAGGAAATCAACCACTTCATCGCCACCGAAACTTTACGGTCGGGACGAATCTGCATGGGGATTTGGAAGGTAGCACCTCCTACCCGTCGGCTGCGAACCTCTACGTGAGGCATCACATTAGATAGGGCTTCTTTCCAAACCTCAAGGGCTGTTTTCTCGTCGTCTTGCTTACGCTCTTCGATGATGTCGATCGCGTCATAGAATATTTTAAAAGCAATGGATTTTTTACCGTCCCACATCAGCATGTTTACAAAGCGAGTAACCAGCTGGTCGTTAAATTTAGGATCGGGGAGTAAGGGACGTTTTTTAGCTTGTCTTTTTCTCATGATTGCAGCAAAGAATTAAATTATTTTTTAGGACGTTTAGCTCCGTACTTAGAACGGCGTTGCAAGCGGCCTTGGACACCAGCGGTGTCGAGGGCTCCCCGAACGATATGATAACGTACCCCGGGTAAATCTTTAACTCTTCCTCCACGTACCAATACTATCGAGTGCTCTTGGAGGTTGTGTCCTTCTCCCGGAATGTAAGCATTGACCTCCTTACCGTTGGTCAAACGAACCCGCGCTACTTTGCGCATCGCTGAGTTCGGCTTTTTAGGCGTAGTCGTATATACACGCGTACATACACCACGTCTTTGAGGACACGAATCCAAAGCAGCCGATTTACTCTTCTTGGTAATTGTGGCTCTTCCTTTTCGTACTAATTGTGCGATAGTTGGCATATATTTTTTCTATATATTGTTTTAAACCCATTTTTATGGGCGTGCAAATGTAGGACTTTTTTTATAGGATTCAAACA
>RFYP01000050.1 GCA_009921175.1 Flavobacteriia bacterium | reverse complement strand
AATAAATTCATGCTCATCCAAAGTTGGCAATAAGGCAAAAATGACAATATTGGTCGAAACGGGTTCTACCTTATGCACATAGTCACTGGCCGCCAGTACCTGTTCAATTTCTTTGGCTTTTTGATGGTCGGCTAATAAATCCTTTCGGTGGTGTTTGAGTGCATAACTGGCCGCAGCGGCCAAATAACCTGCCTGACGCATGCCTCCACCAAAAACTTTACGGATACGCAAGGCAGCATCCATCGCTTCGGCCGAACCGACCAAAGCCGAACCTACCGGGCAGCCCAAACCCTTACTGAAACAAACGGAAATTGTATCGAAGGTTTCGCCATACGCCAACGGAGTGTCTTCTGTCGCTTCTAAGGCATTCCAAAGCCGGGCCCCATCGAGATGTAATTTAAGGTTATGCGTTGTGCAAGCGGCTCTAATTTTGGTGATTTCATCAAAATCATAACAGGCCCCACCGCCCTTGTTGGTCGTATTTTCGAGGCATACTAAGCGGGTTTTAGGACTGTGATAAAAATCCGGCGGATTGATCGCATCCACGACCTGATTGGCCGATATTCTACCACGATCTCCCACCAAAAGCTTACAGGAAACGCCACTATTAAAACTCACCCCTCCGCCTTCGTAATTATACACATGGGCATAATGATCACATATCAATTGATCTCCCGGCTGGGTATAAATTTTAATTGCCGTTTGATTGGCCATCGTTCCTGAGGGGAAAAACAGGGCCTTTTCCATCCCAAACAAGGCCGCAACTTCTTCTTCCAAGGCATTGACGGCAGCATCTTCTTTAAAAACATCATCGCCAACCTTGGCCGCCATCATGGCTTGTAGCATCCCCTCTGAGGGCTTGGTGACGGTATCGCTTATTAGGTTTATTTCCATACGGTTTCAAAATCACATGCGATACTACCAATGGGTGAACCGTCCGGAATTTTCGGTACTTCCAGAGATTCTTGCAACTCATAATTTGACAAATATTGGTTGATGCGTTGGGCAAAATAGGGTGCTTGAGCAAGCTGTTTGTTTTTAGACAAACTGGTTTTTAGGTTACTGAGCTTATCAAAAACGGTGGCTCTGACACTACTAGGCACTTCGGCCATTTGACCGAGTTGCATCAAATGTTCGATTAAATTGGCTTGCACCACCTCTTGCAGACCGGCCGCGTAGCCCTTTTTGGAATTATCCATAAAAAAGGTGGTTGTCAATTGGTCGATGGTCGCAGCCAACGACCACTGTCGGCCGTCCAAATAGGCCTGTTGCTGGAGTCGGGTTGCTCGTTCGGGATGAAACATCATGCCCAAAATAGCATGTGAAGTGGTATGCGCCAGGGCAAATGGGTCAAAAGTTACCCCGGTTTGGGATTGAAAGCTCTCTCTCGAACGAGGAGAACCAAATGCCCGGGGAGGCATTATTTCCAATAGCGATTGGGGCAGCATCAACGCATCGGGCTGTAAGGTATTAATCAACGCCTGTACGGCATGCTTTTGTTGTTGGGCAGGCACCGCCTTGGTAGTATAACTGATTCCTCCTTTAACCGCATAATCATAATCCACACCACCGATTAACTTTACCACTGCTTCCACCTGATAGCGATGCAGTAAATATAGTGGCACCATACGATCTTCCAACTGAGTGTAGGTTTCGTTGGTTCTCAAATGGGCCAATGAGAGGTTGTTTAGTGCTTTTTTACGGACACGCATTAGTAATTCGAGTTCGGTGGTAGGGTCCGCTCCGTTGTCCCAAAGATGGGCAATGGGATGGGCTCCTCCTAGAGGACGTGCATCGCTGTCGGAGATAAAGCGAAATCCGTCTCGTGCACTATTCTCCAAAAGATTGGTCAGCGCTTGATTTTCATCCACCCCTTCGGGAAAATCACTGTAGCTGTAGGCCACACTTATTTTGTCCCAATCGCCAATCCCCGTATCATAGGCGTTGGCATACGAAATTTGATCGTTTTCCAAACTCAGCGTGGGGTGCGGATAATCCATGACCGAGGCCCGATTTTTGGCACTGGCGGCAAAATTGTGCGCAAAACCTAAGGTATGCCCAATTTCATGGGCCGACAGTTGACGAATACGTGCCAGGGCCATTTGTAAAGCCGCTTCATTTTGTTGGGCTTCACCCTTAAAAGGGTCTTGGGTAAGGCCTAGGGCAATCATATAGTCTTGGCGAATACGGAGGCTCCCCAAACTCACATGTCCTTTGATGATTTCACCGGTTCGCGGATCGACCACACTGGCCCCATAACTCCATCCTCGGGTCGAACGATGCACCCACTGAATCACATTATACCGCACATCCAGGGGGTCGGCATCCGCCGGTAGAATTTTTACCTGAAAGGCATCTTTATAACCAGCGGCTTCAAAGGCCTGGTTCCACCAACGACCACCTTCTAGTAAGGCCGAACGAACGGGTTCGGGTGTTCCGTTATCCAAATAATAGACAATGGGTTCTACGGCTTCGCTAAGGGCAGCAGTAGGGTCTTTTTTCTCCAAACGATGGCGGATGATATATTCTTGTAGGGTGCTTTCACTTACGGGCGTGGTATAGTCGTAAAAACGAAATCCAATACCTCCGCTCCGTGGGTCAAAGCGTCTGGGGGAGTAATTGTCGTCAGGCAAGGCCACAAAAGAATGATGCTGATGCACGGTAACGGCATCGGGTGTTGGAGTAACGGACTGAATCAAACGTCCTTTGGCTTGACCGGTAAAGGTGAGCATAACATCAAACTCTACATTTTGTGGAAAGGCACGGGTACGGTCTAAGGAAATCGCAGAACGCGAAGTATCAACCCGGTAATTCCCTTGTTTGGACCGTTCCAGGCGTTGCGACACACCGTGGGCATCCTGCATCAAAAAGGGGGTCAAGTCGATCGTAATAACACCGTCTTTTTCGGCGGCAATGGGAAAACCAAACAAAACCGATTTGGCAAAAGCCTCTTCAATCGAGCGTTTTTCAAGGGCGTTGGAAGAACTAGAGCGATATTTGTAGTTGGGTTGAATCATCAAAATCTTGTTTCCCGCACGTTTAAAATAGACGATGCGTTCATTTCCCAACTGCCCACGGTCCAATCCAATGTCGTTGTTTCCAATCCCTTTGCTCAGGCTGTTTACATATAAAAATTCTTTGTCTAATTCGGCAATTTCTAAATGAATTTGGTCTTTTTCGGGTAGATATTTAAAATTAAAGTATCCTTTAAAGTCAATTGAACTATCTCCTAGTATTTCAATTGTATATGGATTTGTTTTTATATTTGAAAATCCAACCGAAAGTTGGCTGACAAAGAGAAGGGTTAACAGTTTAGGAAGGGTATAAAATTTCATTGGATGATAGATTTTTACTAAAGCTAAAAAAAATTAGGACATCCCGAATATCCAGCTCCCGAAAAGCGTATTTTTGTGAAAACAATTTTTATGATAAGCCAAGAACAATACAAAGCGCTTATTGAACGCCTCGGTGCGTTGAGGAGGTATCTTTGACATTGATGCCAAAAAAATAGAAGCCACCAACCAAGAAGAAAAAACACTTGCTCCGGACTTTTGGGATCACCCGCAGGTGGCCGAAATGAACATGAAGCAATTGCGCAGTATCCAAAAATGGATTGATAAATACGAGACACTTGCTACTGCTGTGGGTGATTTAGAGGTTTTGCTGGAATTTCAAAAGGCCGGTGAAGCCACCACCGAAGAAGTGGATGCCCTACACGAAACCATAGAAACCCTTTTTGAAGACCTAGAGTTTAAAAACATGCTTTCGGACGAAGGCGATAGCCTGAGTGCTGTCCTTCAAATCACTGCTGGCGCCGGAGGAACTGAAAGTTGTGACTGGGCGCAGATGCTGATGCGGATGTATTTGATGTGGAGCGAAAAAAACGGCTATAAAGTACGGGAACTCAATCATCAGCCCGGAGACGTGGCCGGCATAAAAACCGTTACCTTAGAAATCGAGGGCGAATTTGCGTTTGGTTGGCTTAAAGGTGAAAATGGTGTTCATCGATTGGTGCGGATTTCGCCCTTTGATTCCAACGCCAAACGACACACCTCTTTTGCCTCGGTCTATGTATATCCCTTGGTCGATGAAAGCATCGAAATTGTTGTTAATCCCGCTGATATCAGCTGGGAAACCATGCGCGCCAGTGGCGCCGGAGGGCAAAATGTCAACAAAGTAGAAACCGCTGTTAGACTTCGACATCAACCTACCGGGATCATGATCGAAAATTCGGAAACCCGTTCGCAATTGGAAAATAAAAACAAAGCCATGCAATTGCTTAAATCCCAGTTGTATGAAATTGAATTGCAAAAGAAAATGGCCGCCCGGGATGCGATCGAAGCGGATAAAATGAAAATTGAGTGGGGCTCACAAATACGCAACTATGTCATGCACCCCTATAAACTGGTCAAAGACGTGCGTTCGCAAACCGAAACTGCCGATGTAGAAAGTGTGATGAACGGTCAAATCGACGCTTTTTTAAAAGGTTATTTGATGTTGATGGGGCAAAAAAAGGACGATGAATAATTGAACCTATGGAAATTAAAAACATCATTTTTGATTTGGGTGGAGTCTTAATCGACTGGAGCCCTGAATACGTTTATTTGGAGGTTTTTAAAGGCGATCGCAAAAAGATGCAGTGGTTTTTTGATGAAATCTGCACGTTTGACTGGAATGAAAACCAAGATGCAGGCTACTCCTTAGCTCAAGCTACAGAAGACCGAGTAGCGCTATTCCCGCAGTATGAGGACTGGATACGGATGTATTACGGCCGTTGGGAAGAAATGCTCGGTGGGCCAATCAACGAAACTGTTTCACTGCTAAAACTACTGATCGACAATCCCCGCTACCGGGTAGTCGCGCTGACCAACTGGAGCCATGAAACCTTTCCCTTCGCCTTGCAACGCTTTGATTTTTTACACTGGTTTGAAGGTATAGTAGTCTCCGGTGAAGAACAAACCCGTAAGCCTTTTCCGGAGATTTATCAAACCACCTTAGAACGCTTTGATCTTATCGCTGAAGAGTCCCTTTTTATTGACGATAACCTCCGTAATGTCAAGGCCGCAGAGGCTCTAGGCATCCAAGGACATCACTTTAAAAGCCCTGAGCTGTTGAATGCTTTTTTGGTGAAAAATCAAATCATCACCCCCTAGCCCAGCCAACCTTCTCGGTCTAGACTACGGTATTGAATGGCTTCGGCTATGTGTGTACTTTGAATACTTTCCAAAGCCTCCAAATCGGCCATGGTACGTGCTACCTTAAGAATACGGTCATAGGCCCGTGCCGAAAGCCCTAGTTTATCCATTGCTTTTTCCAGAAGTTTTTTAGATGCCTCATCCAATTTACAATACTTCCGAAGTTGTCGAGGTCCCATTTGGGCGTTATAATGCAAGGAAGTATGGCTAAAACGCTTTGTTTGTAAGTGTCGAGCAGCCACCACCCTTTGTCGGATTTCGGCTGAGGAAGTGGTGTCCTTATGATCGATGATCTTGGTAAACGCGACTGGATTTACTTCGATATGCATATCGATTCGGTCCAGCAGTGGACCTGAAATCCGTGAAAGATAACGTTCCATTTCAAAGGCCGAATGACGAGCTGCTTTTCCTTCATTAAAAAAACCTGATGGACTAGGATTCATGCTCGCCACAAACATAAATGAAGCCGGATAGGTTATGGTGTATTTGGCCCTAGACAGGGTTACTGCTCGGTCTTCGAGGGGTTGCCGTAAAACTTCCAACACACTACGTTTAAACTCAGGCAATTCATCCAAAAAAAGCACTCCGTTATGGGCTAAAGATATTTCACCCGGTTGGGGATAACTTCCTCCACCAACCAAGGCTACGTCGGATATGGTATGGTGTGGTGCACGAAAGGGTCGCTGTTTGACCAAACCTGAAAAATCACTACGCCCTAATACCGAATGAATTTTGTGGTTTCTAAATCTTCGTTTAAATTCATAGGGGGCAAAATGGTAGGAATTCGTTTGGCCAACATGGTTTTACCTGATCCTGGTGGGCCAATCAAAATAATATTATGCCCCCCTGCCGCGGCGATTTCCATACAACGCTTCACCCCTTCTTGTCCTTTGACATCGCTATAATCCAGTGTATTGTCCTCTTTTTGATCTTCAAATTCTTTACGGGTATCCACCACAACAGGATCGATTGATTTTTTTTCGTAAAAAAATCAATCAGTTCTTGCAGGTGTTCGACACCATAAACCTCCAATTGATTGACTATGGCGGCTTCTGTAGCGTTTTCTTTGGGGAGAAAATATCCTTTATACCCTTCTGCACGGGCTTGTATCGCTATGGGTAAAGCGCCTTTTATAGGACGGATAGCCCCATCCAACTCCAATTCGCCCATGATCATATAGTCGGACAATTGCGGGGCTTCAATTTGTCTGGAAGCTACTAAAATCCCAAGAGCGATAGGCAAGTCATAGGCCGATCCCTCTTTACGCAAATCGGCCGGAGCCAAATTGATGGTGATTTTTTTACCGGGTAATTTATAGCCAATATTGGCCAAGGCCGAGGCTATACGGTAATTGCTTTCTTTGACGGCATTATCCGGTAAACCCACCAAATGATACCCTACACCTTTGGTGATATTGACTTCGATGGTAATGGTATGGGCGGCTATGCCAAAAACAGCACTGCCATAGGTCGATACTAACATGGACTAAAGTTTGGGTACCCCAATTTAAAAAACTTATTGGATATAGGGTGCCCTAGAGCAACGGTTAATCTACAGATTGTAGTCCGGTTTCCAGCCAGGCCAAAAATTCTGCTGTATTGCTGTATTGAATGGGAGTATTGAGCAATTGCCCATCGGGCGTCATCAGTACATAATAGGGCTGTGAAGCGGTTTTAAAATTGAGTAATTGAAAACTCGCCCACTTCTTGCCCACTGTATTGATGTTGAGTAAGGTACCGTTGGCTTGTTGAAACTTAAATTGTTCGTCGGATGTTAGAGGTTTTCGGTCATCGACATACAAAGACACCAATACCACCTTTTCTTTTAATAAAGGATATACCGTTGGATCGGACCATACGTTTTCTTCCATTTTACGGCAGTTTACACAAGCCCAGCCTGTAAAGTCCAACAACAATGGTTTTTGCGTCTCAAGGGCAACTTCCAGTCCTGTCTCATAATCTTTATAACAATCTAGATTGAGGGGGCAGTCACTTGTGGTCGCCCGAAAACTATAAAACTCAGGGGGCGGAAAACCACTCAAAAGCTTTAGGGTATTTTGTTTGGTAACCAATCCCTGTGCCAGATAGGCCGTAAAGACAAGGGCGATGAGCCCAGCTACTTTTCGACCGCTGGGTAGGGGTGATTTTATTTCATGTGGAAAAGTAAATACTCCAAAGAGATATAGGGTCAGTAAAAGCGATAATAACAGCCATAGCCCAACAAATAATTCCCGCTTAAGCACCCCCCAGTCCCCAATCAGATCGGCATTGGACAAAAATTTAAGCGCTAGGGCTAACTCCAAAAATCCCAAAACTACTTTCAATTGTGTCATCCAACCACCTGACTTGGGAAGACGATCCAAGCTCTTGGGAAACAGAGCGAATAAGACAAATGGCAAGGCAAGCGCTACACCAAAGCCCAGCATCCCCATCGAAAGCTGCATCGCACCTTGGGTGTTGGTCAATGAACCCGCCAAGAGTGATCCCAATATTGGGCCTGTACAGGAAAACGAAACCACTGCCAAGGTCAAGGCCATAAAAAAGACACCAACAACCCCCTGCCATTGAGAGGCAGCATCGGTTTGCGAACTCCAACTACTGGGTAGGGTAAGTT
>RFYP01000049.1 GCA_009921175.1 Flavobacteriia bacterium | reverse complement strand
CCGAGTCTTTGTTTTCTAACTTTAAAAATCCTTGTGCGACCGTGGCGTTGGCTAAAGCAAAATGTTTGCTTTGGGGGATTAGCCCCCGGGCCAAACTCCGTAAGTTGTTGACGGCGCTTTGATAGTTGTACAGTCGAATGTTGGTCTTTTCCCGCCAGATCAAGGCTTCTACAAAACTTTCGGGCCGTGCATAGTTGGATAGCAGGTAATTAAAGGCCTCCAGGGCCGGAAAAAAACGGCGGTCATAATAGCGCGCCTTTCCCAAAACCAGGTAGGCTGCATCGATTTGGTCGTTTTTTTGAACGCCCTTGATGTTCATCGAGTGTTTTTGAATGGCCTTGACCGCCTTTTCTTCGGCACGGTCAAACCCCGGAACAACGGTCGTGCTCTCTTCGGATTCTCCTTTTAATAAAATCGGCTCGACCTCCAACAGCTCAAAAAAGTTGTCTTCAATGGTTTCGGCCAAAATGGTTTCACCCATTTGCAGGGCTTCCTTCCCGTTGAATAACACATTGTATTTGGTCGTCAGGCGATGGTATTGGCGGTTGGTAAAACGATTTTTTTTGGTCGAGCATGCGCCGAATAACACGGCCAAAACCAGCCCAGTGGCTCCCCAAAAAAGCTGCTTTGTTGTGCGTGTACTCATCGCCCTTAATAACTGAAAAAAAGTGGGTTTAGTATAAATTATCCCTTAAAATAGGCCTCTAATTCAGAAAGGGTTTCGGGGGTTTTAAGAATGTCTTTGCGCAGCTGTCCTTTTTCGAGAAGAACAATACGGTTGCACACCTCGGTGACATGGGTTAGGTCGTGGCTCGAAATCAAAAAGGTGGTGTGCTGTGTTTGGGCCGTTTTTTGAATCAGTTCTTTAAGGCGAATTTGTGTTGTAGGGTCTAGATTGGCAAAGGGTTCGTCCAAAATAACGGTTTGTGGCGCCCCGATCAGGGCAGCTACAAGGCCCACTTTTTTTTGGTTGCCTTTTGAAAAATCGCGGAGGTACTTTTTCTTGCCTAAAATTTCATCATTAAAAAGCGGGGCGAACGGTTCTAGCCATTCTTCAAGGGTCGCTTTGGAAACCTGCCGTAAATCGGCCACAAATTGAAAATATTCTTCAGGAGTCAAATAACCAATTAGGAAACTTTCGTCGATAAATGCCGCCGTGGTATTTTTCCAGGCTTCATTTTCGGAGACCACATGTCCATTGTTGATGACCTGTCCCGTGCTGGGACGAATCAGGTCCAAGATCAGGCTAAAAAGGGTGGTTTTTCCGGCACCATTGTTCCCGACCAATCCAAAGCACTGGCCCGAGGGGATTTCCAATTCGGGGATGTTTAATACTTCTTGGCTGCCGTATTTTTTGGTTAAGGTAGAAAGCGTAATCATACGTTAGGGGTTTTAGTAAATGCGTTAAGGGTGGTGTATTTTCCTTTTATGTACCGCTTGACCACTTGGTCCAACAGGGTGTTGCGCAACAATAAGCCAGCGGTTCCAAAAACACAAAGCAAGGCTACGCCTCCATAAAAGCCCCAACCTAATGTGCCAAGCCAGAAAATCCCGACAGGAGCTAAGACTTTGGGAATAACAAAAAGAAATTGGGTCAGGTTAAAGGCTTGGGTGTTTTCAAAGGCCTTGGCTTTGACATTGAGTTTGATGGGCGTGCGATTGGCCGTGCCCGAAAACAGGGTAATGAAGGTGCCTAGACCTATATTAAACAAGGCACCGGCCAGTATCAAGGCATAAACTTTTAGCCCAAAATACAGGTAGGGAATACACAATATGGCCGACACAACAATTGAAAGGGTCATCAACAACCATTTGGCCTTGAGGTAGCCTCTGTAAGAAAGGTTTTGGCACATCAGCAGGGCATAGTACTCACTGTCCCAGGCTGGAACATTTTGCCCGTAGGTTAGCATAAATCCCCCGGTAGTAAAAATGGCCGCAAACACCCACATGGGGCTTTCGGCATAGATGTCTTGTACAAAAAATATCAGGCCGTAGAACAAAAACAATACCGCCATCAATACTACTTGGCGGGCGCGAATGTTTCTAAAAATCAACCGCAGGTCGTTTTTGATCAAGGGGGCATCTTCTCCCAATCGGTCTAAAAAGTGTAACCGCATGCCCAAGACACGTTCACGCCGAGACTTCAGTCCCGTGTCCAAATAACATTGTTTGATTAAAAATCGGGCGGTCGCTCGTCCCATCAAAGCCAGCAGTGCCAGAGGCGCCAAAACCCCAAGGGGATGTTCATAGAGCCATTGCAGCCCTTGTCCCGCCCCGCTGATTACAGGAACGATTTCGTATTGTTCTAAAAAAAGACCGATCAAGACTCCCCCAACAATGGGGTATATCCAGGCGGTTTTACGGATAAAAAAAGAAAGAAAGTTGATGCTTAGCACCAAGGCCAACACACTAAACCACCAAGACAAGGCCTGTTGAGGCGCGACTCCTTTGACAATCAATACAATCGCAAAGGGCAAAAAGATCAGGAACGGACCCAAATTATAAAGTGACAAGGTGATTTTTAACAAGACATTGCGGATGATTCGCCGCTTGGGAATGGGCAAAAGCAAAAAGGACTGTATGTCGGTCACCGGAAGTTGTTGCAAAAAATACCGCAGCAACAATTCGCCAAAAAAATAGTACACCAAGAACTGGTTAACCGTAAGGATGGGCGGTTGATCGGGTACTGTTTCATCAACAATAAAATATATCGACACGCCAACCAAAAGGAAGCTGGCCGCCATATAGAGTACAAAAAACCCGATGAGTAACCGGATGGCCAACTTGGTTTCCCATTGGGGGGTTCTGAGCAGTTTTTTTTTGTTGAGTGCGCGGAAAGAAAAAGTAGGCATGGGGGTGATTTTAACCAAAGGTACATTATTTCGTCCACTTTGTCCGTCGGTTTGTTCTCTTCTGACTCAGGGCTCCTCACGGCCTTTTTAACCCAATTATTTTTTTTATTTTTGGGAAAAAAATTCCCATGCCCAAATACCATCCGCTAAAAGTTGTGGATCTCGATCACCTGACCGATCGCGCAGTTGTAATCACCTTTGGTGTCCCCGAAGCCCTTCAATCGGACTTTGTCTATGATGCCGGTCAATACATAACCCTCGAAGCAAGTCTTGAGGGCGAAACCGTTCGTCGGCCTTATTCGATCTGTAGTGCGCCAAACGAAAACCGTTTGCAAGTCGGTGTAAAGCAAATTCCCAACGGACAATTCTCCACCTATGCCAAAAAGGCACTTAGCGTGGGCGATGTGCTTAACGTAGCCCCGCCTGAGGGACGGTTTGTCTATCGGCCTACTGGTGTTCCTGAAGTCATTACTGCTTTTGCCGCAGGAAGTGGAATTACCCCTATTATGGCTATCGCCAAAACCGTTTTATCTGCGCACCCTGACAATCAATTTACCCTGATTTATGGTAACAAGTCGGTCGAAGACACCCTTTTTTACGAAGAAATAAACACCCTCGAAAAAACCTATGCTCCTCGTTTTAAGGTTATCCGAATTTATAGCCAAGCCCAGGTCCCAAACAGTTTGTTTGGGCGAATAGATGCGTCGGTGGTTCGGCAGTACAAACAGGATGCCACAGCCATAGCACAACAGTATTTTCTCTGTGGTCCCGAGCCCATGATACATGCCGTGACCGAGGCACTCGAACAAGAAGGTGTTCCCAAAGACACCATCAAATACGAACTGTTTAGCGCCAGCACCACAACCCAGGAAGAAACCTCTTTTAGATCAGAAAACGCGGGGAAATCCGTTGAATTGATTTGTGATGAAGTACATCATCGACTCGAAAACATCCATGATAAAATTATCTTAGACGCTGCGCTTCAAGAAAAAATTGATGTGCCTTATTCCTGCCAAGGAGGGGTCTGTAGCAGCTGTATCGCTCGGGTCAAAGAAGGAGAGGCCGCCATGGACACCAACCAAATTTTAACCGATTCGGAAGTGGCGGAAGGCCTGATACTCACCTGTCAAGCGCGCGCACTTACCCCCAGATTGGTCGTTGACTTTGATGATGTGTAGGCAAATACTTTTTTAAGTGTTGATGACATCCAATACCTTTTCGATCACCGTCTTGGGATTTATACTTCTAAAGGCTTTTTCGTAGCCCTTGGGTAGGCGATTGCCATAGACCGAAGTGGGGATTTGGGGAAATTGCTCCCGGTCGGCAGTCAAGGCGTTTTTGGGCGCTTGTCCAAAAGGAGCAAAGCCCGCATAGGGATGGGTTACCCCCCAGAGCGTTATAACAGGAACCCCTGCGTTGGCTGCCAAATGGCCATTCCCGCTGTCCATCGATACCATAACGTCTAGGTTGCCGATCACGGCAAGCTGTTTTGAAAAAGGAAGTCGGCTTACCCCCGCCGTTACATGGGGATAGGCTTTTTCCCAAACAGCCAATTGATTAAGTTCTTTATCGCCCCCGCCAAATAAAAGAATTTGGTGTTCTTTTTGCAAATAGGCCACCACCTGTTGCATCAGGTCCAAAGGGTAGATTTTCCCTTCAAAAGAGGCAAAAGGCGCAATGCCAATCCATTTCATGGTGTTGTTTCTAAGCATTTCTGGAAGTTGCGTGGGTAAGAGCGGCTTGTCCGGGTCCAAATTAGGGGAAGGGTCTATGGCAAAACCCAATGTTTGAAACACTGCCGCATAGCGATAAACCGTGTGTGTCAGGGGCTTAAACCGTTTGTCTTTGGGACGGGTCAGGGCCCGTTTTTCGTTTCTCCCTTTGTCGATGCTTCTGCAGCGATGCCCGGTCAACAAAAAAAACGTCCTGAGCAGGTGGGTCCTAAGTACGCCATGCAAATCGGCTACCCCCGTGATGGACAATGGCCTTAGGGCTAAAAACAACCGCCACATGCCTTTGATCCCCTTGTGCTCCTGGTCTAGGTCGAGTGGAAAAAAATGCAGTTGGGGAAATTCGTCAAAAAGGGGTTTGATCTGGGGGCGGCTTACCAAAGTAATGCGTAGTTCGGGGTAACGGCTAAAAAGGGCTCTTAGAACAGGGATGGTCATTGCAACATCCCCCATTGCCGAAAAACGCAAGACAAGAAGATGCTTTTCTTTGGCCATTAGTTTTGGGGGTTGCCCGAATACAAGACCGGGTTTAGGCTGTCGTCGTTGTACATTTTCATCTGTTTATAGACCTTCATGTACTTATTGCCCTTAGCGATATCCTCTATCAGTTGGTCGATGGCCGTACAAAGGTCTTCTTGCTGGGTGAGCAAAACCGCAAGTTTTTGTTGGCATTGCGTTCGATGCGCCTGGGAGGCTGAACTTCTGTTGGCCTCTTCGGCCATATGATAGATTTTGAGGGCTAAAATGGAAAGGCGGTCAAGTGCCCAAGCCGGGCTTTCTGAATTGATGGTTGCCTGTGGGCTTACTTCCACGTCTTGGTAGCTGGTCAAAAAATAACTGTCAATGTATTCGACCATATCGGTGCGGTCTTGATTAGATGCGTCAATTTTTCGCTTCAGCGCCATCCCCGAAACCGGATCGATGTTTGGATCGCGAATAAGGTCTTCGTAATGCCATTGTAACGTGTCGATCCAGTTTTTTCGGTACAACAAAAAAGAGAGCGTTCCTTCTTCGTGGGGGTTGTAAAACGGCTGGTCTATATCGTCTTTGACGTGGTATTGGACCACCGCTTCTTTAAAAATCTTTACGGCTTGTTGGGCGATGGATTGTGGCATGCTTTTTTTTACAAAGATAAATGAGTTTTTTAAAGCGTCATCCAAGGGCTTAGTGCGATGTTGGCTAACACCAACAAAAGGAGGATCACTAGCGTTCCTCTTATTTTGAAAACCCGTTCTTGCCATTGGGCAATAAACAGGCTGACGGGTAAGGCCAAAAGCACTGCTTCTTCCGCCTTTTGAAGTGCGACCACAAAAAATAAGGCAACTAGACAAAACAATACATTGGTACGCACCAGGTTGGTTTCCCGTTTTGAGGTCCCTTTAGAAAAAATTAAAAAGAGCCCTCCCACAAATAAAAGTGCTGCACCTGCTAAACCTGGTAGTGATGCAAGAAGTTCCATGCTAAATGTTTTGCTTAAAAACGTAGCCGTTGGGGTATAGAGCGGGAGCGAAAAAACGTCAAAAGCATGGGCCGTATAGGAAATGGCCACCAAAGCAAGCAGGGGAATAAACGGCACGAAGTAGTGTTTTTTGGTCTTGAGTTTGATATACAAGAGTTGTGAGACAAAAACTACCAATAGCCAAATATAATGGGCCTCAACCATCGTTATGACAGCCATAAGCAGGCCTAAGTCAAAAAGGTTTTGGACCAAGCGTTGGTCGGCACTAATGTTTTGTCGCCAAAAAACCGCATGGTGACGGAAATTCATCCAAAGCCAAAGGTTAATCAGCAACAAAGAAGTGAGCTGGGGAGAAGGCCCTAAAAAAAGCGGTAATACAAGCGGGTAATAGAGCAAATGAAGGCTGTTGGAGCGCGGCAAGCCGTTGTTTCTATAGTATACATCCCAAAGAAACAAGCTGCTTAAGGACAACAGAAAAATCAGCCCTGTGCTTTTTAGCCCATCCAAAACACCTCCCAAAAAGGACGTTCCAAAGTGGCAAACAAATAGCAGGAGAAGTACCACTGCACTCAAGAGATAGCTCTGCGGTGTTGATTTATTAAAAGCCTTTGTGCGCATGAAAGGATTTGTTATTTTTGCAATATAAATAATCAACCACGGATGAAAAATTTTTTCGAAGCCATCGCCTCGCTTTTTGAAAACGTCTTGTTTGCTCCCTATGAGTTTCTTCGGACATTAGAACTCGATAATTGGTGGATTGCCAATGGTGTTTCTTGGCTTTTCCTTTTGATTGGTTTTGCCGCAGCGACTTATTGGACCCTTCAGTTAAAAGGATTTAATGACCGTGGTGAAGAAAACAAAGACCCCTCGGCTCATTCTTTCTTATAAGAGGTCTTTCCCTATATCCTTTCGGTAATACATCTGGTCAAACGAGATTTTGTCTAACTCCAGATAGGCTTTGTCTAAAGCGTCTTGGATGGTATCCCCTAGTGCTGTAACCGCCAAAACCCGACCTCCGCTGGTTAGTATTTGATCTTCCTTTAGGACTGTTCCCGCATGAAATACCTCGACCTGGTCTGACGCAACCAGCCCGCGAATTTCTTTTCCTTTTTGATAGTTCTCTGGATAGCCCCCCGATACCGCAACAACCGTTGTCGCTGCTCTTGGGTCTATCGCTATTTGATGGTTATGAAGTGTTCCGTTGGCCGTTGCCTGCATCAACGCTACCCAATCGTTGGTCACCCTAGGCAAAACCGCCTCGGTTTCGGGGTCGCCCATCCGGACATTATACTCAATCACATAGGGGTCTCCGCCTACATTGATCAGGCCAATAAAAATAAACCCTTTATAGGGCAATTGGTCTTTTTGAAGCCCCTCCAATGTTGGGGTCACAATACGGTCTTTGATTTTTTGCACAAAGGTTTCGTCGGCAAAAGGAACCGGTGAAACCGCCCCCATGCCTCCGGTGTTAAGCCCGGTGTCTCCCTCTCCTATCCTTTTGTAGTCTTTGGCCATGGGTAAAATCAGGCCGGTTGCTCCATCGGTGAGGACAAAACACGAAAGCTCTATGCCGGATAAAAACTCCTCAATAACCACTTTTTCCGATGCCGCGCCAAACTTTTGGTCTATCAACATTTCACGAAGCGCCTTTTGGGCCTCGGCCAAGTCGGAGATGATTAACACTCCTTTACCGGCGGCCAGTCCGTCTGCTTTAAGCACATACGGTGGCTGCATGGTGGTTAAATACTTGCATCCTTCTTCGGCTGTTTCTTTGGTAAAACTCGCATAACGTGCTGTGGGTATCCCATGTC
>RFYP01000048.1 GCA_009921175.1 Flavobacteriia bacterium | reverse complement strand
GTCAAAGTGTTGGGTCGCTTCCCAAAGACCGGGATGATCTAGCACCCGTAGGTCGTTGCGGTACCAAATCAGTGCGGTGTGGTTTGTTTTTTGCATTTTTTGCTACAATATTTAACCTCTTCCCAGTCTTTCTCCCATTTTTTGCGCCAGCTAAAAGGCCGTTTACAGCTGGGACAGATTTTGGTGGGTAGGTGCTGCTTTAAAACACGTTTCATGCCGGATTGAGGGCACTTTTATAGACCTTGAGACAGCGTTCTCGGGCCCATTTATGATCGACGATGGGCCGTGGATAGCTGAGTTCTTCAAAATCGGGCACCCACTTTCGGATGTAGGTGTGTTGTTTGTCAAATTTTTTGATTTGTTCAGTAGGATTAAAGATCCGAAAATAGGGGGCTGCATCGACCCCGCTTCCAGCGACCCATTGCCAGTTACCTACATTACTGGCCATTTCATAATCCAGCAATTTTTCAGCAAAATAGGCTTCGCCACAGCGCCAATCGATCAACAGATGCTTACACAAAAAACTGCCGACCAACATACGTACTCGGTTGTGCATAAAACCGGTTTGATTCAATTGTCGCATTCCGGCATCGACAAGAGGAAACCCGGTTTGCCCGGCACACCATTGGTTAAAATCTTCTTCGTTGTTTTGCCACTCGATACGGTCGTATTGGGGTTTAAATGCGGCTTGCTGGGTATGGGGGAAATGCCATAAAATTTGCATAAAAAACTCCCGCCAAATCAGTTCTTTTAAAAAGGTGTTATTGGATCGTTTGGCGGCTGCAGTGGCTAATTTTCGGATACTGACCGTTCCAAAGCGAAGGTGTACTCCAAGACGCGAGGTTTGATCCAAACCCGGAAAATTTCGGGTTGCTTCATAATCGTCGATCACCGCAGGTGTGAACCTATAGTTGGGTAAATTGATGTTGGTTTTGCCAAACCCCAACGCTTCCCAGGTCATGGTGGGCAATTCCGCTGTCGTGCATTTGTGGAGTAGCTCCTCTGAGGGGGTAGGTTCTAGTGGAGTGGTGGCCCACTTTTGTAACCATTTTCTGCTGTAAGGCGTGTAGACTACATAGGGTGAACCGTCGTCTTTGGTGATTTCGTCTTTTTCAAAAATCACCTGATCCTTATAGGTTTCAAAACGAATACCCTTTTGCGCCAAGCAGGTTTGAATCGCTTGATCACGCTCACGGGCATAGGGTTCATAGTCGTGGTTGGTCACCACTCGATCAATGGGAAATTGTTCTATGAGTTGTACTAAAATAGCCTTGGGATCACCACGATACAGTCCTAAACGGCGTCTGTTCCTCTTCATAGCATCATCAATATCACCCAAGGCTTTAAAAATAAACTCTATACGGGCATCCTTTTTGGGTAATTTAGAAAGGATGTGGTCGTCAAAAATAAAAAGGGGCAAGACTTCTTTTGAGGTCTTTAGGGCATGGTACAAACCCACATTGTCTTCTATGCGTAAATCTCTTCGAAACCAAAACAGGGTCAGTGTACTCATTTTAGGATTTTAGGGTACCAATTCCGCCATCGGCGGTGAGAATTTGTCCTGTCATCCAGGCAGCCTCCTCGGAGAGTAAAAAAGCGGCCAGTGCAGCAATTTCTTCGGGGGTTCCAACCCGTTGTAGGGGATGTCGCTCACCTGCACGCTCAATTTTTTCTTGACTATTTAAAAATTTATCGGCCAGCGGTGTATTGACCAATGAGGGGGCAATAGCATTGACCCGCACCGAAGGAGCCAATTCAGCAGCCAAGGACCGTGTCAGTCCCTCGATGGCCCCTTTGGCTGCAGCAACCGATGCGTGATAAGGCATCCCGGTTTGTACAGCCACTGTACTGAAAAAGACGATACTCGAAGCCGTGGCTTGTTGTAACTTGGGTAAAACACGCTGTAGGGTACGAACCGCACCGATAAGATTCAGTTCAAAATCGGACCGAAAAGTATCGGGCTTTAGCCCTTTAAATGGGCGCAAATTGATGGAACCAGGACAATACACCAAGCCTTCAAGCGTATCGGGCAAGGCTTGGAGGTCTAGGTCATTTTCTAATACATCATAGGCAATGGAGGTCACCCCAGGGATGGGCGAGGGGGTTCTCGAAGCACAATAGACGTTGTTTTGATTAGCTAGTTTGTTGGACAGCGCAGCACCAATACCGGAGCTACCGCCTATGATAAGTATATTTTTATTCATTGTTGTTGGTATAAACCCCAAAGAGTTCTTCTAATTTGTTTTTTCGGTAGGCAAAAATTTCGTCCAATTTGGGTTTGACCAAAACAGGGTGTAGCCATTGGCCCAGAATTCCAAAAGGAATTTTATAATCGACTATATCTTCCATTTCTATGCCCCCCGGTATCGGTTTGATAAAATGCTTGTGGTGCCAAAGGGCATAGGGGCCAAAACGCTGTTCGTCTACAAAATAAGAACCCTCTTTAACGTGGGTAATTTCGGTCACCCATTTTGTAGGAATGCCGGCAATTGGCGTGACAATGTATTGGATCAATTGACCGGGATACATAGCTCGGTCGGCCCCACGTAAAATCGAAAACCCCATACAGTCGGGGGTAATGTTTTTTAAATTTCTAGGATCGGATAAAAATTCCCATGCTTTTTCTATAGAAATGGGGAGTTTTTGGAGCGTGTGAAGAGTATATATTTTCATAGCAAAAGAAGACTTCAAAAATAGTAAAAATGTTTAATAAAATAAATTAAATATTAAACAATAAAATAAAGATATCAACAGCTGTTAAGCGGAAAATGGTGTTAAAAAAGGCCATTATATTTGGAGCCACCGAATTAACCCATTATTTTTACCCTCTACTAAAAATATACACAATGAAACAGATGATAGCCCTTATGGCCTTGTTGTTAACGACCAGTTTGTCGGGACAGATGCAAGCGCCTCAGCCCAGCCCAGCGGCTAATTTTAGTCAAACGGTTGGCCTAACCAAAGTTGAAGTAGTTTATTCTCGACCTGCTATGCGCGGTCGTGTCGTTATGGGTGATTTGGTGCCCTATGGAGCCATTTGGCGAACAGGAGCCAATGCCAATACGATGATTCGTTTTAGTGATGCGGTCACCATTGGAGAGACTACGATCGAAGCAGGAACCTATGCGCTCTTTACTCGACCAGGAAAGACAATGTGGGAAGTATTTTTCTATACCAAAACCGATAATTGGGGTGCTCCCGCCGAATGGGATGTTCAGGCCGTAGCCGCTACGTATGAAGCTGATGTTGAGCAAACGGATGAAACGGTCACTTCTTTTACCCTTCAAATTGCTGATATTACCAACAACGATGCCGTTTTGGAAATTGCTTGGGAAAACACCAAAATACGTATCCCTTTTGGGGTTCCCACCCGTGAAAAGATGGCCCAATCGATTGCTGATGTGATGAAAAATAACCCAACGGCACAGGACTATTACAACGCGGCGGTTTATTACCTGCAAGAGGGAATGGACCTGATGCAGGCCAAAACATGGATGGAAATTTCATTAAAAGAAAATGACGAAGCCTATTGGGTTTATCGCCAATATTCGTTGATCTTAGCAGGACTCGAAGAATGGAAGCCTGCCGTTGCAGCGGCAAAAACTTCTTTGGAACTCGCTGAAAAGGCCGGAAATGTAGACTATGTTAAAATGAATACCGAGTCAATAGCTGCCTGGCAAAAGTAAATGGCACAAAACACCGACCACCGCTTGGAGTCTGTTGCCAGATTGTAAGCGGTTTTTTTATTCTAGTTAACTGGATGTGTACGAATAACGCCCTCTTGGGAAACGGAAGCGATTAGCGCTCCATCTTGGCTGAAGATTTTACCATTGGCAAAACCTCGGGCATTGGATGCACTGGGTGATTCGATGGCATACAAGACCCATTGATCGAGGGAGAAGTTCCGGTGAAACCACATGGCGTGGTCTAGACTGGCCATAAACATTTGCTCTCTTTTTATTTTTCCCCGATGGGGTTGAACGGCCGTGATCAGTAAGTTATAGTCTGAAGCAAAAGCTAAAATTTGGTGTTGTTGTGCCTGCGTGAGTTGCGTTGCAGCACTATTGATTCTAAACCAAACATGACGTTCGGGTCGAGTGGGTTGGTGGCTTGTGGGGTCGATATGCTCAACAGAACGAAATTCTAGAATTTCGGGTCTGATGGCAGTGAGCATGGTGTAAAGTTCGGGTGATTTTTTTTGAAGATATTCGAGTTGTTTCTGATCGGGGAGCAGTACTTCGGGAGGAAGTACGTTGGGTTTTTCGACCTGGTGATCGATTCCCGTTTGCTCTTTTTGAAAAGAAACAGCCATGACAAAAATGGCCTTGTTTTCTTGCAAGGCGGTGATTCTTCGGGTTGTAAAGCTTTTGCCGTCTCTAAGGGTTTCTACCTGGTAGTGCACCGGGAGATCCAATTTGCCTTGTAGGATAAAATAGCCGTGTAGTGAATGTGCCAGCCGATCTTCCGAAACCGTTTGGTAGGCAGCATTGAGGGCCTGACCGAGAACCTGTCCGCCAAAAACACGCCCCCAGGGAGTCATGTAGTTTTGCCCTTCAAAGCGTTGGTCATCAATTTTTTTAAGGTGCAGTAAATCAAGCAGTTCTTGAAGTGTTTTCATGGAAAAGGGTTTTTTGTAGGCCAAGGGCAAGTAAAACGGTTAGGACGGCACCGATGAGGTTGAGCCACAAAAACCCAACTAGATCTAGGCGATAAAGGATAGTAATGGCTACTTCTGAAACTAAAGCGGCTAAAAAGATGGCATTTCCTCGCACTTGCTTGAGGAAAAAGGCCACCAGAAAGACACCGAGTATGGTGCCGTAAAACAGTGAACCAATGATATTGACTAATTGAATTAAATTTTCAAATAGATTGCCTACACTGGCAAAAAGGATCGCAATTATTCCCCATAAAAAAGTGAATAATTGCGCCACCCCGACATAGTGTTTTTCGGACTTTCCAGGCCGGTGGACTTGGTAGAGATCGACTAAACTGGTAGCTGATAGTGCGTTGAGTTCGGAGGCGGTAGAGCTCATGGCTGCCGAGAAAATCATGGCCAACAGTAGCCCGATCAAGCCTTGGGGGAGGTGATCTAGGATAAAGGAGATAAACACATAATCTTTATCGTTGGTTTCGGCTTGTGGATTTGCTTTTTGAATGAGGCTTTTTGCGGTCGAGCGTTGGGCTTTATTTTGTTGTTCGAGTTTTACGAATTCTCGTTGTAGTCCTTGGTCTGTAAAAAAACTGGGTTGCAGCAACAATTGCTTTTTGACTGCTGTTAGCCGATCATTTGATTGTTGTAGGGCGTTAAACTCCGGTCCATAATCCGATTGTATGGTTTGTTGTACTACTTGTGGATTAAAGTGTAACGGTGCTTTTTCGAACTGGTAAAACACAAAGACCATCACCCCGGTCAATAGAATAAAAAACTGTAAAGGCACTTTAAGCAAGCCGTTCATGATCAGTCCCATTTGACTGGCTTTAAGTGATTTGCCCGAAAGATAACGTTGAACCTGACTTTGATCTGTTCCAAAATAAGAAAGCGCCAAAAAGAGTCCTCCCGTTAGGCCGCTCCAAAAAGTGTAACGGTTGTTGGGGTCCAGGCTAAAATCCAGCACCGTTAATTTTTTATTGATTCCAGCGATTTTAAGTCCTTCGGAAAACGAAATGTCAGCGGGAAATGCATATATGGTGTAGAAAAAAGCGGCCACCAGCCCCATAAAAATGACAAACATTTGTTGCTTTTGAGTCACATTTACGGCCCGGGTGCCTCCGATCATGGTATACCCGATTACCAGAAGGCCAATCACCACGGTGAGGAGTTTAAGGTTCCATCCCAGTATCACACTCAATATAATTGCAGGCGCGTAAATGGTCACCCCGGCGGCTAATCCTCGTTGAATCAAAAACAACAGTGCTGTAAGTGTCCTGGTTTTTCGGTCAAAACGTTTTTCCAAAAATTCGTAAGCGGTATAGACATTGAGTTTATGGTAAACGGGTAAGAAAAACACACAGATGATGATCATGGCCAGAGGCAGCCCAAAATAGAACTGCACAAAGCCCATTCCATCGTGAAAAGCTTGACCCGGGGTGGACAAAAAAGTAATCGCACTGGCCTGGGTTGCCATGACCGAAAAACCGACGGTCCACCATTTGGCGGTATTGCCTCCCCGAATATATTCATTGACGTTTTGATGGGATCGGTTTTTCCAAATCCCATAGAGAACGATAAACAGTAGGGTGCTCCCCAATATGAGCCAGTCGATCTGTTCCATTATTGATAGGTTTTCATGAATACCCAAAACAACACCCAATAAGCGATGTTACAAATCAACAACAGGAGATAGACTTTTTTGGACATGGGGTTAATGGTATGAAATTAGGTTGACAAGCAAACGGTAGGCTCCGGGTACTCCTTCCCGTAAAAATAAACTTCCCTTTGCCGTGATCGGTGACGAGTAAGGCTCCTTTTTTGGGGCTTTCACCGGGGTCATTGAGGGAAAGTAATGGGGTGTATTGTGCATCCCATTGACCGGCAAAATACAGTCCACGTTCTTGAACCCATCCTTCAAAATCCTTTTGGGTGAGCTTGTTGGGGTAGTTAAAAAAAGGGTGGTTGGCATCCAATAGTTCGATAGGTGCCTGCTCATCGGTCACTCGATCTCTAGACAGTTGTAGTGGATAGGGGCCAATCGCCTCGGATTTTAATCCACGGCTGGTATTGTATTGCACCATCACGGTACCCCCTTGGGCGACATAGTCCCAAAGGTATTGGTGCTTAAAACTCCAAGCTTCTCCGACATTAAAACTACGGATACCCAAAACCACCGTTGGGTAGTTTTGCATCCACTCCGGTGTTAGCGCATCGACACTTATTTCGTCTACCGCTATACCCACATTCCGCAAGGCTTCGGGAATTTTGTCCCCTGCACCTTGTATATAGCCGATACGTTTTATGGGTGTATTAAGCGCTAATTTAACCACTGCGGCTTCGGCGGGTTGAAGCAAAAATTGTTTGGTGATGTGTGGATAATCGATTAAGGTAAGTGTATGGTTGTAAGTGCCAGTTGGGGTTTTGACTAGGGGTGCAATAAATTGTTTGGTGTTGTTCTCAGGAACGGAAACAGTAAATTCAACGCGCTGTTCAGCCCCTTTTTTAGCAATGCTAAACGGGATGCTCCGGGGGCTAACCGTCCAGTTCTCCGGCAGGGCAAGTGACAAGCTCCCCGATAGGGGTGTATTTTGCCGAAGGCTCAGGGTGGCAGAAATCTTTACTTCGTTATGGTTGGTTAGCAGATAGACACTTTTGTCCAGGGCTACGGTGATTTCGGGTAGGTTGTGGTAGGGTTGAATCACCTCACCGGCAACGGGGTCCGTGGTTCGGAAGGTCAGGGGGAGGGTAAAATCTAGGGATGTACCCAAAAGGGTAGCGGTCAAGGTTCCTTCTAGCGCTGGTGTTTCGGGTCGCCCTATCCATTGCGGTTCATCCACTCGATACATACCTAGCGAACCTTTTTGTGTCAACCAATAAGGGACGGTCAAACGGCTAGGCGTGGTAAATTTAATACCCATCTCTACCGGTTGGTTTTCGGATGCATTTTTTGCAATCGTAAACGATTGATTTTCAACGGTAAAACCCTCGAGCTGAAGGGGTGTCTTTCCGGGGTTAACAACACGTACTTTAGTGCTTAAAGATTGATGAGGAGTACCGTATTCTTCGGTTGTATAAAAGGCAAAATCCCATCCTCCACAAGCGATAATCAACGCTTTGACTTCTTGGCTTTTGATCGTTTTCCAATGGGCATCTTTGAGTTGTTGGATGGCTGTATAGATATCGACTAATAGTGGAAGGGAACGCTCGGGTTGGGTAAAATCAAATTCGGCAATGGCCCGA
>RFYP01000047.1 GCA_009921175.1 Flavobacteriia bacterium | reverse complement strand
AGGAGGGCGCGCCCTCCTTTTTACTTTTTTATTGACCGTTGGCAAAACGCTCAGCGACCTTATCCCAATGTATAACATTAAAAAAGGCTTGAATATAATCGGGTCTTCGGTTTTGGTAGTTCAAGTAATAGGCATGTTCCCATACGTCTAACCCCAAAATGGGCGTTCCCCCACACCCGATACCGGGCATAAGAGGATTGTCTTGGTTGGCCGAAGAACAGACCTCGAGCTTGCCTCCGGGATGCACACAAAGCCAAGCCCATCCGGAGCCAAATCGGGTGGCAGCTGCCTTGGCAAAAGCGTCTTTAAAACCCTCAAAAGAACCAAAAGAAGTATTGATGGCCTCGGCCAAAGCCCCTTGAGGAATACCCCCTCCTTGGGGATGCATGGATTCCCAAAACAAGTTGTGATTATAATAGCCGCCTCCGTTGTTACGTAACGCCGCTTGGTCCATCGACAGGGTCGTAAGTATTTCTTCGATACCCATATTTTCCTGTGGAGTCCCGGCAATGGCGTTGTTAAGGTTGGTGGTATAGCCATTGTGGTGCTTGCCGTGATGGATTTCCATCGTGCGTGTGTCAATATGAGGTTCTAATGCATCGTATGCATAAGGTAGTGGAGGTAGTTCAAAAGCCATAGCTAGGTATTTTTTTAGTTTATACTTACAAAAATAGAATTTCTTTTGGCAATCTGTTTCTAATGGCGCGAAAACCCTTAATTTTAGTAGGTGCCTATCGAAAAAACAAAACCGTTTAAAATCATCAGTGCCTCAGCAGGTGCAGGGAAAACCTACACCTTGGTTTTTTACTACCTGAAAGACTTACTGGGCAAAACCAAACCGTACCCGTTTCGGGAGATGTTGGCCCTGACCTTTACCAACAAAGCGGTACACGAAATGAAATTCCGAATTCTTAAGGTTTTGGCGCAGTTGGCCAAATCTCCAGCCGACCATTCGATGGCCGATTCACTCTGTCAGGCCCTGGGGCTTACTCAGGCCACACTGCAGGAGCGTTCGGCTCTTCGATTACAACAGCTTTTACACGATTATGGCGCTTTTGATGTCATCACCATCGACAGTTTTAATCACCGTATCGTCCGCACTTTTGCGGTAGATTTTAAGTTACCCTATGGTTTTGAAGTAGTGGTCCATGCCGATGAAATGTTAGACACTTTGATCGATACCCTGATCGACAAAGTGGGCGAAGACCCCCTAATCACTCAACTTTTGGTTGACCACAGCCTGCATAAACTCCAAGAACAAAAAAGTTGGGATGTGGGGATTGACCTCAAGGATGTCACCCCCTTGTTGATGAACGAAAATGATCGCCTACCACTCAAGCACCTTAAGACCCTTTCACAAGAGGACTTTAAGGAGATCAATAAACACCTCAAAGCCCAGATTGCTCAAACCCTAGATACACTTCGAACCCTTGGACGACAAACCATGGCTCTGATGCACGACAAGGGACTGGACGAAAAAGACTTTAATCGCGGGGCCCTTTATACCTACTTTAAAGCCTACGAAACCATCGTGCTTAAAGACCTTGCGGAAGTGGCCAAAAAGTATGAGACCAAACTTGGAGAAAATTTAGAAAACGGCACGCAGATTTATAAAAAAACCACCCCAAAAGCCCATCAACAAATCATCGATGAACTGCTTCCTGTATTTTTAAGCACTTTTAGGATACTCAAAGCCCACGTTTTTAAAATACTGACCTATCAAAAACTCCTCGATCAAGGCACACCCTTGTCCTTACTGGGGCAGTTGGAGAACACCTTAGAAAACCTACAACAGGAAAACCAACAAATGCTATTGGGCCGCTTTAACGAAATGATTGCTTCGGCGGTGTCCAAACAGCCGGCGCCTTTTATCTATGAGCGATTGGGCGAAAAGTATATGCATTATTATATCGATGAATTTCAGGACACTTCTCAACTGCAATGGAAAAATTTAACCCCCCTGGTTGCTCATGCGTTGGAGGCCCAGCGCGAGGGTTCAGATTTTGGATCGTTGTTGTTGGTGGGCGACGCCAAACAGGCTATCTACCGTTGGCGTGGGGGAAATGTAGATCAATTTTTGGACTTGATGTCGGGCCGTACCCCTTTTCAGGTCGAGCCAGCCGTTGAGGCCCTTCCGGCCAATTACCGTAGTGCCCAACAGGTTATTTCTTTTAACAACCGTTTGTTTACCTACCTGGGGAAACAATTGCATGCGACTGAACATATCAATTTATTTGCGCAGGCAACCCAACAGCAAATCGAGGAAAACGAAGGGGGTGTTTCTATCACCTTGATTCCCGAGGGTAAAAATTTGGAGACCCGCGCGGAAGACTATCTGGCCGCTTTGGTTAAGCAAATGTGGACGTGCCACAAAAAAGGGTATCTATGGTCGGAGATGGTTGTTTTGGTGCGTCAAAACAAAACCGCCGCTCAGGTTGCCAAAGCCTTGACCAAAGAAGAGATACCCATGGTTTCCTCAGAAGCCCTATTGTTAGCTCAAGCACCTCGTGTGCAGGGACTTATAGCGCTGATACAACTTACTTTGGACCCTAAAAACCCGCTCTATAGGCTGCGGTTTTTTGAAATGCTATGGCAAGAAAAGGCCGAGCAAGTGGCCTATTATGATTTTTTGCAGCCCTATTTAGAGGGATCGTTGCGCCAAGCGATTCAACAATTTAACCGTTCGTTTGACACTGCGTTTGAACTGCTTGTTTTCAAAAGTTTACCCCTTTACGAAGCCATTGAATATGCCCTTTCTACCTTAGGCCTGATTTGGCCAAGGGATGTGTATATCCAGTTTTTTTTAGAAACAATCCATGAATTCAGCCATTCAAGGCAACCGACCTGGCACCATTTTGAGCGCTATTGGCAACACCAACAAGACCGATTAAGTTTGCAGCTTTCTGAGGCACTTGATGCCGTACAAATTATGACAATCCATAAGGCCAAAGGCCTTGAATTCCCCGTTGTTTTCCTTCCGTTTTTAGAGGCCGATTTTCAATCGTCCAAAGACCGTATATGGGCTCCTATAGATGATGTGTCAAAACTCGAATGGGGGTGGTTTACCCCATCCAAAAAACTTCCTAACTATTCAGAAGCTATAGCCGAAGCCTATCAACAACAGTGCGATGCCGTTCAACTCGATGCCGCCAATGTGCTCTATGTAGCCTGTACACGGGCGGTGGAACAACTCCACCTGTTTACCAAATACGACACAGCCTTACCTACCAAAAACTATGCTGCCCTGTTTCACGGTTTTTTAGAGGATGAAGGAAAGGTGCCCAACCACGATACGACATTCACATGGGGAGTGTTTGACAAGCCCAAAAGAAAAAAAACCGACCCCAACCGGCCCCAAAAACCCTTTGAAATACATACCGGTTTGGGTTGGCAAAAACGCTTGTTAAAACAAATCAATCACCCGGAAAATACCGAGTCTGAAACAACCCCACGTCAATTGGGAATCCTTGTCCATCAGCTTTTTGCCCAAATTAAATATCATCACGAGGTGGAAAAAGTTTTAGGCAGTGCCCGTGAGACAGGCCAAATTTTAGCGGAGCAATACCAATCCCTAAAACCTTTGTTTAAGACAGTAGTACAGCATCCTGACTTGACCCATGCCTTTGCTGAAGATGCTGAGGTTTGGATCGAACAAGACCTTTTACTCCCCGACGGGGTGCAGTTGCGCCCCGATCGTTTTGTCAAAACAAAAGATGGAATCACCGTGATCGATTTTAAAACCGGAAAGCCTCACCCTGAGCACCAAGATCAATTGACCAATTATGCCGCGGCTTTGTCTTTTATGAACACGCCTATTGCCCATCGGTATTTGGTGTATATCAACGAAAATAAGGTAGTCGTAAACGAGGTTTAGCCAGCGTATTTCTACCTAAATTGTAGAAAAAACGCCTTGAGACTTGCTAAATGCCGCTAATTCCTATAAATTTGAGTGTTCCAAATCAAAAATAATCATGCGTTTTACAGCACAATTCGGAGCTACAATCATCTTGCGTGATTTTTTGTGTTGTAAAAAAACCCGAAAGCTATTTTACTACTATGAAAAAAAAACCTACAACTCTTTATACACTTCACCGTTGTTTTAATTTCCCTACACAGCTTTGCACAGACAGAGGCTGAACCTTGGCAAGTTGAAATCGGCTTTAATGCAATTGACGTTTTCCCAACGGGTCAAAGCCCGTATGGTCAGCTTTTCGAAGACTTTTTTAACGTCCAAGAGCATTGGAACATTTCCCCATTTTTGTCCTATATCGGTGTAAGCAATTATGTAGGCCGGGGGTTTTCATTGGGCTTTCGTTTTGGATTTAACACCCTGACCCAATACGGTCCCTTTCCTGTAAATACGGGTTATTTCAATGCAGATGCCCTTATCAAATACAACCTAAACACACTAATAAAATGGCGACGCCTCGAACCCTATTTAGAATTTGGTGGGGGTTACAGTGTTTTTGGCGAAAAGGGAGACGGCAGTTTCAATATGGGTGCCGGACTTACCTATTTATTGGGCGAAAAAAGACGTGTGGGCCTGACGATGGGCACCCTCTACAAAGCCACAGGCCTGAGTTATGGAAAAAAACATTTTCAGCACCTATTAGGCCTTCAATTTCGGTTTGGTCGAGTGGATACTGATGGCGATGGTATCGTTGATGAAGAAGACCAATGCCCTGAAATTCCTGGATTGGCTGCTTTTGCTGGCTGTCCGGATACCGATGGAGATGGTTTGCCCGATCCTGAAGATCAATGCCCCGACCTGGCTGGGCAAATTGCCTTAGGGGGTTGTCCCGACCGGGATGGCGATGGAGTTATCGACAATTTAGACCAATGTCCCGACACGCCCGGTTTAGCTGCACTAGATGGATGTCCGGATCAAGATGGTGATGGGATTGGCGATGCCGAAGATGAATGTCCGGATGTTCCCGGGACGCAAATTCATAATGGTTGCCCCGAAATGGATCAACAAACGCAACAAACACTGAACGATTTGGGCGAGGTAATCTTTTTCGCCTACAATTCATATAGTGTTATTCCCGCTTCGATTGATTTGCTGGAGCGTATCTACGAGATTTTACGTCATCATCCCGATGCTCAGGTCAAGGTTACCGGACATACCGATGCCAAGGGAAGTGAAAGCTTTAATCTTGCCTTGTCAGAAATGCGGGCCCAAACCGTGGCCTAAACGCCGAGCAGTTTGAGGCAATAGGAAAGGGTGAAACCGAACCAGTAGCCACCAATGCAACCCCTGAAGGGCGAGCAGCCAACCGCCGGGTAGTCTTTAGTGTTCAGTACTAATATGCAACGGTTTTATGTATACAAATCGCCCAAAAACTGGGCGATTTGTTATTTTAGAGGGTGCAAACATTTTTAGGAGAAGTCGCCGAAAAAATTCTGGCCGATCAACGCCCTTTTGATCAGCTTACCATCGTGTTGCCTAGCCGGCGCGCGGTACGTTTTTTACAACGCGAAATCGCCCTACGACTTAAGCAGGCTACATTGGCTCCCAAGATTTGTAGTATTGAAGGATTTGTCGGTGAGTTAGCCGGATTAAATCCAATTGAGCCTTTGCCATTGTTGCTTCGGTTTTATGAAATATATAAAAAAAATACCCGAGAGACACCCCCGCAACCTTTGGACCAGTTTTTAAACTGGGCGCCGCTATTGCTTAAGGATTTTAATGACTTGGACACCCATTTGGTCGATACCCAAGCCTTGTTTGCCCATCTTGACTCCTATCATCGGATCAAAACCTGGGCCCAAGAGGAAGAAAGCACCCCTTTAATCAAAAATTATTTGACTTTTTGGGAAGAGATTCCTCGTTTATACGAAGCTTTATACACCCATTTATACCAAAGACAAACTGCCTATTTAGGGATGCACTTTAGGGAAGCGGTGGATGCCTTGGAAATCTATTTAGAAAATACTCAATCCTATCATTATTTTGTAGGCTTTAATGCTCTCAATAAGGCTGAATCCTACCTTATTCAGGGGGTATTGGATCGGGATCGAGGAGAAACCCTGTGGGACATAGACGCCTACTTTTACGAAGACCCCCACCACCCATCGGGCAGATTTATACGTGAGTATTTTAAACATTGGAAACCGTTACGGCACCAAAAAATCCCTACGTTGAGTAGCTATTATACAGAACAAAAAACCATAAATCTTGTGGGTTGCACTAAAGGGATTGCACAGGCCAAACATGCCGCCAATCTAGCTGCTGCTGCCCAAACGACTGACAAAAACGAGTCTGTTGCCTTGGTGTTGGGAGATGAACAATTGTTGATACCAACCCTGTCGGGTTTGCCCCCAGCGTTTGACGACTTCAATGTAACCATGGGGTACCCACTGAGCAAAACACCCTTGTACGCTTTTTTTATGGAGCTTATAGCCCTTTACCAACAATCACCCGGTGAGGGGTTTCTTATAGGCCCTTTTCGCAGTTTAGTGCAGCTACCGATGTTAGCGACTTTTCTTAAAGCGACTGTTCCTGGGTGGGAAGATTTTTTTATCCTACTCACCAAACAAAATCAGCGCTTGGTGCTTCGAGATAAGATCTTAAACCTTGAAGACCCCAATCTAAGTTTGACGTTGCTTTTTGGGTTATCAGATGTTTCGGGAACATTTATTTCCGGACTTGGGAAAATTTGCACCCTTTTTATCGATCATTTAACCCTGCAAAAACAGTCACAAGACCAATGGAATCTGTATTATTTTGAACGGTTTAAAAAGCTTTTTTTACAACTTGCAGTTTTTCAAAAAGAACACGTTCAGATTGAAAAGTTTTCGGTACTACGCCAATTTTTAAAAGAATTGGTTGCCTTGGAGTCGATTGATTTTTCGGGGACACCCCTCCGGGGCCTTCAAGTAATGGGGGTATTAGAATCCCGTCTATTGGATTTTGATACAGTTGTCATCACTGGCGTCAATGAGGGCATACTTCCAGCTGGTAAGGGAGGGGCGAGTTTTTTACCTTTTGAGGTCAAGAAAAAGTTTGAAATACCAACATTTTTAGAGCAGGATGCCATTTACACCTACCATTTTTACCGGTTGTTGCAACGAGCCAAAACGGTACATATATTATACAACACCCACAGCGAAGGACTCAATGCGGGCGCGCCAAGCCGTTTTATTCATCAACTCGAATTATTACCCCATCCGGCCCATCATACCACTAGCTTTACCTTGAGCAATCCGGTGATTAATGTGGATAAAAAAGGGACTACACTCGAGAAAACCTCTGGTGTGCTTACCCGTTTAAACGAATGGGCGAGTCAAGGAGTTTCGCCTTCGGCATTGAGTTGTTATTTGCGTGATCCGTTCGATTTTTTTCAGCAATATGTATTGGGAGTCCGAGAGCCTATGCAATGGTCGGGCGCCATGGACCCCCGCCAAAGTGGGACCCTTTTGCATACGGTTTTTGAACAGCTTTATGCCCCATATGTCGGCCAACGATTAGTGGATGCACACTTTGAGGAAATGCTGGTGCAATTTGACAAAATACTACTTCAACATTATGCTGACATGCATGGTGGGAAGACCCGAAGAACGGGTAAAAATCTATTGATTTATGAAGCCCTGAAGTATTATGGCAACAACTGGTTGGTCGAGGAACAAAAAAGGGTAGCGCAAGGTGCGCAGATCAAAATTTTGTCTTTAGAACAAAAGGTAGTACATACGTTGAGGTTGCCCAATTTGGGCCATACAATTGTTCTGCAGGGCCATATCGATCGGATTGACGAATACAATGGACAATTACGAATTATCGATTACAAGTCGGGGAAAATAACCCCCAGTATGCTCAACATCACAAGTTGGGATAAAGTGCTCAACCAAGAAAAACCAGGCCCGGCATTTCAGTTGATGACCTACGCTTATTTGTATTATTTTTCGGTGGAGTCACAGCCACTTTTTGCAGGAATCATGGCCTTTCAAGACCCTATGAGCTATACCATACCATTGCTTCATCCGGGTTCAGTAAAATCTTCTGAGGAATCACAGTTACTTTCCAAAAACGACCT
>RFYP01000046.1 GCA_009921175.1 Flavobacteriia bacterium | reverse complement strand
CGTTTATTGGTTTTTCGGGGCTTGTCGGGCGCCATTTCGATGGTGCTGTTTTTTGGGGCGTTACACTTTATTTCGATAGGGTCTGCCGTGACCCTGCGCTATACAGCTCCTTTGCTAACGGCGATTTTTGCCGTGGTGGTTTATAAAGAAAAAATGCGTGCGCTGCAATGGCTGTTTATTTTGATTTCTTTTACCGGTGTAGTCTTGGTCAAAGGCTTTGACCCAAGTGTAAGCTATTGGGGCTTTTCGATGATTATGTTGTGTGCAATTTTTAGTGCCTCGGTGTATTTGATTATTGGAAAAATCGGGACGCTAGAACACCCCCTGGTGATTGTCAATTATTTTATGTTGACAGCCACCCTGGTGGGGCTTTTGGGTAGTTTTTTTTCCTGGCAAACGCCCGTGGGTATCGAATGGGTATTGTTGGCGGCGTTGGGTATTTTTGGCTTTTTTGGTCAGTATTTTATGACCAAGGCTTTTCAGATTTACCCTTCACAGTGGGTGGCTCCTTTTAAGTATGTCGAGGTATTTTTTACCCTAAGCCTGGGGCTTTTTGTTTTTAGCGAAACCTATACCCTGCTTTCGTTTTTAGGTACTTTTTTAATCATTTTTGGTCTAGTACTCCATGTGATCTATAAACAAGAAAAATGCGAAGCCTAAATCGGGCCAAAAAAAGCGGTTTTTAAAAATAAAGAACCGTTAAAAAATGAAACAACTTTTTGTTAAATTTGGGAGTAACTATATGATGATGAAAGTGTTGATGCGATGCGTGTAGATGATTTAAAATATTTGTTGGCTTATAGCATTCCTATGGTAACGCTCTATGCGGTGCAGGCCGAGGGATTGGGTAGTTTTGCTACTATGCTTTATGCCTTTGTGTGTATTCCGGTATTGGAAGTGGCCCTGGCCGAGCGTGATGAGCGCTATAGTGAAACCGAAAAACAAAGCCGATTGGCCAATCGCCTGTTTGATGTATTGTTGTACCTCAATTTACCCTTTGTGTTGGGCTTGTTGGGCTATGGATTTTGGCAGCTCAGCACCCAAGATCAAACCTGGTCAACCCAAGTGGGACAGGTGTTGTCTTTGGGAATCATGTTGGCTACTAACGGCATCAATGTCGCCCACGAATTGGGACACCGGTTAAGCAGTCCCAGTCGTTATTTGGCCAAACTACTGTTGTGTCCCTCTTTGTATATGCATTTTTATATTGAGCATAACTTTGGCCATCACAAAAATGTCGCAACCCCGGAAGATCCAGCCAGTGCGTCTAAAAATCAAAGTGTGTATGCCTTTTGGTTTACCTCGATCATTGGCCAGTACCGCAGTGCATTAAGCCTCCAACGCGATTTGTTGACCCAACGTAAAGCGGGCTTTTGGTCGGTCTATAACGACCTGTTGTGGTACGCGTTTTTCCAGGCGGGCTATTTGGGGCTGTTGTTCGCGCTTTGGGGCGGTTGGGCCGTTGTCTATGCTGTACTAGTGGCTTTGGTTTCGGTCTTGATGTTAGAGACCATCAACTACATCGAACACTATGGATTGCAACGCAAAAAAATCAATGCGCACCGCTACGAACGGGTATTGCCTGTGCATTCGTGGAATTCAAACCATATTGTAGGTCGTCTGGTACTCTATGAGCTAACCCGTCACAGTGATCACCACCATCGGGCGTCCAAAAAATACCAAATCTTAGAAAACAAAACCGAGAGCCCACAACTGCCCTGGGGATATCCAACTTCTATGTTGGTGGCTCTGGTGCCGCCCCTATGGTTTTACTGGATGCATCCACGCTTAGGTCAATGTAGCGCACCCCAGTCCTAGTCAGGACATTGGATATAGGCAATACCGTCAAAGTCTCTTCGTAAAAAACGTTCTTTGGCCCGGATAAAATCGTTGATTTTGGTATCGCTGCGTGTGATGGACGGCCACATAATGTCTGCCGGGTTACTGCTGTGTTGGTATTTATATACATCGTGACCAAATTCGTGGTACATCAGCCAAAGTTGCTGAATAGGGGTGTAGTCTTCCCAATAGTCTTTGATGACACCAATATCGACGATATCCGAAAAGCAATAGCCGTTATAGGTCGAAAAACCTGCATGATCAGGGGTTACTCCCGAGGCCTGCTGTTCGGGTGTTTGCACCACAAAACGAATGCTTACCACATTGTGTGAGGCACCGTAATCGGGTCCTCCACGCGAACATTTTACGTCGTTGACAAACAGGTTCCAATAGGTCATCAGGTCTTGGTCGTCAACGTCGGTATAGTCAACACAACTGGCCAATTGGGGTTCTTCTTCAATGATTTCCTCTTCTTCTTGGGGGGCTTCATCCTTGCCACAGCCCACCAGCCACAATCCCATAAGGCCCCAAACTAGCAAGTACTTTTTCATATAATAGTCGAATTTTACACCAAAAATAAGAATTTCTCGAACAATGGTTTTGGTATTGTATACGCTAATTTTTAACTTTGGGTCAAACCTATGAAGCCTTATCTCTTTTTACTGGTCCTTTTTTCCTGTTTGCTGACTGCGCAAAACAGAGATTCTTTTGCCGATTCATTGCAAATGCAAATGCGTCTTCCTTATACGTTGACCATTTCGGAAGATCCCATTTCGGCCCGGATAACCTTTTTCGCCCAACGGGCCTTGGTCGAAGATTATTACCATTATGTCACCCAACAAAACCCGGCCTGGTACCTGCGTTATTTTAACCTCAATACGCTAGGTCGTAAGGGCTGGTCTTCGCATTGGGAATTGTATGACAACCGCTTTTTAACCTGGATGGAATGGAGTAATTCGCTTTTTTTGCAGGTGGCTTCGTATGCCTGGAATATTCCTTTTGCTGTATCCAAACGCTTTACACTGCTCAATACACGTAATGTTTCTGCACTGGCGTTGTTTGACATTTGGCGCCAGTCCGAAAATATTTATGTTGCAAATACCCAACGATTTTTAGCTCAACAGCAGCAGGGTGATTGGGTTTTTGAGGATAATTTACTTTTCAATACCCAAAGTAGCGCTCGCGTAGAACGCACCTATAACCGTGTGGGAAAATCAGCCAAACGAATAATCTCCCCTCGCTCCAAGCCAGGGGTTAAGCCACTTAAAAACGTGATGCAGCAATTGCGTGTTTCGGGTGTGGCCTATGAACGGGTGAAGCAACGTGCTCCCCAACGTGAAATTACAAATTCGGGCGCGGCGGCCTCCTTTCGTACGTCGGCTATCCCCTCGGCCCCTCGCACAGATTATACGGTAAACCCTTATGCGTCCAATGCAGCGGGTAATTATGCCCTTCCTCGGGTTAGCGCCCCCCAGCGAACGGTAGTCCAAGATGGAGGGAGTGGGTATAGCCCACCACCATCGAGTGGAAATACCTCGGTCAAAGCCGTTGTCAAACAATAAAAACAGGGGATAAAAAAAACCGTTGACTCTTCAACGGCTTTTTTGTAGCGAGAGGGAGACTTGAACTCCCGACCTCCGGGTTATGAATCCGACGCTCTAACCGGCTGAGCTACCTCGCCATAACGCGGCAAATATAAAAACATAATCCTATTGTAGCAAGTGCATTATTTTTTTTTGATCCAAAGGGGTTCATTCATTTTTTTTAGTTATTTTCAGGCCAAACCACTTCTTTGATGAGTCTAAAAACCAAATTCCGTTTAGAGATTGATTTCCACGCTTCTCCCCAATTGTTGTTTCAATACCTATCAACGCCTTCTGGGCTTTCTGAATGGTTTGCTGACAACGTCAATTCTCGGGGTGAGCTTTTTACGTTTATCTGGGACGATGGAGAAGAACAAGCCCGGCTACTTACCAAAAAGCCTCATGAAAAAGTAAAGTTCCAATGGGACGTAGATGAGGGCGAGGATTATTATTTTGAATTTTTTATTCAAGTGGATGACATCACCAAAGATGTATCCCTAATCATTACCGATTTTGCCGAAGAAGACGAATTAGAGGAAGCCAAAATGCTGTGGGAAAATTCCATTGGCGCCCTTAAACAAGTCTTGGGATCTACCTAAAAGCCTATGTATAACTTTGATGGTCGATGCTATACCGAGTTATCAGCGGTTCCAGCTTCGGTTTTGGAGCGGCTTTGGGAAGGCCCTATTCTTCAAACCGATTGGCGCATCGAAAAGCGGGCACCCTTACTCCTAGAAGCCACCTATTTTGCCTTGATGGCTCAGCTGCGTCGTTTACGAGTGCAGATTCCCTTGTCTTACACGATGGAGTTTTGGGATGAACAACTGCGTCAAACCCTTTCCCAAGATCCTGTACAGCAATCGTTTATTGCCCGAATAGCTTTTTACCGCACTGCCGCTATTACTCAAGACCGTCCCAATTCAGCCCTGTCTTTTGGAATACAAATATACCCCTGTGATTCTCTGGCTGATAGCGTGGGCACCGGTGCAACGGTAGAACTTTTTAAAGATTACTATATCTCTTCAGATCCCAGTAGCAACCTTTATGGAGCGCATCAACGACACCGGGATTGGGCCCGTGTATTTGCTTTTGAAAACGGCTTTGACAATTGTTTTTTGTTAAACACCCAAAAAGAAGTCGTCGCCACTGCTCAGGGTTGCTGTTACCTGATCCAGAATCAAACAATCAGCACGCCTCCCTTGTCTAGCGGGGTTGAACAATCGGTTTTAAGAACCGTTTTTAACGAATGGTTGGCCCAACAAGCAGAATTTCAATTTCAAGAGGCCGTCATTTCGCCTTTCGATTTACAAAAAGCTGATGAGGTGTTTGCCTTTTCCTTGGAACACGGGTTAGAACCGGTGGGGCAATACCGTAAAACAAGTTATGGCAACACCCAATCCCAGGCTTTGTTCGAGGCGTTTGTACAGACCCTTTTTTAGTTGTTGTAGGGGTTTTCGGGGGTATTGGCCCAGAGTAGATAATTGCCCCCCTTACGCACCATTTGATCGCGCCAAAGCGCTGTCGGATTCTCTTCCGAAAAAAAAGCGAACAAAGCAAGGGGGTCTATCGGGAGACTTGAGCAGGGAGGTAATTTGCTCAAAATCCCCACCCCAATACCATTGCTCGGTGATGGGTACACTGCCCGGAACCTGTTCTCCTAGGTCGTGGATAAAAAAAAGATTGTCTTTTTCTACTGGCCCCCCAAAATAAAGGGGGTCTTGCACAGGCACCGACTCCAGGGCTTCTTCTAGGCTATAGCCCAGGGGTTTGTTGAGAATAAAGCCCACATAACAACTTTCGTTTTGATCGACAATCAATACCACCGCCCGATGGAAATAAGGATCTCCCAGGATTGATGGGTCGGCAGTAAGTAGCTTACCTTGAAAGTGCATGCTTATAATTTATCTAAAGACAATATAAGGTAAAAAAAAAGCCCCAAAAAGGGGCTTCTTTATTAGGTATCAAAAAATTAGTTTACAGACCCTGATAACTCAGCACCTGCCTTGAACTTTACTACATTTTTTGCAGCAATTTTGATGGTCGCTCCAGTTTGGGGATTTCTTCCTTCACGAGCGGCTCTTTTGGATACAGACCAAGATCCAAATCCAACGAGTGATACACGTCCACCTTTTTTAAGGGTTCCGCCTACGCTTCCTAAAAATGACTCTAACGCCTTTTTAGCTGCTGCTTTCGAAATGCCAGCATCGGCTGCCATTGCATCGATTAATTCTGTTTTGTTCATAATTTTAAAAGGTTTTTTAGGTTACTTCTAAAACAAATTTAACGGCTTTGGCCTAAGTCCCAAGTAAAACCGGGGCAAATCCGCATTATTGTTGATAAAACAGCCGTTTTGTTAATAAGCTAGAGCAAAAAACGGGCTTTGGCCGGAAAATTATAGCCGTTTAGCAGTGCTAAAGCCCCTAAACGTCGCTTGTTGGGGAATTGTAGGGCTTGGCAAATCAACCATCCTTCGGGATGCGCCACCCGGATTTGTTGCTGGTCGATATGAATCGTTCCTAAGGGGAGTTTTTGCTCAGTTCTTTGGAGGTCTGCCTCCCAAATTTTAACCACCCATTCTTGTTGGCCGTCACTATAGCGCGTCCAGGCTCCGGGATAGGGGTCAAGCCCTCGAACCTGTGCACAAATGGCTGTTAGGGGTTGATGCCAGTTGATTTGGGTGTTTTCTTTGGTCAGCTTGGGTGCTGAGCGCAGTGGCCCCGAGCTTTGTTGTTGTTGGGGTTGAATGGTTTGATCGATAAGCCCGGCAATGGTTTTTAACACCAATTGACTTCCTTGTTGGGCCATCTTCGCGTGGAGGCTCCCAGTGGTTTCGTCCAGGGCGATTGGAATTGTTTCTTGCAACAGCAGAGCACCGGTATCGATTTGTTCATCGATTAAGAAGGTGGTGACTCCACTTTCGGTTTCTTGATTGATCACGGCCCAATGGATGGGTGCGGCACCTCGGTAGTGGGGAAGCAAAGAGGCATGAAGGTTAAAGGTACCCAGTGGGGGAATTTGCCAAACGGCAGGAGGCAACATCCGAAAGGCCACTACGATCATCAGATCAGGGCGGAGTGCTTCGAGGGATTGAATAAACTGGGGATCCTTGAGGTTTTGGGGTTGTAAAAGCGGCAATTGCTTTATTTCGGCATAGGCTTTTACCGCCGAAGCGGTGAGTTTTTTCCCACGGCCTGCTTGTCGGTCGGGAACGGTCACTACTCCAACCACCACATAGCCCGCTTCGACCACGGCCGCTAGGCTATGGACCGCAAAGTCGGGGGTACCAAAAAAAACGATGCGGCAGTTTTTATGCGCGTTGCCATTTGTTGTCATCGGTTCGTGTGATTTGTTGATTGGACGCCAATTCATGCAGCGTTTCCAAAAGTACACTTTCTTTACAATCTAGGGCAAATGAAATTTCACGAAGGGTTTGGGGGCCTTTTTTTAATACATCGAGCAATTGCCGATTGGTTTGTTGGGGCGTTTGCGTTTTTTGGGTTGTGCTACAAACCGAACAAATGCCGCAGGGGCTGGTATTTGATTCGCCAAAATAGTGCAGTAGTTCTTGTTGTTTACAGTTGTTGGCCGTAAACGCATAGTCCAATACAGCGGCCCATTTTTGTTGTTTAAGGGAATTGCGTTTTTTGAGTTGGGCCAAAAGTGGATTTAGGGTGTATTGGTCTTCGCGGGGTACCTGCCAATGCAGTTGTAGGTCGGTAGCAAGCAATGTATAATGCAGGTTGCCTCTTTTTTGGAGCTCATCCAGGGCCGCTAGTATTTTCTCTTTTGGTTGCTGAAGCTGAGGAAGTATTTGGTCCCAAAACAAGAGGTGTTCAGTCTGATAAAGCTGGTGAAAGTTCCGGGTGAGGTAGTGAACTAGGCCCACTGCCGCAGGATTAAGACTGCTGGTTTGACGAAATACCTCGGGAGAGACATCGACGCTAAAGCGCAGTCCGGAAGTGTTTTTTTGTTGCAGGCCAAAAATACCCGATTGGTCCATCCATTGCAGGCAAGCAAGGGTTTTGCTCATGGGCAGTTTATAGGTTTGGCAAAAGTGCTGAAGCGATAACTGATAGGCACAGTCGGCCCCTTCACCAATGGGAATTTGCAGGTAGTTACAGAGTGCTTTAAAGGTTTTTTCTACAAACTCCTTATCCAGTGTTTCTTGGGCGATACGCTTTTGAATTTGGGCGTGTTCACCTGGGTGAACCAATAATACGGCTTGGGCTTCGTTTCCGTCTCGACCGGCGCGACCACTTTGTTGGTAGTAATTTTCTAAACTGTCGGGGAGGGTCAGGTGGAACACCCGATCGACATTGGCCTTGTCTATACCCATTCCAAAAGCCGTGGTGGCCACCATGATGGGTGTTTTTTCGGTTTGCCAGGCTTCGAGCCGTTGTTGTTTTTCATCGTTGTTTAAACCTCCGTGAAAATAATTTACAGCAAGACCCAATTGCTGAAGCTGTAGGGCAATTTCTTCGGTTTCTTGGCGGGTCCAACAATAAACGATAGCCACTTGGGTGCGTGAGAGTTGTTGAAAAAGCTGCCCGATTTTGTTTTCAGTTTCGATAACGTGGTACTGCAAATTGGGCCGTTTAAAAGACGCCAGGTCGGGACGGTCGATTTTTAA
>RFYP01000045.1 GCA_009921175.1 Flavobacteriia bacterium | reverse complement strand
ATACGCAATTGCTCAGCATTGGGTTTTTGGTTGAGTTTAAGAATATCGATACAATACGAGGTGGTAAGGGAGGTTAGCGCACTGTCGGCACTGCTATAAGCAGCGGCAATCAAACCCAGGATAAAGGTAACGGCAACCCCCAGCCCCAAGCCTCCAAACAGGGCGATTTCGGGAAAAAGCAAATCTGTTTTTGGACGGCCATCCATCAGCGGAATGCCAATCCCTTGTTGTTGTGCATAGCTGTATAACAAGATACCGAGTAGCATAAAGAGTAGGGTGACACCAACCAGCACAAAGCTAAAAACAATCATGTTTTTTTGAGCTTCACCTTGAGTTTTGCAGGTGAGGTTTTTTTGCATCATGTCCTGATCCAGTCCGGTCATACAAATGGTGATAAAGGCCCCGCCCAAAAGGGATTTTATAAAATGGTTACGCACCAAAAATGAGTCAGTCACCCAAATTTTACGGTATTGCTCAAACTGGGCAGAAGCCCAAAAATCAGATAGACTCCAGTTCATGCCTTGAAGAAGGTAGTAGATGGACAAGCCCACGGCCACTATCATAAGGGTGGTTTGTAAGGTATCGGTCCAAATGATGGTTTTGATCCCCCCTCGGTGTGTATAGAGCCAGATGAGCACAATCGAAAAAACAACCGTGGCCTCAAAGGGCACCCCCCAGGCATCAAAGATATATTGCTGCATGACCAAGGCGACCAAAAACAAGCGAAAGGCTGCTCCCAAGACCCGTGAAACAAAGAAAAACAAAGCCCCCGTAAAATGACTGCGGGGACCAAAGCGTTGATGGAGGTATTCGTATATCGAGGTGATGTTGTAGCGGTAATAAAGGGGCAACAAGACCAAGGCCACGACAAAATACCCCAAAAGATAGCCCAAAACCACCTGAAAATAAGTCAATTGCGAATCGCCAATCCAGCCCGGTACCGATATAAAGGTCACCCCCGACAAGGAGGCACCCACCATTCCAAAGGCGACCAAATACCAGGGTGCATTTTTATTGGCCTGAAAAAATACGGCATTAGAAGTCTCTTTACCTGTGGCATATGAAATCCCGATAAGGACCAAAAAATAGCCACCGATAAGCATTAAAATAAGTGAGGGTGTTAACATCTAAAATTCCTTAAAACTCAAATATACGAAACCCAAAGCAACCAAATATTTTACTATTTTGCAGCATGGAATTATCCTCCAAGCTATTGGCCCGTGCCGTTGATGAAATTGCCCAATTGCCGGGCATTGGTAAACGTTCGGCCTTGCGTTTGGCCCTGCATTTACTCAAACAACCCAAAGATAATACCCGCCATTTGGCCGAGGCCCTGGTCGCTTTTCGCAATCAAATTAATTTTTGCCAAAAATGCCACAATTTATCCGATGAACCCATTTGTGAAATTTGTGCCAATACCCGCAGAGATGCCTCCCTTTTGTGTGTGGTAGAAGACATACGCGATGTGATGGCCATCGAAAATACCGGCCAATTCAAAGGGTACTATCATGTGCTGGGGGGAATTATTTCCCCTTTGGACGGTATTGGCCCCGGAGATTTAACCCTCGATTCTTTGGTGCAAAAAATCAAACAAAATACCATTGAAGAAGTCGTTTTTGCCTTGAGTGCGACCGTAGAGGCCGACACCACCAATTTTTATATGTATAAATTATTGACACCTTTTGAGGTAAAAATCACTGCGATTGCCCGAGGCATAGCCATAGGCGATGAATTGGAGTACACCGATGAAGTCACGTTGGGCCGCAGCATATTGACCCGTTTACCCTACGGAGAAGCACTGAAAGAATAAGGATTTTAAAGACTGACAAACCGCAAAGAGCCAAGTTTTTTAATACCTTTGCACAACAAAATAAACGAAGATGGGCACCTACCTCCTAAAGCTCCCTAAAATGGGCGAAAGCGTTGCCGAAGCGACGATTACCGGATGGCTTAAAGAAGTCGGAGACATCATTGCGGTGGATGAGGCCGTGGTCGAAATTGCCACGGACAAGGTCGATTCTGATGTGCCTGCCGAAGCAGCCGGGATTCTTCGTGAAAAGAAATTTGAGGTTGACGGGGTAGCCAAAGTCGGGGAAGTCATAGCCATTATTGAAACCGAAGGGGAGGACGAAACACCCAAAGCCCCAGCAGTAGAGGAAACCCCCGCACCTCCACAAGAAACCCTAGAAACCCCACCTGCTGCTACCCAACAGCTCGAAAAACAATTGGCAGAGGTTCAGACGCAAGTCACTCCCTCGCCACACGCAACTCCTACAACGACCTCTGAGCGATTTTATTCACCCTTGGTCAAAAGCATTGCCCAAAAAGAAGGGATTGATCGCCATGAACTGGATAGCCTAACAGGAACAGGTAAAGAAGGTCGGGTTACTAAAAACGACATCCTGGCCTATATTGCCAATCGAGCTGCACCAACCGCCGCAGCATCAACACCTCAACCGTCAACAACACCGGTTTTTGAAACCGCCACACCACCGACCTCTCCTAAAGTCGAGGCGCACGGACAGGATCAAATCATAGAAATGACACGTATGGGCAAATTGATTGCCGAACATATGGTCAAAAGTAAAGCCACCTCTGCCCACGTACAATCTTTTGTCGAGGCCGATGTGACCAAACTATGGGACTGGAGAGAGCAGGTCAAAGACCGCTTTTTTGCCCGCACACAAGAAAAACTCACCTTTACGCCTTTATTTATGATGGCCGTTATCAAAGCCTTGAGAGATTTTCCACTCCTCAACAGTGCAGTTGATGGCGACCGTATCATCCAAAAAAGTGCGATCAACCTGGGTATGGCCACTGCCTTAGCTGATGGTAATTTGATTGTTCCGGTGATAAAAAATGCCGACCACCTCAACCTGATTGGCCTGACCAAAGCGGTCAATGACTTGGCCCTTAGGGCCCGAAACAATGCCCTTAAACCCGATGACATACAAGGGGGAACTTACACCTTGACCAATGTGGGTAATTTTGGGTCAGTCATGGGGACGCCCATCATCAATCAACCGCAGGTAGGTATTTTGGCCGTGGGCGTTATCCGTAAAATGCCGGCCGTAATCGAAACCCCTCAAGGGGATTTTATCGGTATTCGAAAAAAACTCATCCTCTCCCACAGTTATGATCACCGTATCATCAACGGGGCTATGGGTGGACAGTTTGTAAAAAATGTAGCGACCTACCTCGAAAACTGGAACGAATCATTACCTTTTTAAAACTATGGCCCTTCAACTCACACGACCCCTTTGCTTTTTTGATCTCGAAACTACAGGAATCAATATTGCCAATGACCGGATCGTGGAAATCGCCATCGTCAAACGCTTACCCGAAGGACGTACCGAAGAACAACGTTGGTTGGTCAATCCCGAATGTCCCATCCCGGCTGAAGCAACGGCAGTTCATGGAATAACCAATGAACAAGTAGCCGATGCTCCTACCTTTAAAGATTTGGCCCCTACAATTCGAGACTATATCAAAGATTGTGACCTTGCCGGATACAATTCAGACCGGTTTGATATTCCCTTGTTGGCTGAAGAGTTTCTCCGCGCCGACATGGACATAGATTTTAAAAACATCAAAACAGTCGATGTGCAAACCATTTTCCATAAAATGGAACAGCGCACCCTGTCTGCCGCTTATAAATTTTATTGTCAAAAAGAACTCGATAATGCTCATTCGGCCCTGGCCGATACCCAAGCCACACACGAGGTTTTGATGGCCCAATTGGAGCATTACAAAGATTTGCCCGAAGACATCAACGGCCTAAGCGCCTTTGCTACCCAGCGCAAATCGGCTGATTTTGCTGGATTTATTGGCTACAACAAACAAGGGCAAGAATGTTTTTCCTTTGGGAAACACAAAGGCAAAACAGTCGAGGAAATCTTAGACCATGAGCCGGGCTATTTTGGGTGGTTGATGAATGCCGATTTTCCCCGCTATACCAAAAAAATATTGACCCAAATCCGCCTGCGTAAGTTCAACAATAGCTGATCCCTATGAAGATCATTTGTGTCGGAAGAAATTATGCAAACCATATCGAGGAACTTCATAATGAACGTCCCGATTCGCCTGTCGTATTTATCAAACCCGATACGACCATCGGCCAAAAAAACCACCCCTTTTACCGACCCCATTTTTCCAACGATGTACACCATGAAATCGAAGTAGTGGTCAAAATCAACCGAATCGGAAAGCATATTCAGCCCAAATTTGCCCATAAGTATTACCAAGAAATAGGACTAGGCATTGATTTTACCGCGCGAGACCTACAGGCTCAGCTTAAGGCCAAGGGACTTCCCTGGGAAAAAGCCAAGTCCTTTGACGGGGCAACCGTTTTGGGAGAATGGTTTGATAAATCTACTTTTTCGGACCTTCAAAACATTTCGTTTGAATTGCAAAAAAACGGACAAACCGTTCAGCAGGGTACCACAGCACATATGCTTTGGCCAATAGACGAGCTCATTGCCCATGTCTCGGAATATTTTACCCTTAAAATTGGCGACTTACTTTTTACCGGTACTCCAGCCGGTGTGGGTCCAGTGGCTGAAAATGATCGACTCGAAGGTTTTATCGACGGACGTTCGGCATTAACTGTAAGTGTCAAATAATATGCGTGCTGAACTCATTACCATTGGAGATGAAATCCTTATCGGGCAAATCGTCAACACCAATGCCGTTTTTTTGGCCAAGGCCTTACATGGAATCGGTGTAGAGGTTGTCCAGATCAGTGCCATTTCGGACGATAAAAATGCCATTACTACGGCCTTAGACCAAGCCCTAGCACGGGCAGATATAGTATTGATGACCGGTGGGTTAGGGCCGACCAATGACGACATTACCAAACACACCCTTACCGATTATTTCGAGGACAGCTTGGTGTGGTACCCAGACATCCTGACCCATATCGAAGAACTATTTAAAAAATATGTAGTTACCCCCATTAGCAACCTCAATCGCGAGCAAGCCCATCTGCCTCAAAACGCACGTATCTTTAAAAATGAATACGGGACAGCTCCTGCCATGTGGTTTGAAAAAGACAACCAGGTCGTGGTTTCTCTACCCGGTGTTCCTTACGAGATGAAAGCCTTGATTACATCGGCGATTATCCCGGCCTTGCAGACCCGATTTGAACGTCCTTTTTTGCTTCAAAAAACCATCATGACCTATGGATTGGGAGAGAGTGTCATCGCTGAACGCATTGCCGACTGGGAATCCCAGTTACCCCCACCGATGAAATTGGCCTATCTGCCCAGTTTAGGCCGGGTCCGACTTCGTCTGTCGAGCAAAGGACAAAATGAAAACGAAGTCCGTGCCACCATCGACCATCAAATTTCCTTGCTTAGGCCCTTAATCGAGGATATTTACTACGGCGAAGATGAAGACCAGCCTATCGAACTATTGATCGGTCAAAAGTTGGCAACCACCCAAAAAACCCTGGCGTTGGCTGAGAGTTGTACGGGGGGAGCCTTGGCTGCACGAATTACTGCCCATGCAGGGGTTTCTTCTTTTTTTAAAGGCAGTGCTGTCACCTATGCAACCGCCGCCAAAACAGACTTTTTGGGTGTTTCTGAGCAACTCATCAACACCCATGGGGTGGTAAGCGCAGCGGTAGCCGAGGCCATGGCCCTAGGCGCTCAACAACATTTTAAATCCGATTATGCGCTAGCCACTACGGGTAATGCAGGCCCCACTGCCGGTGACCCCCAGGAGGAGGTCGGTGTCGTCTATATTGCTTGGGCCACACCAACCGCTGTGTTTTCCGAGCGCTTCGTCATGGGAAACCATCGCGAGCGGGTCATTCAAAAAACTGTCAACAAGGCCTTTGAATGCCTGTATCATGCCCTCGAATAATTTGTTATCAATTCTTTTAAATTAGTTTTGATACACCAAAAATTAATGTAAATTTGCAACCTGTTAAAATAGACTAAACTTTTAAGCAATGGCAAAAGTTTGTGAAATCACCGGTAAAAAAGTCATGTTTGGGAACAATGTTTCTCACGCCATGAACAAAACCCGTCGCCGTTTTGAAATCAACTTGATTAAAAAACGCTTCTACATTCCAGAAGAAGACAAATGGATCATCCTCAAGCTTAAGGCTTCAGCCCTTAAGACCATTAACAAAAAAGGGATTTCTGCTGTGCTTAAAGAAGCACGTGCGCAAGGGCTCTTAAAATAAAAATCGTATGGCTAAGAAAGGAAATCGCGTTCAAGTAATTTTGGAATGTACCGAGCACAAAGACTCAGGGATGCCCGGAACATCGCGTTATATCACGACCAAAAACAAAAAAAATACGCCCGACCGTTTGGAGGTTAAAAAATTTAACCCCATCCTCAAGCGTATGACTGTTCATAAAGAAATTAAATAATCATGGCAAAGAAATCTGTAGCAACCTTACAAACCGGCTCTAAGCGATTTACCAAAGCCATTAAAATGGTCAAAAAAGAAGACAATACAGGGTATACGTTTGTCGAAACGATCATCGCTCCTGATTTGGCCAACGATTGGCTAAACAAGAAATAAGCCTAAAAATATCTATAAAAAAAAGCTACTTTTGAGTAGCTTTTTTTTTGCTATGAATCGACTACGCGCATTATTTACATCTTCACAAAAGAAAAAATTAGAAGCCGGACTTTTGCAAACCAAACAATCGTTTTTTGCAAAATTGGGTACCGCGCTGGTGGGCAAAAGCAAAGTCGATGATGATTTATTGGACGAGCTTGAAGAAGTGCTAATCCGCTCAGACGTGGGTGTGGCAACGACCCTTAAAATTATCGAAGCACTCGAAAAAAGAGTGGCCAAAGACAAGTTCTTGGGCACTGATGCCTTGGGGCAAATTATGCAGGAAGAAATCACCCATATATTGGCGTATTCCAACCCAGAGCAACCCCAAGATTTTTCTGCTGCCTTACCTCATAAACCGCAAGTAGTCATGGTTGTGGGGGTGAATGGGGTAGGGAAGACCACCACCATTGGCAAACTCGCCCATCACTTCCACCAAGCCGGTAAAAAAGTAGTTTTGGGTGCGGCCGATACCTTTCGGGCGGGAGCCATCGACCAATTGCAAATTTGGGCCGACCGTGTTGGGGTACCCCTGGTTAAACAAGCCATGGGCAGTGATCCAGCCTCTGTTGCTTTTGATACCCTACAATCGGCTGTGGCCCAACAAGCCGATATTGTCTTTATCGATACGGCCGGCCGATTACACAACAAGGTCAATTTGATGAACGAACTCAGTAAAGTCAAGCGGGTGATGGAAAAAGTAGTGCCTGAAGCACCCCACGAAGTATTGTTGGTCTTAGACGGATCGACTGGTCAAAACGCCTTTGAACAAGCCAAACAATTTACGGCTGCAACTGCTGTGAACGCCCTAGCAATTACCAAACTCGACGGAACGGCAAAAGGAGGTGTGGTGATGGGAATTTCTGACCAATTCCAAATTCCGGTTAAATACATCGGTGTGGGTGAAGGAATGGAAGACCTCCAACTGTTTGACAGCACAACCTTTATCGAAACACTATTTAATCAAACCGCCTGATGCTACGAAAAATTTTCAATACAGTTTTGGGAGTAATCCTACTCTTGGGTGGAATTTATCTGATGGGACCCCGGGTAGAAACCCCCGATCTTGACAAGCCCTATCCCGAAGTGCCGGAATGGTCACAACTTGAAGAATGGGTTAGCCATCAAGAAGCCCAGTACCCGAATATAAAACCGGGTAACACTTCACGTATAGTCTTTTATGATAGCGTACCGCAAAAGACCGAGATTAGTGTAGTCTATTTACATGGATTTTCGGCCAGCCCGATGGAAGGTATGCCAGGGCACTTGGAGATTGCCCAGGCCCTTAAGGCCAACCTATACTTGCCTAGGCTTTATGATCACGGTTTGGATGAAACGGACCCGCTATTGGATTTTACCGCCGAAAAATACCTGGATGCTGCCCGAGAGGCGCTGGCCGTAGGGGGTAAATTAGGCAACCGGGTAGTAGTTTTGGGGACCTCTACCGGAGGTACACTGGCCTTGCAATTGGCCGATTATCCCCAACTGGCTGCTTTGGGATTGTACAGCCCTAATGTGGCCGTTTTTGACCAACGCGTTGAACTGCTTTCCAAACCCTGGGGCTTGCAATTGGCCAAGTTTATTTCCAAGGGCGATTTTCATACGATGGATAAAATCACCGAGGAAAAGAAAAAATATTGGACGACCACCTACCGCGTGGAGTCTGGTCCGCATCTT
>RFYP01000044.1 GCA_009921175.1 Flavobacteriia bacterium | reverse complement strand
CCTGTGCTTTGCGCAAAGATACCATTTCGGGGGGATTCCCCGGCTTTGCACAATTGTTAATTATTTTGGAAAAATCCTTTCCGCTTTGCGTTCCTCAATCCCGAGGCATGTTTATTTTTGTACAAATCATCGACTATGGCAGATTTGCAACACCTCCACGCTACGGTTCAACAAATACGGCGCGACATCCTACGGATGGTACACAAAGTCAATTCGGGGCATCCCGGAGGCTCACTGGGCTGTACAGAATTTTTTGTCACCCTATTTAACGCCGTAATGGAGCGCAAACCGGGTTTTTCTATGGACGGCAAAGACGAAGATATTTTCTTTTTATCCAACGGACATATCTCCCCCGTTTTTTATGCCACCCTGTCGAGAGCGGGTTATTTTGAAGTCGATGAACTCAATACCTTTCGCCTACTCGATTCCCGTTTACAAGGGCATCCAACCACCCAAGAAGGACTACCGGGTGTACGGGTAGCCTCGGGTTCTTTGGGCCAAGGATTATCGGTAGCCGTGGGTGCCGCCCTGACCAAAAAACTCAACCGGGACAACAAACTGGTCTATGCCCTGCTTGGAGACGGTGAATTGCAAGAAGGACAAAATTGGGAAGCGATGATGTATGCAGCCGCCAAGGGTGTGGATAACCTGATTGCTACCGTTGACCTAAACGGTAAACAAATCGACGGAAGCACCGACGAAGTATTGGCCCTGGGCGATGTAAAGCAAAAATTTGAAGCCTTTGGTTGGACCACCTTCCAACTTGAAGCAGGCAACGATATTGCCGCCCTGCTCCAACAGTTTAAAACCGCCAAAAAGGCCTGTCACCAAGGCAAGCCTGTCGCCATACTCATGAAAACCGAAATGGGCAACGGGGTCGATTTTATGATGCATACCCATGCCTGGCACGGTAAGGCCCCCAACGACGAACAACTGGAAGCTGCCCTGGCGCAAAATCCCGAAACTTTAGGAGACTATTAATCACACAACTATGAATCCATACACCAACCAAGGGAGTCAAGATACCCGTTCGGGCTTTGGCGCCGGACTGACCGAACTCGGTAAAACCAACCCTGATGTCGTCGCCCTTTGTGCCGACCTGATTGGTTCTTTAAAAATGGACGATTTTAAGGCCAACCATCCCGAACGCTTTTTTCAGGTGGGCATAGCCGAAGCCAATATGATGGGCATAGCCGCTGGGATGACCATCGGTGGAAAAATTCCCTTTACCGGAACCTTTGCCAATTTCTCTACCGGCCGGGTGTATGACCAAATTCGCCAGTCGATTGCCTATTCGGGTAAAAACGTAAAAATATGCGCCTCTCACGCCGGGCTTACCCTGGGCGAAGACGGGGCCACCCATCAGATTTTGGAAGACATCGGGCTGATGAAAATGCTCCCGGGCATGACCGTGATCAATCCCTGTGACTTTAACCAAACCAAGGCCGCGACCATCGCTATTGCCGAGCACCAAGGCCCGGTTTACCTGCGTTTTGGCCGACCCAAGGTCCCCAACTTTACCCCGGCCGATACCCCTTTTGAAATTGGTAAAGGACTAGTCCTTAGACCCGGAAAAGATGTGACCCTGGTCGCCACCGGACACCTGGTTTGGGAAGCCCTAGAAGCCGCCGCTAACCTAGCGCAAGAGGGCATCGATGCTGAAGTCATCAACATCCACACCATCAAGCCCCTGGACGATGCCCTGATTTTGCAATCGGTTGCCAAAACCGGTTGTATCGTCACCGCCGAAGAACACAACTTTTTGGGCGGACTGGGCGAAAGCGTGGCCCGAGTATTGGCCCAACAGGCCCCTACCCCCATGGAAATGGTCGCCACCCAAGACACCTTTGGCGAATCAGGTACACCCGCGCAATTGATGGCCAAATACGGCCTGGACCAAACTGCTATTGCTGAAAAAGCACGAAAAGTACTGCAACGTAAATCCTAAACCTTCCTCCTATGAAAAAGTCCCTCTTATTCACCGCCTGTTTCCTTTTTACGGCCCTAGCGGCCCAGGCCCAGTTTGAGTTTGGCCTTAAAGCCGGACTCAATTCCAACGCCACCGGAAACATCAAGAATGCCCAAAACGAAATCCAATCGCTGTCCAAAAGCAGTAACGGCTATTTTGTTGGGGGCTACCTCCAAGCCAAAATCGCCATACTCTATCTACGGCCCGAACTGCAGTTGGCCAAATACAAAAGCAGCTATGAGGCCTCCGAGTATGAAACCACCAAATTGGAAGCCCCGATTTCTCTGGGCTATGTGGTCCTCCCTGGATTGAGTGTATTTGCCGGGCCGAGTTTCCACTATATCATGGACCAAAAAAGTAGTTTGCAACTGGGCGACCTGACCACCAAAAGCACGGTTGGCATGCACTTAGGTACGCGACTCAATTTGGGTCCTGTTGGCATCAGCCTTCGTTTTGAACGCAGTTTGACCCCCAATACGGTTGACCTGCTTAACGCAGGGGCTTTGGTGGGCGACCGACTGGACACCCGCAGCAGCGTGTGGGCGCTGGGCCTTTCTTATAAATTAGCAGATTAGACCGTATCGTCTAGGTAATCGGGAATCCCGTCGTTGTTACTATCGTCCGGGATGCCATCGTTATTGGTGTCGTATTCATCAATGGTAAGCACACCATCGTTGTCATCATCCCGATCGTACATATTGGCGGTGCCGTCTTCATCGGTATCATCGTTAAAAGGATTGCCATCGCCATCCAAATCTTCCAACATAGAGGGAATACCGTCCCCGTCATGGTCAGCGGTATTAAAGGTATAGAGGGAAATTCTAAAAATCAAAGGCGCGTATTGGGGAACAAAACCCTGGGCACGGTCAAAATAGCCCAAGCCCGAAGGCATAAAAATGATGCCCTGTCCAAAATCATAAAACTCAAAAGTACCATCGTTGTTGACCGTATAACTCCCCGCTTTGATATGGGGAACCCCCTCACGGAAGCCGGTAACCACCGAGGTAAGGTCAAACCAAATGGGGGTTTCGCGTTTGTCAAAAGACGTACCGTCCAACAGGTTACCGCTATAGCGTATATAGGTCGAATCGACCTTGGTGGGGTTTTCGCCCCGGCCTTCACGGGCGACCAAATAATACATTTTATGGGGGATGGTTTCACCTTGGTAGGTTACATCGACCCACTGCGAAACCACTTGATCGATGAGTGGGGTTTTGTTGCTGTTGTCCCCGGCTATCGTATCTAGGGTGATGCGAAGGCTGTAGTCTTCGGGGGCGGCTTCAAAATCTTCGTAGTTGTAAAAATGCGTTTGCAAATAGGCCTGCAAATCCGACTCATCGGTTACCAACTGCTCCCGGGGATCACGGCGCTCTTCGCCACTGTCTTTTTTACAGGCTCCCAACAGCACCAATAGCCCCAAAGTGAGGACTACAAAGGTACGGATACGGGTGTTGAGGACGAAAGTAGGGTGTATCAACATAGGGTTTTACTACGGTATGGGCCAATTTTTTAAACCGCCGCAAGATACGATTTTACTTTCTTTTAAAAGTTGATTTTAATAAAGTTTTAAAAATCTACCCTTTAGCACATGACCAGGGCCATGCCCCCTTTTTAAGCCCTAATCGTCTTTTATACAGCGGATGGGAAAACCTGTGGTTGTATTTATAGATGCAGTTGATGCCGAAGTTCCAGAAAGTAAAATAGCAGCCCACTACCAGCACCATGGTAAACTACACTACTACCTGCCTCACTGTGAGTTGCAGTTTCACCGGTTCCACTGCTCCTTTTACCTACTTTGGTTAATTTTAGTGCATTCCAGCCCCCAACCGCATTTTGGGGCGACATATTGTTTATTTCGGCCTGCCATTCGGCTTTGGTGGGGAGGCGGTATCCGGGCGGGCAACAGGTTTGAGCGTCATCTTGTGTGAAAAAGTTTCCGAAGGCACTTCCGGTATCCGAAATACTTTTTGGGGCCCGAAGAGCCCCTACATTACGGTCGAGCCAGATTTCATTAGTGGCCGTAGAGGTCAGTTCACGATAGGCCAGTCCATTGTGAAAAATTTCATCGTCGGCCAAACTGGCAATAGACCAGCTACTGTATGGGTCTCCACGGTAATAATTCAATCGTTGCGTGTCCGTATTATAAATCATCAACCCATCGGGAGGGCTGTCAATGGCGTCACGTTGGGCAGTGGTCATCCGGGGCGGGGGCAGGCCTTGGGTGGTGGTATCGAGTTGGAGGATGGCGGCGGGGTCTTTGGTTTGGGCCTGGGCATTAAGGCCCCACAACACACCACATAAAAAGACAAAGCGGGTCAAGGGGGAAGAAATACGCATCATGGGTACGGGGGTTAAGGGAATTAAAGATTGGGTTACGAGTTGTTCTTTCCAAAGGTACGGTGCGGGATTTAGTTATTTAAGCCCCCCCGCGTAATTAGCGGTTGAAATACGAGTATGGGTGGTTGTTTTTGGGGTGTGAATGGTGGGTGTAAGAAGCTGTTCATAGGGCAAAAAGAAGAAACCATACTTTTTGTATCTTTGATCCATTACCCAATGTAGCGATTATGGGAACCGTGGACTTAAGAAATAAAATCTTGGCGATTATCAACACTTCTGACGAGCGTTTTTTGCGTATGGTTAGTGCCTTACACACATCCTACAAAGAAGAGGTTTCGACCGATGATGAGGTAGTTGCCTATACTGCAAAGGGAGAGGCTTTGACTCAGGCTAAAATTGTAGAAAACAACAAGGAAGCTCTTCAATCCATTGAAGAAGGGCACTTTAAATCACACAACGAAATTCGACAGAAGTATGCCATAAAATAGTCCCATGGCTAAAAACTACGCGCGAATTATTTGGTCCTCTCAAGCTGAAAAAGATTTAGATTCTATCCTTAAACACTTACTGGAATTTTCTGCCGAGAAAGCCTATCATCAGGTCAATGCGATTATTGATGCCGTTGAACAAACCGTTTTTACCGAACAATGGCAAGTTGACGAATACGACCCTTCGTGTCGAAGAATCATTGTAAAAAAGAGGTTTCGGGTCTATTATAAGGTAGTTGATGAAATGGTTTGGGTAACGCGTGTGTACCCTACTCGGAAAAATCCCGAAGGTATTTTGCATGATTAAAAAGTTGGGCGTGTGGTTGTCCTACGTGTACAGGGTGGTCTTAGTGTCGTTGGTGGTTGTTTCAGGCCTAAAGAATTTAATATCTTAGCAATCTGGCAGAAGCCGGTCAAAAAAGCAAGCCATGCGTATCGATCAATTGTTGTGGTGTTTACGGTATTATAAGTCACGGGCGCAGGCCAACGAGGCTTGCCGTAAAGGGGCAGTCAAAATCAACGACCAAACCGTCAAACCCTCGCGGGAGGTGATTCCAACCGACCGGGTGGCGGTACGAAAAAACCAGCTATGGTATCGCTTTACCCTGTTAGATGTACCCAAAACGCGTATGGCGGCCAAACTGGTGGACATCTACCGGATGGACACCACCCCCAGCGATGCGCTTACCCATCAAGAGATGCAAGACCAGGCTTGGGTCAAGGGACGCGACAAAGGCCTGGGCCGACCCACCAAAAAAGACCGACGGGCCATGGACGATTTTCAAGAAGAAAGCACCCAAACACCCGACCCCCCCACTGAAGAATAAAACTAGTTGTATCTTTGTCCTATGCGTGCCGAAAACCATCAAATACTCGATGCCGAAGCGATTGCCAGTTGCAGTCGACGGATGGCTTTTCAAATCTATGAAGCCAACCTCCACGAAACCCAGCTTGTGGTTTTTGGCATTGCCCAAAAAGGGATGGCCTTTGCCCAACTGCTGGTCGATGAACTGCAGAGTATAGCGACTTTTGAGATTCTACTGGTCGCTCTAGACCTGGACAAAAGCCAACCCCAAGGAAGCATCCGCACCAGTGTGGAGCCCGCCCGTTGGGCCAACCAATCGGTGGTGGTGGTGGACGATGTCCTCAACACGGGCAAAACCCTGATGTATGCGGTAAACTTTATTTTGCAAACGCCCCTAAAACAAATCAAAACCGCGGTGCTGGTGAACCGTAACCATAAAAAATACCCGATCAAAGGCGATTTTAAAGGCATCTCACTATCGACCTCCCTTAAAGAGCATATCGAGGTATCGTTTGAGGGGGAAAATATCGGGGCGTATTTAAGCTAATTTAGCCAGAATTTTTTGAACCACCGCTTCGGGCGAAGCCTCACCCAAGGCCAACTCAAGGGTTGCTTTTTTGTAATAGGGTGTTCGCTCAAACAAATGCTTACCGACAAATTCCAGCAGTTGGGAATGCTGCGCTATATCAGCAATAAGAGGGCGGTGGGCACGTTCTTTAAACAGGCGGTCGGTCAGGGTTCCCAAGGGCAGCTGTAAGTAAATGGATAAAAGGCCGGGGGTTCGGCTTAGGGTATCCATATGGTCGTAATAACAAGGGGTGCCTCCGCCCAGGGCGAGGACCATGGTTTGGGGTTGGGCCAGGGTTTTTTCAAAAAGCTGGTGTTCGAGGGCGCGGAATTTGAGTTCGCCCTGCTTTTGGAAATAGGTCGATAGGGGTCCACCGATTTCCTCCTCGATCAATTGGTCGAGGTCGTAAAAGGGAATTTGAAGGTTTTGGGCCAGCAATTTACCCACGGTGGATTTGCCGCATCCCATATACCCCAACAAGACAATTTTCTGATATTTCATGGCCGCTAAACGGGCCAAATTTATAATATTTTAGGGTTGAAATCTAAATATTAGATGCTATATTTGCAGCCTCAAAGTTCGATCCGATAGCTCAGCTGGTAGAGCATCTCCCTTTTAAGGAGAGGGTCCTGGGTTCGAGCCCCAGTCGGATCACTTTTTGACCTGGTAGCTCAGTTGGTAGAGCATCTCCCTTTTAAGGAGAGGGTCCTGGGTTCGAGCCCCAGCCAGGTCACACTTGCGCACGTGGCGGAATTGGTAGACGCGCTAGGTTGAGGGCCTAGTGGGAGTTAAATCCCGTGGAAGTTCGAGTCTTCTCGTGCGCACTTTCTAAAATTTTTTTGTTTACCCTTTTCGGCTTGTTGTATTTTTTTTAACTATATTTGTTTAAGCTTTTGCGTAGCATTATTAGACAATGAAAAGGATTAAAAGCACTTTCTCGATCAAGAACCTCGAGAATATCTCGGGGATTAAGTCGCATACGATTAGGATCTGGGAAAAGCGCTATGATTTATTGCAACCCGAACGCACGGATACCAACATCCGGCGCTATAGCCTTTCTAGCCTCCAAAAGCTGCTCAATGTCACCTTGTTGTATAACCACGGATTGAAGATTTCGAAAATCGCCAAATTGGACGAGGCCGAAATTCCGATGTTGGTGCGTGAAATTGCACTAAAATCGACTTCCGAACAAGTGTCGATCAATGCCTTTAAACTATCGATGGTCAATTTTGACAGTGTGTTGTTTGATGTGACCTATGACGAAATATTGTCCCGAACAGATTTTCATTATGCCTTTACCCGGATCTTTTTTCCCTTGATGAGCGAATTGGGAATACTTTGGCAAACCGGTGCTATCAGCCCATCGCATGAGCATTTTATCACCAATTTGGTCAAGCAAAAAATCCACGTTCAGACAGAAATTCTTCAACGAAAACAAGACCCTAAAGACAACAAAAACATTTTTGTGTTGTTTTTGCCCGAGAATGAAATTCACGAGTTGGCCATTCTATACCTTAACTACTACATCTTGACCCAAGGATATAAGACCATCTTTTTGGGGCAGTCGATTACCACCGATAGCCTGGAGACGATTTTGACCTACAGCACCCAGATGAAGTTTGTCACCTACCTGACTGTGGAACCCAACCAAGATGAGATTGACGACTACTTTAAAAAGTTCCACGACTTGATTTTAGAAAACAGCGATGCTGAACTCGCCATATTGGGCCCACAGCAAGTTCAACTCAACATGAGTAAGCTCTCTCCGCAAATCAAAACCTTTAGAACCATGGAAGCTTTTGTAGAAGCTTACTTCCGTGCACGGGTTTTTGTTTAGCCTTTTTTATTTTTGTCTAAAATTTTATTACTTTTATTAAACTAGATTAAAGTAAAAAATTGTTTATGAAAATATTGTTTGATAACGTATCCGAAGCCTGTAGTAAAATGGTTACCCAGCGGTACAGCACATCCTTTTCGATGGCGACTAACCTGTTGGGCAGTTCGATTCGCTCGGACATTTACAACATTTACGGCTTTGTGCGCTTTGCCGATGAAATCGTGGATACGTTTCACGAATACCCCAAAAGGACTTTGTTAGAACGCTTTGAGCAAGACCTTAATTATGCGTTGGAAGAGCGGATAAGCTTAAATCCAATCTTAAACGCTTTTCAAAAAACGGTACACGAAAACAACATCGACAAGGCCTTGATCGATGCATTTATGCAAAGCATGCGTTGGGATTTGGACAAAG
>RFYP01000043.1 GCA_009921175.1 Flavobacteriia bacterium | reverse complement strand
TCGAAGGCGCACGCCTGGAAAGTGTGTATACGCCAAAAGCGTATCGAGGGTTCGAATCCCTTCCTCTCTGCAAAAATAAATTAGTGTCCTATTTATTTTTTTTTAACTTTAAAACTTAATTTTTGAACGTAAAATCTCTTAAAATGAAAAAAATCTTAGTTGCCCTAGCATTAGTGGGCTTTTTAGGAAACACCTATGCGTATTCATCTGCTGACGTGGTTGTCAACAATGAAACAACAATCGTCGCGCAAGACATGGATGCTGCCGCAGACACTGCAGACCAAGAAGAAAGTGCCTCATTTACCCAAGAGCTTAAAAAGCGCTTTATTGAAGGAGGACCTGGATTTATGGGTATCGTATTGATCTGTTTAATCTTAGGATTGGCCATTGCCATTGAGCGTATTATTTTCCTTAACCTTGCAACTACCAATACCGCTAAACTTACAGCCGGTGTCGAAGAAGCGCTTGCTTCAGGAGGTGTAGATGCAGCCAAAGAATTATGCAGAAACACTAAAGGCCCCGTTGCTTCAATCTTCTACCAAGGTCTTGACCGCATGAATGAAGGCGTCGAAAATGCCGAAAAAGCAGTCGTTGCCTACGGAGGTGTCCAAATGGGACAATTGGAAAAAAATGTCTCTTGGATCTCATTGTTTATCGCCCTAGCACCGATGCTTGGTTTCATGGGTACGGTAATCGGGATGATTCAGGCATTTGATAAGATCGAGGCTGCAGGAGACATGCAACCTTCGTTAGTAGCAGGGGGTATTAAAGTAGCCCTTCTTACTACCGTATTTGGTCTTATTGTTGCGATTATCCTTCAAGTATTCTACAACTACATCGTAGCAAAAATCGACAGTATCGTAAACGACATGGAAGACGCTTCAATCAACTTGATCGACATCCTTGTAGCACACAAAAAGTAATCTAAACGTCCACGATACTTATGAAACTACAAAACATCATTAAAATCGTCAGTGCCATTTTTGGTGTACTTGCCGTTGTCTTTTTGTTCCGTATCATCGGACTGGGCGACGAAGAGATCAAAATGGCCGCGAGTATGGGGGACTACGGAAGTGTCACTCCATTAGTAAACCTAGCTATTGCCATTTTACTCATCACCGTAGCCGTTACTTTGGTGTTTTCGCTTGCCGGTTTGGCATCGGATCCCAAAAAACTTAAAAAGGCGTTGATATCAGCCGGGCTTTTTCTGGCCGTTATCGGCATCAGCTATGGCTTGTCAACCGGTGTAGAAACACCGCTAAAAGATGGTGAAGTATTATCGGCCAGCGGCTCACGTTGGGTTGGTGCTGGTTTACGCGCATTTTACATCCTGGCTGTGGTCGCTATAGGTGCTATGGTACTTTCAGGAGCAAAACGAATTTTTAATAAATAATAAAACACTATGCCTAGAAGAGCAGCACCCGAAGTAAATGCAGGTTCGATGGCGGATATCGCTTTCTTGCTGCTGATCTTTTTCTTGGTGACCACCACCATCGAAACCGATAGTGGAATCAACCGTAAACTCCCTCCCATGGAAGAACTCGAAGATCCACCAGTGATTAGAGAGCGAAATATCTTCACGGTTTTGATCAACAAAAACAATCAATTGTTGGTCGAAGAAGAGCTTGCGGATATCAAGGATTTGAGAAGTTTAGCAGTAGCGTTTTTGGACAATGGCGGTGGGCAAAATGAAGAAGCCTGTAACTATTGCCAAGGAGACAAAGATCCGGATTCGTCAGACAATCCGCAAAAAGCCATCATTTCGTTAAAAAATGACCGCGAAACCTCTTATAAGATGTATATCGCTGTACAAAACGAATTGGTAGCTGCCTATAATGAATTGCGAGACCGCGAATTTGCGTTGTTAAATCCGATGGCCGGAATCACCTATGTCGAAGCAGAAAAACGCTATAACGACCCTAGGACGTCTGCCGAAGAAAAAGAACGTCTTTCGCCCAAATTGGACGAAGTGAAAAACCGTTTTCCGCAAAAATTGTCTGAAGCTGAACCCAATAAAAGCAACTAGTTATGTCTAAATTTAAAAAGAAAAAAAGTGGTGATTTGCCCGCGATATCGACAGCTTCGCTACCCGATATTGTCTTTATGCTCTTGTTCTTTTTTATGGTCGCCACGGTAATGCGTGATAGTACCTTGATGGTAAGCAATACTTTGCCTGCCGCTGATCAGATACAAAAACTCGACAAAAAAGACCGCATTATGTACATTTATGCAGGCAAACCCTCATCGCGCTACGAAGACAAATACGGTACCCAAGCTCGGATACAGCTTAACGATAAGTTTGCAACTGTAGAAGAAGTAGGGGCCTTTATCCTTGCCGAACGTGCCGCGAAAAGACAAGAATTGCAAAACGTTTTGACTACTGCACTCAAAGTAGATGGGGAAACCAAAATGGGCTTGGTGAGTGATATTAAGCAAGAACTTCGAAAAGTAAATGCCTTAAAAATCAATTACACCACCCGATTGGGTGCTTACAGCCAAAACATGAAATAATTTTTTTGTTTTCTGAGATGACAAAAGTGCCTTTGAAAAAAGGCACTTTTTTTTATTTAGCTTTGTACAAAATCTTCCGATGAACAGGCGTATTTTTTTATGGGCAATGGGTATTTTCTTTCCCTTAGTGGGTTGGGGGCAGTCTCAAACTCCGGAGTTCACGTTTTTTAGAGAAGACCAGCTGTTTGTCGGCATAGGGTATAGTCTGATAGATCATCCCGATATTGCCTTTCGACAAAGTGGATTTTCGTATCAGTTACAGGCGGGATTCCTGCGGGATATCCCTTTAAATGCAAAAGGACAATGGGCCCTAGCTCCGGGTTTTGGACTACAACAACAACGCCTAGTGAGTAATCTTGCTGTTGCGAGCGATACTCCAATTACAAGCTCATTATCTTCACAAGGTGCGCATACTTTGCGCTATACCAGTTTGACTGTTCCACTAGAATTGCGCTGGCGCAATGCCACCCCTACACTTTATTCTTTTTGGCGGGTACATTTGGGTCTTAAGCTTTCTTATCCCCTATGGGCATCCAACGATAAAGCATCGGTTACCGAGGTTTTGACAAAGTGGCCAATGGCCTATTCCTTGGTGTTAGGCCACAATACCTGGAATTTATTTGTAGAATACCAAGCTACTCCATTGTTTAAATCTTCGCTATATCAACAGCCCACACCCAACACCCGATTGATTCAATTGGGGTTGCGTTTTTACCTCTTATAATTTGATTTGTTTGCGCAAACGGGCCACCGGAAGATCGAGCTGTTCGCGGTATTTGGCTACTGTTCTTCGGGCTAGTGTGTAGCCTTTTTCTTTTAAAAGGGCGGCCAAAGCTAAGTCCGTGAGGGGTTTTTGTTTGTTTTCTTTGGCGATCAGTTGTTCGAGGTTTTTTTTGATTTCGATGGTCGATACATCCTCGCTTTCTTCATTTTTCATTCCTCCAGAGAAAAAACTTTTAAGCAATTTGTTGCCATAAGGGGTATCAATATACTTGCTGCTGGCCACCCGGGATACAGTCGAGATATCCATTTGAATTTCATCCGATATATCTTTGAGTTTCATGGGTTTGAGTTTACTCTCATCCCCTGTCAAAAAATAATCCTTTTGATGGTTGACTATTGCATTTACGGTGACCAGCAGGGTTTGATGCCGTTGCTCGATGGCTTCAATAAACCAACGTGCAGCATCGAGTTTTTGTTTGATAAATAAAACGGCTTCTTGTTGGGATTTTGTGGTTTTTGCGGCTTCTTTATATCCCGCCAACATTTCTTTATAATCGTTGGATATCCGTAGTTCTGGAATGTTTCTTTTGTTGAGATGCACATTGATTTTCCCCTCTTCTATGGTCAAGATAAAATCGGGGAGTATATGCGTGTTTTGAAAAATACCCGACAGCGGACCTCCAGGCTTTGGATTTAGTTTACTCACGGTTTCAAAAACTTCCTTGAGCTGGAGTTCGTCTAAGCCAAAGCGATCCATGAGTTTTTGGTAATGCTTTTTTGAAAATTCATCAAATGCATTTTCGACAATATTTAGGGCACGAGCCGCGCGATCACTACGGGCGGCTTTACGACGTAATTGTAGCGCCAAGCATTCTTGAAGGGACCGAGCGCCTACCCCAGGCGGGTCAAAGGACTGTACCTTGATTAAGGTTTGTTCCACGTCTTTTTTTTGCACAAAAATATTTTGCGTAAAGGCCAAATCATCGACCAGTTCGTCCAAGCTTCTACGCAAATAACCACTTTCATCGATACTGCCGATGATAAACGTTGCAATCTCGAACGCTTCGTCGTCCAAGATCAAGTTTTGTAACTGGTTTTCTAAGTGTTGATGAAAACTGATGCCACCCGAAATAGGCACAGCCGAATCGTCGGTATCTGCACTGTAGTTGTTGGTGTATAGTTTGTAGGCCGGGACTTCATCATCGCTAAGATAAGGATCTATGTCGATGTCTTCCGTATCGATAGTCTGGCGTTCATCGTCCAAAGTCGTATCGGATTGTGGTTCGGATTCTCCGGCGTTTTCAAGGGCCGGATTTTCGCCAATTTCAGATTGAATACGTTGCTCCAGCTCTTGGGACGAAAGTTGTATCAACTTCATCAGCTGTATCTGCTGAGGAGACAGCTTTTGGGCGAGTTTAAGATGGAGTTCTTGTTTGAGCATGATCCGAATTCTACTATAAAGATAGTAAATTGGAACGCTTCAATGCGCAGTTAGAACGAAGCGTTTTGCGGGGTTCTGGGAAAGGGAATCACATCACGGATGTTGCCCATGCCAGTGGCAAACTGAACCAATCGCTCAAAACCAAGTCCAAAACCACTGTGGGGAGCCGTTCCAAATTTTCTCAGGTCGAGGTACCACCATAATTCTTTTTTGTCGATGCCCATGGCCGTAATGCGTTCTTCCAAAACGTCTAAGCGTTCTTCTCGTTGTGAACCGCCCACAATTTCCCCGATACCGGGAAAGAGTATGTCCATGGCACGTACTGTTTTTTGGTCGTCGTTCATTCGCATATAAAACGCTTTGATTTTTGCCGGATAATCGTAAAGAATAACAGGACAATTAAAATGCTTTTCGACCAGGTAACGTTCGTGTTCGCTTTGTAAATCCACGCCCCAATCATCGATTGGATAGGTGAACTTTTTCTTTTTGTTGGGGGAGCTATTTTTTAGGATTTCGATCGCTTCGGTATAGCTAATGCGAATAAACTGATGGTCGACCACAAAACGAATTTTTTCGATAAGCCCCATGGAACTTCTTTGTTGTTGTGGCTTTGCTTGCTCTTCTTTTTGGAAACGTTCGTCGAGAAACGCCAAATCTTCTTGGCAATGCTCTAAGACATAGCCCAGTACGGATTTGATAAACGCTTCGGCCAGGTCCATATTGTCGTTTAGATCATAGAAAGCCATTTCGGGTTCTATCATCCAAAATTCGGCCAAGTGGCGGGTGGTGTTGGAGTTTTCGGCGCGAAAAGTGGGGCCAAAAGTATAGACTTCACCAAGTCCTAACGCATAGGTTTCGGCTTCGAGTTGACCCGATACGGTTAGGTTGGTTTCTTTACCAAAAAAGTCTTGGCTATAGTCGATATGCCCTTCGTCGGTTTGGGGTGGATTTTTTGGGTCTAAGGTAGTCACACGAAACATTTCGCCGGCTCCTTCTGCGTCGCTTCCGGTGATGACGGGTGTATTGACGTAGTAAAACCCTTTTTGCTGAAAAAATTGATGCACAGCAAAAGCCAAGGCCGAGCGCATACGCATAACAGCGCTAAAGGTAGAGGTACGTACCCGAAGATGGGCTTTTTCACGAAGAAATTCCAAACTGTGTTTTTTGGGTTGAATGGGGTATTCCTCAGGATCGGCTGCGCCAAGCAGGCTTATTTTTTCAACGGCCAATTCTACCTTTTGGCCTGCTCCCTGGCTGGCGACGAGTTTACCGCTGAGGCTAAGTGCTGCTCCCGTAGATATTTTTTTTAGCAAGCTTTCTTCGGTTTGCTCAAAATCGATAACACATTGCAAATTACCCAAACAAGACCCGTCGTTGAGTGCAATAAAACGGTTGGCCCTAAACGTGCGTACCCATCCCTGAACGGTAAGCGCCTGTTGTTGAGGTTCGAGCTGTAGAATCTGTGCAATTTTCATGACCGAAGCGTACTATTTTCGCTGCAAAGATAGGCTTATTCATAGAAAAAGAAAGCCTTTAGAAGCTAGGTTTCATTTTCATCAATGATTTTGATTGCAGGCTCTTTTAGGATTTTTTCGTTGCTGACTTTGTCCTCAAGTGAAATCAAAAGAGAAGGCAATAAAATCAGGTTGGCCAGCATGGCAAAAAGAAGCGTAACAGCCACCAAGCCCCCCAAGGCTACAGTTCCCCCAAAATTGGAGGTCATAAAGACGATAAAACCAAAGAACAATACCACGGAGGTGTAAAACATGCTGATCCCGGTTTCCCGTATGGCCGCATAGATCGACCGTTTGATTTTCCATTTGGATTCGATGAGTTCCTGGCGGTATTTGGCCAAAAAATGGATGGTGTCATCGACCGATATACCAAAGGCGATACTAAACACAAGAATGGTAGAGGGTTTGAGTGGAATACCAGCAAAGCCCATTACACCCGCGGTGATAAGGAGTGGAAGTAGATTGGGAATAAGTGATATGATGATCATCTTAAAAGACCGAAACATATAGGCCATAAAAACAGCAATAAGCACCACAGCCAACAACAGGGATAAAAACAAATTTTTGATCAAATACCGGGTGCCTTTCAAAAACAGCAAAGCCTTACCGGTCATAAGCACCTCAAAACGGTCTTCCGGAAATATTTTGGTTATATCTGCTTGCAGTGTTTCTAAAATAGATTCAATACGTTCGGTAGGAACATCGCGCATAAACGTCGTTATACGGGCATACTGTCCGGTACTGTCCACATAATTACGCATTAGGTCTTCATCACCCTGGGCCCGATTGATAAAGGGAGCTATAAAACGATTTTCTTGGGCGGTTGGCAATTCAAAAAAATTGGGATTTCCGTTGTAGTACGCTTGTTTGGCATATTTGACGCCTTTGACCAAGGAGAGTGGTGGTGACAACTCTGCAAAATCCTGTATTTGTTCTTCCAAGCGCTGCATCCGATTGAGGGTTGCCAGACTGTACACCCCTCGGCTTCGCTTGCTGTTGATCATAATTTCGACCGGTACCACCCCGTTAAAGGCCTCTTCAAAAAATTCAATATCTTTATAAAAGGCTGCTTTTTTGGGCATGTCTTCGATGATACTCCCTGAAATTTTTATTTGGTAAATCCCGATGATTCCAATAATTAGTGCAATCAAGGCGATTAGGTAGGTATTGATTCGGTTATACCGGACTTGATGCTCCATCCATCGGACAATAGACTCCATCCATTTGTTTTTTAAATGCCGGAGGTGCTTTTTATTGGGCAATGGCATAAAACTGTAAATGATCGGAATCAGGAACAAGGAGAGTAAGAAAATACCGATGATGTTAACCGAAGCAACGATGCCAAACTCTTTTAAAATTTTACTGTCTGTCAAAATAAAGGTTGCAAAGCCCGAGGCCGTGGTGAGGTTGGTCATCAAGGTGGCGTTACCAATCTTGACGATCACCCGCTGCAAGGATTTGATTTGGTTCCCGTGTTTGGCGACCTCTTGTTGGTATTTGTTGATTAAAAAAATACAATTGGGCACGCCAATCACAATGATAAGAGGAGGAATTAGTGCGGTAAGTACTGTGATTTCGTATTGTAAAAGACCGAGTAATCCAAAAGCCCACATGACTCCAATCAGTACAACAATCATGGAGATAAAGGTGGCCCTAAAAGAGCGAAAGAATAAGAAAAAAATCAACGAGGTTAGCAAAACCGCTACCACGACAAAAAGACCGATTTCGTCCACGATATTTTGGGCATTTAGCGTACGGATGTAGGGCATACCCGAAACTTTGACGTCCAATAGGGTTTGTTCCTCAAATGTTTCCACTGCGGGAATCAACTGGTCAAAAACAAAAGACTTCCGCAAGGGGGTATTGACAATTTCTCCATCGAGGTTGACCAACATACGCCAAACCCGGGCCTCTTCATTGATGATCAAGTTTTTATAAATCGGAAGTTCGAGGGTCAGCTTTGCCCTAAATCGGGCAATATTTTCGGCGGTGAGTGCTGTGGTGTCTAGTAAAGTTTGGGACTCAAAACGCTGTGCTTTTGTATTTTTTTTTAGCTCCTTTAGATTATCGGTGTTAATCACCGATTCTACTTCGGGGTAAGTCCTTAGTTTTTGGCTAAATGCATGCCACGCACTTAGGTTGTCCACAGCAAAAAGGGCGGTATCTTTTACCGCCAAGACAATGATGTTACCTTCTTCGCCAAAAGTGTCAAGAAAGCTGTTGTAACTTTGATTCTCGGGGTGTTTGTCGGGCAAAAGATTGGCTTCGGTATAGGTAAACCGCATGTTTTTCCATTGGGTAGACCACAGTAGGGTCACCCCTACTATACCCACAAGCAGGACAATACGGTTACGCAGAATCAAACGGGCAATACTACCCCAGAAGTTGAATTTCTTT
>RFYP01000042.1 GCA_009921175.1 Flavobacteriia bacterium | reverse complement strand
TTCTAGCAGGGCTATTGGTCCAGTTCTAACCACTCAATCTTTCGGTTTCTTTTGACAAAACGATAAACAAGATTGGCCCGGACCACCGGTTGGTTGAGTTTCGACAGGGCCTGCTCGGTGATGAATTGATTGATAAACAAGCTGAGTTGAAAATTTTGATTCCATTCCAGCCCGGTTTGAAGTCCCACCGACCAGTTTGTTGCCTGCAGCTGATGGTTGTAAAATATACGGCTATTGTCCTCGCCTAACCAATGATGGGTAAGTGTGGGTTGTAGCCAACTAAAGAGACTAAGTTTGGGCGTTTGCTTTAATTTCAAGCTGCGGTATAGCCCCAGTCCCGCATCAAAATTGACATACCGAGGGCTTTGTATCATCGGCAGGGCGATTCCCGCATCGTTAAGGCGTGCTCCTCCATGTACTGTGAGTAGCAGTGGATAATCGGATGTGGTCAATGGGCCGGACAGGGTCAATTGCCCGTTGAGAAGCCCACCATAGGAATAGAGCAGATGAGATGCCCGTGTTTTTAGGTTTTCTAAATCCCCTCCAAAAAAGGTAAAGTTGCTATAAAGAGACATGCCCGCTCCCCAACCATTCCCGTTGGTCGCTTCGACACGAAGGGCTTCGGAGGTTAATTCATAAACTCCCTGGGTGTTCAATCCACCCCCGATGGTTTTAAAGACGGTGAATTTTACCCCTTTTTCGGGATTTCCGCCCGGGGTATAATCGATATCGAGCTGTTGGGCACTAAGGTTTAAGCTTAGTACAATCAAAAGAAGGGAACCTATTTTTTTCATTTTACTTAATTAGAAATTAAAAGGAGGTTGGCGTTGGCCTGTACTTGGTAATTCAGTAGAGGATAGGGGGTGTTGGTTTGGTTTTCTGCGTCGAGCAGTTGACCGGTTGCCAAGCTGTATTGGAAGCCTTCGCAACTGCATTCGGCCAAGACCCCTGTTAGGACCAGTAACGAACAATCTCGTGGGGGATGATTGGCGCAGGTGGCCTCCCAAGCCAAAAATTGTTGGCCATCGAGGTTAAAGACAATTAGGCCTTTTAGCCCCACTTGTGGAATCAACATACTGCCTCCTGCATAGCGCAAAGCATCGTACTGAGGCAGGTTGAGGTTGATTTCATAACGAAAGGCAATATCACTCAGGTAGGGGTTTCGATGGACCGGTTCTCGGGCACATTGGCTAGAGAAGAACCACACCAGCAGCACAGCGCTTTTCAATCCGAAAGTTTTACCAAATGTTTGCATTTCACTATATTTGTTTAAATCCCGGTGCTTAATGAGGGATTTTTCTATTTATAGCAACGTTAAAATCATGGCAAAAGTATCCTATTATACCAAAGAAGGGTTAAAAAAATTACGCGACGAGCTCAACCAACTTAAAGATGTTGAGCGTCCCCGTGCGTCCCAGGCCATTGCCGAAGCACGCGACAAGGGGGATTTGAGTGAAAATGCCGAATACGATGCTGCCAAAGAAGCCCAAGGCTTACTGGAGCTCCAAATTTCGAAGTTAGAAGCCACCCTGGCCAATGCCCGCATTATCGATGAGTCGCAATTGGACACCTCCAAGGTGCTGATTCATTCGACCGTTGAAGTCAAAAATACGGCCAATGCTGCAGTGATGAAATACAAACTTGTCGCCCAAAGCGAAGCCGATCTTCAGGCCGGAAAAATTTCTGTTGATTCGCCCATCGGCAAAGGATTATTGGGAAAAACCAAAGGGGAACTCGCTGAAATTCAAGTGCCCAATGGGGTAATTACCCTGGAGATTGTAAGCATAAGCCGCGACTAAATGGCCTCTATTTTCACCAAAATCATCCAAGGCGAAATACCTTGTTACAAGGTTGCAGAAGACGACAAGCACATCGCTTTTTTGGACATCAATCCCAACGCAGAGGGGCATACCCTTTGTGTGCCCAAGCAAGAAGTCAATAAACTATTTGACTTGGACGAGCAAGCCTATCAGGCACTAATGGCCTTTAGTCGGAAAGTGGCGTTGGCCCTCGAAAAAACCATCTCCTGTCAACGGATCGGGATGAGTGTCATTGGACTGGAAGTTCCTCATGTACACGTCCATTTAATCCCCTTGCATACCATGGCTGATGCGACCTTTTCTAAAAAGGTAAGCCTCACGCCCGAGGCGTTTACAGCGCTTGCTGCAAAAATCGCAGCGGCCCTTTAGGCCTTTTTTAAAATCAATTCAAAAACCGTTCCATGGGCATCCGATTTTTTGATGCCAATTTTACCGTGGTGGTAATCGACAATAATGCGTCGCGCCAAGGAGAGGCCAAGCCCCCAACCGGTGGCTTTGGTCGTGAATCCGGGGGCAAAAATACGTTTACGTATTTCTTTTTTTATGCCTGGGCCATCGTCTTCAATGAGCAGTTGCACTTCTTGCGGATGCATCGCTAAGGTTAGACGAATTCGCCCTTTCCCTTTCATGGCATCAATACCATTTTTTATGATGTTTTCTAGAGTCCAACTCAACAGTTGTGGGTTTAGGGGGATGAGTACCGTTTTTTGGGGCAGTTGCAAATCGAAGATAACCTTGGAAGAGGTTCTATTTTTCAGGTATTGTACAGTTTGCTGAATAACAGCAACCAGGTCTTGCTCCGTGAGTTTGGGTGTTGACCCGATTTTCGAAAAGCGCTCGGTAATCAATTGAAGCCGGTCGAGGTCTTCTTCTAGCGCAGTTAGGGTGCTTTGATCGCCTTTTTTGGCTTTGCTAAGGGCTACCCAGCCAAGGAGTGAAGAAAGAGGCGTACTGATTTGGTGAGCCGTTTCTTTGGCCATAGCGGCCCACAGGCGGTTTTGCTCGGCCACTTTACCCGTTTTAAAAACAAAATAGAGTACGGCTCCAAATAGAAAAATAATAAGTAAAAGGGCCAGGGGGTAGTACTGCAGTTTTTTTAAGGTTTTGGAATCTCCATAATACAGGGTTTGATCGACGATCGGAGTGCCATTTTCGGGGTTTCCATAATGAATGGCGATGGGTTGATTTTCCTTTTTAATTTTTTCCAAAAGTTGGTAAAGCTGGAGCGAATCGGTCGGGTCAGGTTCCCACGGTAGGTTTTTAAAATCGATGATCTTTCCCTTAGCATCGACCTGAATCATAGGGTTTTCATCGGTTTCGAGTAGAATTTCTAGCGCCAAATTGGTAGGTTCATCCCGTTGTATCGACTCCTGAAGGGCCAAAGCCCATAAATTCATTTTGTTGCGTTCTTTGGCTTTGAGGTTTTGGAAAAGTATGTTGGTGTTCCAAAGAATCAGCAATACCAGGGCAAATGCCCCAAGCGGCCAGTATTTTTTGATTTTTTGATTGAACATGATGGCAAGGCGGTGTTGACGATCCCTTAAAGATACTTCAAAATCGAAAAAGAATGGGTTTCGGGCAGCAGGCTTTAAAGTTTTGTTATTTTTGTAGCTCAACAATGCAGCAATGGAGATTCAAGGAAAAATAAAATGGCTTGACGAAACCAAAACCTATGGTAACAACGGTTTTCGTAAACGTGAAGTCGTGGTTACGACCGAAGAACAATACCCCCAACACATATTAGTTGAATTTGTACAGGACAAATGCGATTTGCTTAATGCCTTTAACGTGGGGCAGCAGGTAAAAATTGGGATCAATCTCCGAGGCCGAGAATGGGTAAACCCCGAGGGGCAAACCAAATATTTTAATTCCATTCAAGGATGGCGTATTGATGCGATGGAGGGCGCTCCTTCAGCCGAAATGCCTCCAATGCCCCCACCAACGGCCTTTGAGCCCTCTTCTGATGCGACCGATGAGGTCGAAGATGACCTACCTTTTTAGGTCAAGGGGTCGTTTTTTTAATTGACGTATTTCTTGGTAACGAAAACATTGTGTTTCGTGGTCGTTGACCATACCGGTAGCTTGCATATGGGCATAGATAACCGTGGGACCGACAAACTTAAATCCCTTCTGTTTTAGCACCCGACTTATTTGCTTGGCCAAAGGTGTGGTTGTCGGGATTTGATCTTGTGATGTAAATTGGTTTTGCACCGCTTGAAAATCGACAAACGCCCAAATAAACCGCCCAAACGTACCGTACTCCTCCTGAAGGGCGATAAACGCCTGTGCATTGGCAATGGCCGCTTCTATTTTCATTTTGTTGCGCACGATACCGGCATTTTGAAGTAATTCTTGGACTTTTGATGGGCCATAGTGGGTAATTTTGGTATAATCAAATTGATCAAAGGCCATAAGAAAATGTTCTCTTTTGCGGAGAATGGTTAGCCAGCTTAGCCCGGCCTGAAAAGTTTCGAGGGTCAAAAACTCAAAAAGCGCCTGATCATCCAAAAGCGGGACACCCCACTCTTGGTCATGGTAGACTTCATAAAGGGGGTCGCCAAGACACCAGCTACATTTGTGTTGCATAGGGACAAGGTAAGAAAATAAAAAAAGCACCTCTTTAGAGGTGCTTTAAATAGGGTTTTATATCCGGTTATACTAGACCAAGGCCACACGGGCAAAGGCAGTAACTTCGAGAGAAGCATCTACTGATTTCACGTATTGATCAACGCTCATCTTACTGTCTTTGATATAATCTTGGTTGACTAGGGTATTGTCCTTAAAAAAACGTTTGAGTTTACCCTTGGCAATATTATCGAGCATCGCTTCGGGCTTGCCTTCTTGACGCAATTGGTCTTTGGCAATTTCGATTTCTTTTTCAACGATACTAGCATCTACTCCCTCTTCGTTTAGGGCGATAGGGTTCATGGCCGCGGCCTGCATGGCTACGTTTTTGGCTACTTCAGCCGCCTGATCGACTACCGACGATAGCCCGACCAAGGTGGCAATTTTATTTCCAGCATGGATATAGGCACCGACAAAAGGAGCCTCTAAACGCTTAAAGCCTCCGATTTCAATTTTTTCACCGATAACACCGGTTTGTTCGGTTAGCTTATCGGCGACAGACATACCGTTGTAGTCGGCTGCCAAAAAGGCCTCGAGGGTATCGTGGTTGAGGGCCAAATTGGCCAAACCTTCTGCAAGCTCTAGGTAAGCATCGTTTTTGGCGACAAAATCGGTTTCACAATTGAGCGACACCACCACACCGGATGTTTGGTCTTTATTGACTTTGGCCAATACCGCTCCTTCCGAAGACTCACGGTCTGCACGATTGGCGGCTACTTTTTGGCCTTTTTTACGGAGAATTTCTACCGCTTTATCAAAGTCTCCTTCGGCTTCAACAAGGGCTTTTTTACAGTCCATCATTCCGGCTCCGGTAGACTGGCGTAGTTTGTTTACTTCAGATGCAGTAATTTTCACAACGATTGTATTTATAGGTTTACTTTTCTTTTTTAGCCGCTGGTTTTTTAGCGGTTGTTTTTTTGGCGGCCGCTTTTTTAGCAGGCTTTACTTCATCCTCCTCCTCGTCGGATTCTTCAACAGCAGCTACCTTTGGCGCCTCTTCCTGGGCTTCAGGAGTTTCTGTGGCCTCTTCAGTGGCTACAGTATCATCGCTCTCATCCATGTCTTCGCCTTTGGCTTCAGCGTCTTTTTCGTTTTTACGCTCTTGGAGCCCTTCGGCTACCGCAGCACTGATAATGCCTAAGATTTTTTCAATGGACTTGGAAGCGTCGTCGTTGGAAGGAATCACAAAATCGACTTCACGGGGGTCTGAGTTGGTGTCGACCATCGCAAAAATTGGAATCTTAAGTTTACGTGCTTCTTTGATTGCAATATGCTCTCTTTTGATATCTACCACAAAAAGGGCCCCGGGCAAACGGGTCATTTCGGTGATTGAGCCCAAGTTTTTTTCAAGTTTAGCGCGTAAACGGTCAACTTGTAATTTTTCTTTTTTAGAAAGTGTTTCAAAGGTACCGTCTTTTTTCATCCGGTCGATGGAGGCCATTTTCTTAACGGCTTTACGGATGGTGACAAAATTGGTCAACATCCCCCCGGGCCAACGCTCGGTGATATAGGGCATGTTTACCTTTTCCGCAGCTTGCGCTACGATGCCTTTGGCTTGTTTTTTGGTCGCAACAAAAAGAACTTTACGCCCAGAAACGGTAATTTTCTTAATCGCTTTGGTGGCTTCGTCGAGTTTTGCAGCGGTTTTGTAAAGGTTGATAATGTGAATACCATTGCGCTCCATATAGATATAGGGTGCCATGTTGGGATTCCATTTTCGGGTAAGGTGTCCAAAGTGGACGCCTGCATTGAGCAGGTCTTTTACTTCTGTTTGTGCCATAGTGTTTTAGTTTACGTTCTCTGTCTAGTCGCAATAAGCCCGGGGCTTATTTAGATGCTAAACTAATTCCCGTCGTAACGGTTTGAGCAACTGGTTTAATAAATAAATGAACATAGTCTCCCGAAGGAGACCGTGGGTATTAACGTTTAGAAAATTGAAATTTCTTACGTGCTTTTTTCTGACCGAATTTTTTACGCTCCACCATACGAGGATCACGGGTCAGTAATCCTTCGGGCTTAAGGGTTGAGCGGTTTTCTTCATCCACTTGACAAAGTGCACGAGAGATTGCCAATCGAATGGCTTCTGCTTGTCCGGTGATGCCCCCTCCTTTGACGGTAATTTTCAGGTCAAAGTTAGACTCCGTACCGGTCAAACTTAGCGGTTGCTGAATCTTGTATTGTAAGGTGGGTGTTGTAAAGTAGTCGGTATAGGTTTTTTTGTTGACTACGATGTTGCCTTTTCCTTCGGACAAAAAGAGTCGAGCAACGGATGTTTTTCTACGTCCTATGGTGTGTATCACTTCCATTAGATGCGTTCGTTAAGATTAATAGCTTGTGGTTGTTGGGCGTCATGTTGGTGGTCTGTTCCTGCATAAACGCGAAGGTTGCGAAACAAATCCGCCCCGAGCTTATTTTTAGGCAACATACCCTTAACGGCTTTTTCGACCAAACGGGTAGTATCTTTAAAATGTACCTGTTCTGCAGTAAGGACACGCTGTCCTCCGGGGTAGCCCGTATGACGAATGTATTGCTTTTGGGACCACTTGTTCCCGGTGAGTTTTACTTTCTCAGCATTGACAACCACTACATTGTCGCCACAATCTACGTGGGGTGTGTAGCTGGTTTTGTGTTTACCACGCAATAGCGAGGCAATAGCCGCAGCGGCTCTTCCTAGCGGCACGTCTGCCACATCGACCAAAACCCATTGTTTGTCAACGGTATTGGCATTGGCTGAGATGGTTTTGTAACTTAATGTATCCACAAATATGTACTTTAATTAGCGTAATAACTTGTATTACAGGCGTGCAAATGTACAATTATATCTTTTTCTGAAAAAAAAATACCCTCCTTTTTTTGATGATTTTTTTTGATCGTTCAAAACCCTACCAACCACGCGATCGGTCAATTGCCTAGTGCGCCTCCAGCCAATTTTGGCCGACCCCCAAGTCAACGACCAAAGGAACGTCTAAGCTAAAAGCATTTTCCATTTCGTGTTGCACCATTTTTTGGAAGGCTTGGAGTTCGGTTTTTGGGACTTCAAACACCAGTTCATCGTGGACTTGAAGGAGCATTTTGGCCTGCCAATTATCGGCTTCCATACGCCGATGAATATTGATCATCGCCAGTTTGATGATGTCTGCGGCGCTTCCTTGTATGGGTGCATTGACCGCATTGCGTTCAGCGCCCCCCCGTACAACAGCATTTTGAGAAAGGATGTCTTTCAGGTAACGGCGACGCCCCAAAACGGTTTCGACATAGCCCTGCTCTCGGGCTCGATCGATTTGTTCGTTGATATAGGCGCGTAAACGGGGGTAACTTTCGTAATAGGTATCTATAAGTTCCTTGGCTTCGGTGCGGTTTAGGTCGGTTTGTTGACTTAGGCCAAAGGCCGAAACGCCATAGATGATACCAAAATTAACCGTTTTGGCATGGCTTCTTTGTGTTCGGGTCACGGCTTCGGGGGCGATGCCAAAAACACGCGCGGCCGTTGCTGTATGGATGTCTTCGCCTTTTTGAAAAGCTTCGACCAAAGCAGGGTCTTGGCTCAGCGAGGCAATGATACGGAGTTCGATTTGTGAATAGTCGGCCGCCAAAAGGACGTGTGCGTCATCGGGGGCAATAAAGGCTTTTCGGACTTCTTGTCCTCTTGGGGTTCGGATGGGGATATTTTGAAGGTTGGGGTTGTTACTACTCAACCTGCCGGTGGCGGCCACAGCTTGGTTATAGACCGTATGGACCCGACCGGTTTTGGGATTGATTTCTTGCGGCAAGGCTGTTACATAGGTGTTTTGCAGTTTTTGCAAAGACCTCCACTCCAAGATATCGGCGACGATAGGATGATCTTTGGCCAAATAAGACAAGACATCCTCTGCCGTAGAATATTGACCTGTTTTGGTTTTTTTGGGTTTGTCCACCAACTTGAGTTTGTCAAAAAGAATGGGCCCCAATTGTTTGGGAGAAGCCAGATTAAATTGTTCTCCGGCTTGGGAGTAAATTGCTTTTTCCAGCCCTTCGATATCCGTTTGTAATTCGATAGATAGTTTGTGAAGAAAGGGGGTATCGAGACAAATGCCGGTTGCTTCCATGGCGGTAAGCACCGGAACAAGCGGTAGCTCAACCTGTTCAAAAAGTTTTTGGGTTCCTCCGTTGGCCAGTTCTTTTTCAAAATG
>RFYP01000041.1 GCA_009921175.1 Flavobacteriia bacterium | reverse complement strand
GTGTATCCTTTTACGGGACGTAAAAATTCGGCAGTCAGCACCCTGAGTGTGTTTGATGCACTTCGGTCTTTTTCAATTCGTACATTTTTAGCCGCTAAGGACAACCCCTACAATAACGAAATCTTAGAAGCCTTGCTCAATTCCAACGAGTCGAATTTTGTGTCAACAGATTATATCCTCTAGTCTGTTCGGATAAAAGTCAGGTAAAAGATTGCGCTAAGGCTGTGATAAAGTTCTTTGCAAAGCGGGACCAGCTGTAGTTTGGAATTGCTTTTTGAATTTGTTGACGATGGTGTTCCAATACTGAGGTTTCTGTAAAGGTCGTTAAGGCTTCTGCCCAAAGTTGTGCATCTCCTGCTACAACGCGGCCACTTCGGTCGGTGTTTATGGGTTTAGACAGCCCATCTACATCACTAACAATCAGTGGTCTTTTGTAGGCATAGGCGAGAGGAGTAATCCCGCTTTGGGTGGCTTTTTTATAGGGCTGGCAAATGAAATCTGCAGCACAAACAGCATCCCGAAGGGTATCGGAAGACAAAAACTCGGGCATAAGGCAAAGGTGTTCCTGGAGGTTGTATTCTGCAATCAATTTTTGGTAGGGCGCTAGTGGAGTATAGAATTCACCGGCGATCAACAAAAAGAGTTCGGGGGTTTGTTTTTGGGTCAAGGCAAAAGCTTCGATCAATAGCTCTACGCCTTTGTAGGGACGAACAAGCCCAACAAAAGCCGCAATTTTTCGATTCTGTGGAAGCCCCAATCGTTGTCTTGCTTCCAATTGATCGACTGCTTTGGGAAGCTTGTCGTGGATGGGATGGAAGCCTGTCCATACGGGTTTTGACGTTTCTTTTTTAATTTGATGAGCCACCCGTTCTGAGAGGGTTGCAAAGCCGTCACAGCTTTTTTTAAACAACACATTTAAGGCCCGATCACTCCATCGTTTTTCATGAGGCTCCCAATTATCCACCAGTCCAATAGTTTTTATTGTAGCATTTAAAAAAAGCCGGATGCCCCACCAGCAGGGGGCAGTAAGGGGGGTCCAATACCGAAAAACCACATAGTCGGGTTGTTGGCGGTTGATCCATCGGGCGACCTTAAGCCAGTTTAAGGGGTTATATGTATGCAACAAGCGATGACTTTGGGGTTGTGCTAATGGGCTAGGTTGCTCAACAAATTGTGATTTGCCCGGAAACAAAAAGGAGGGGTATAATTTTTTAAAATTGATCAACGTGACGTCGACATTCAATGCCTCTAAGGCCCGGGCAAAAGCGGCTTGGGTATCGGCAATTCCACCTCGATAGGGAGCTGTTGGCCCGAGTAAAAATATTTTAGGCCGGTTGCTCATCGGCTTTGGGTTGGTTGATAAATCCAAAGAGCAGAAGCAAACTTAGGGCAAAATAAACTGTGCTGTAATACCTTAAAACACCACTGTTTTGATTGGAAAAAACCGAAAAATATTCCAGAAGGAGCAAGGTAGAAATACCCAACAGGGTACGTCCCCATTCAAATGAAATTCCCCAGGAATTTCTATCCATAACAGCGGTATAGCCAAAAATACTGATAAAGATGAGCGCGCCATAGGCCAAGCGATACAGGGGGGTGAGATCGGCAAAAACAGCCAAGAATACCATCAGTAACAAGGTAGTGCCAAGCCAATGAAAAATGGCCCATCGGCGTTCATTTTTCGAAAGATTGGTTTGGTATTTTTCCTGATGGTTTACCGACTCAATACTTTTACAGGGCCATTTTTTGGCCACATCTTGGGGGCGCCAGCCGGTGGGCTTAAACCATATCAGGAGTTTAGCTTTCCAACTTTTCGTGCGCCAGGCATCCTGTATCAATCCCCATAGGTGTTGAAAATTAATCCACAATGGATTCCAACTGTTTACCGGTTTTAGGGTGCCATATACTGGGGGCTCATCCTCCAGTTCTTCTTGAAAGGTGCCAAAGAGGCGGTCCCAAACGCAAAAAATGGCGGCAAGGTTTTTATCGATATAGATCGGATTGATTGCATGATGCACCCGGTGTTGGGAAGGGGTTACAATCAGGTACTCCAAAATACCCAGTTTGCCGATGTGTTGCGTGTGGTACCAAAACTGTGCAAAAAGATGAAGCGGAGCGAGAATTTGGATGACCTTTTCGGGTACACCCAAGACGGCAGCCGGCAATAGAAATAGAGCCCCAAAACCCAATACATTTGAAATACTCTGTCTAAGGGCACAGGCCAAATTAAACTCTTCACTGCTGTGATGAATGATGTGTTGGTTCCAAAAAATATTGACTTTATGGTTGAGTCGATGTGCCCAATAACTCGCAAAGTCAATGCAGATAAATGCGATGATATAGGTCCATATCGTGGATGAAAGTTCTTGGACGGCCAAATGGTCCTTGAGGTAAGGATACGAAACCAAGATAACCACCAAACCCAAGGAGTCTTTTAGGACATTGGTCATGCCAGAACTAAGGCTAGACAGGGTATCCATCAAAGTATAGGTTTGCTTGCCTTTAAGATGTCCGTAAAGCATCTCGATGCCCATCAGTACCATAAAGAGTGGAATCGCAACCAATAAAGCGTTGGCGTAGGCTTCCATGGGTACTATTGATTAGCGGTAATGACCCATTGTCCGGATTTGATCAATGGCTCAGCTTGTTTAAATTTAAGCGTTTTGGTCGTTCCATTGGCTACATTTTTGATGGTGACACGCTCATTACGGCCAATTTTTGGTGTTTCCCGGACGATGGTCTCCACGGCTTGACGCTGTGCACCTCCTGCTGCTGCACCCACTGCACGGTTTTGGGCAGCCAGTTCTTCGGTGTTAAGCACATCGTCTTTGGTGGTTTTGTATTGTTCTTTGGGTCGCTGGGTTTTGGCCTGCTGAACAACGCCTTCCTTTTGGGTAGGCAGGTTTCCTTTAAAAAGGAAAGAAAGTACTTCCCGGTTGAGGGAACTGATCATGGCTTGAAACAGCTCAAAAGACTCGAATTTATAAATCAATAAAGGGTCTTTTTGTTCGTGAACGGCCAATTGTACCGACTGTTTGAGTTCGTCCATTTTCCGTAAATGCGTTTTCCAGCTATCGTCGATAATGGCCAACGTAATGTTGCGTTCAAAATCTTCGATGAGTTGTTGTCCTTCCGATTGGTAGGCCGTTTCTAATTTGGTGACGACATTAAGGGTTTTGACCCCATCGGTAAAAGGAACCACGATACGTTCAAAGGTGTTTCCCGGGCGTTCATAGACCGATTTGATGACCGGAAAAGCAGTCGCTGCACTGGATTGTATTTTTGCTTGATACTGAGCGTAAAGAGCATCGTAGAGCGCAACAATCAGGTCTTGATCACTTTTGGCGAGGAAGTCTTCTTCTGCAATCGGGGAGGTGACCGAAAAGTTACTGATGATTTCAAACTCAAAGTTTTTAAAATCATTTTGGGATTTGTTTTTGGCCACGATTTCCTCACAGGTATCATAGAGAATATTGGCAATGTCCAATTTGAGTCGGCTACCCTCTAGGGCATGTCTTCGTCGTTTGTAGATTACCTCACGCTGGGCATTCATGACATCGTCGTATTCGAGGAGACGTTTTCGGATACCAAAATTATTTTCTTCGACTTTTTTCTGTGCGCGTTCGATCGACTTGGTCATCATGGAGTGCTGGATGACATCCCCATCTTGGTGTCCCATTCGGTCCATTACTTTGGCCACCCGATCTGAACCAAACAAGCGCATCAAGTTATCTTCAAGAGATACATAAAACTGAGAGCTTCCCGGGTCTCCTTGTCGCCCTGAGCGACCTCGTAACTGACGGTCGACTCTTCGGGAGTCATGACGTTCGGTACCGATTATGGCAAGTCCTCCACTGGCTTTAACCGCCTCAGAGAGTTTGATATCGGTTCCTCGTCCGGCCATATTGGTGGCGATGGTTACTATTCCTGCTTTTCCCGCTTCTGCTACGATATCGGCCTCTTTTTTATGCAGTTTGGCATTGAGTACGTTGTGTGGGATTTTTCGGATGGTCAACATTTTGCTGAGCAATTCTGAAATTTCAACAGAGGTTGTACCAATCAGCACGGGTCTCCCGGCCTGTGAAAGTGCAGTAACCTCCTCGATTACCGCATTGTATTTTTCCCTTTTGGTTTTGTAGATCAGGTCGTTTTTATCGTCTCGCGCTATGGGTTTATTCGTTGGGATTTCGACCACATCGAGTTTGTAGATTTCCCAAAATTCTCCCGCCTCGGTAATGGCGGTTCCGGTCATCCCCGCCAATTTTTGATACATACGGAAGTAATTTTGCAGGGTAATGGTCGCATAGGTTTGTGTAGCGGCCTCGATTTTTACACTTTCTTTGGCTTCAATCGCTTGATGCAGCCCATCCGAATACCGACGTCCCTCCATGATCCGCCCGGTTTGTTCGTCTACAATTTTGACTTTATTTTCCATCACCACATACTCCACATCTTTTTCGAAGAGGGTATAGGCTTTGAGCAATTGGTTAAGGGTGTGAATGCGTTCTCCTTTGATATTAAAATCACTAAGGAGTGCTTCTTTTTCTTTGGCCTCTTTTTTGGGCTCCAGCTGTTTACTTTCAATTTGGGCCAATGCCGCACCAATATCGGGCAATACAAAAAAGTTTTTGTCCTCTTTATCGCCAGAAAGGCTTTCGATGCCTTTTTCGGTCAGTTCGATTTGATTGGTTTTCTCGTCGATGACAAAAAAGAGTTCTTGGTCGATGACATGCATTTCCCGGTTGTTGTCTTGCATGTAGTGATTTTCGGTCTTTTGCAGCAATTGCTTGATGCCCTCTTCACTCAAAAATTTGATAAGCGCTTTGTTTTTGGGAAGTCCCCGATAGACGCGTAAAAGTTGTAAACCCCCTTCTTGGGTGTTACCTTCTTGAATGTTCTTTTTGGCTTCGGCCAGCACACCGGTAAGGAGTTTGCGTTGGTGTTCGACCAAACTGCTCACCTTGGGTTTGAGTTGATCAAATTCATGACGGTCGCCCTCTGGACTGGGCCCTGAAATGATCAAAGGTGTTCGGGCATCGTCCACCAAAACGGAGTCCACCTCATCGACAATGGCATAATGGTGTTTGATTTGCACCAGGTCTTCGGGGGTATGGGCCATATTGTCACGGAGGTAGTCAAAACCAAATTCATTGTTGGTACCATAGGTAATATCCGCCAGGTAGGCATTGCGTCTTTTGGGGCTATTGGGCTGGTGTTTGTCGATGCAATCGACCCGGAGCCCGTGGAATTCAAAAAGGGGGGCCATCCATGCACTGTCTCTTTTGGCGAGGTAATCGTTTACAGTAACTAGGTGAACGCCCTTGCCTGTTAGGGCATTGAGAAAAACAGGGAGGGTAGCTACGAGTGTTTTTCCTTCACCGGTTTGCATTTCAGCAATTTTCCCTTGGTGCAGCACTACACCCCCAATGAGTTGCACGTCATAATGGATCATATCCCAGGTTACTTCTTTTCCGGCGGCGTCCCAGCTATTGGCCCAGTGGGCCTGATCGCCTTGTAGCTTGACGTACTCTTTATCTTGGGAGAGTGTGCGATCCATCGCCGTAGCGGTAACCGTAATCTGTGATTGGGTGGCAAAACGACGGGCTGTTTCCTTCATGATGGCAAAGGCCTCGGGAAGGATTTGGTCCAAAAAGGCTTTGGTGCTCTGGTAGGCTTGCTCTTCTAGGCCATCGATTTCATGGTAAAGGCTTTCTCGCGCATCGATGTCTTTTTGTTGCGCCAGTTGTTCTTTGAGGTTTTGAATTTGTTCATCTTCGGCCTTTCGATTGTCTTGTATCCCTTGTTTTAGCGCATCTGTTTTGGCGCGAAGCGCATCGGCACTTAGGGTTTCGAGTTGGGCCTGCAATTGATTGATTTGCGAGACAAGGGGCTTTATATTAGCGAGGTCTTTTTTGGTTTTATCTCCTACAAACGTTTTTAAAATTGAATTTAAAATACTCATACGTCAAACAAGAATTTAGCCCAAATGTACGCAAAAAAAAAGCCTCCGAGGAGACTTTTAGGTGTGGTTTTGTGGATCAATATTCGTCTTCGTTCCACAGATAGTCTTCTTCAGTCGGAAAGTCGGGCCAAATTTCTTCAATCGATTCATAAATATCTCCTTCGTCTTCCATCGATTGTAGATTTTCCACTACTTCCAGAGGTGCCCCTGTGCGGATCGAATAATCGATCAATTCGTCTTTTGTAGCGGGCCAGGGCGCATCACTAAGGTAAGATGCTAGTTCTAATGTCCAATACATAGTGGTTCTTATTTTTTGCAAAAATAAATTTTAATTTAAAATATCCTAATAAAAAATGATTAACCCTAAAGAAACGATGATTAAGAAATTTTCCAGATGGAAAAATTGGGCCTTGGGCTTTGGACTTCATTAGGAGTGATTAAGCGAAGAGCAATTCTTGCTTATTCGGGTGACCATTTGACCTCTTCGACCTGATGGTCGTGGGCAAACTTCCGACTAAGCATAAAAAGGTAATCCGACAGCCGGTTGATAAAAGCAATGATAGGAGGAGCAACAGGATGATGGTTTTCGTGTAATTCGGTGATAAAACGCTCGGCTCTACGGCAGACACAACGGGCGAGGTGTGCATAAGAGATCAAGACATGCCCACCGGGAATCACAAAATTGCTTAAGGGGGGGACCAGCTGTGTTATTTCGTCTATTTGATGTTCGATGGCTTCGGTGTCCTTGGTTTCTATGGCACCGAGAAAACGCGGGGAAGGAGCTCCTTTTTCAAGACTGAGCTGTGCTCCAAGGATCATCAATTTTTTTTGAATTAAAGTTAAAAACTGTTGATTGTCCTGATTTTTGTCTAAATCACGAATTAAACCCAGCCATGCATTGAGTTCATCAATGGTTCCATAGGCTTTGACCCGTAAGTGATGTTTGTGAACGCGTTCTCCCGACAATAAACCTGTAGTTCCATCATCGCCTGTTTTGGTGTAAACCTTCATCTTCTTCATATTCATAGCATTAGCCTCCAAGCGTCTTGACAAAGCTACGACTTTAAAAGGGTTTTGGCTATACTATTTTCAATAAAAACACCTGATCCGCTTGTGCACTTCGTTTAATATGGCATCCCCAAAAATAAAAGTCCAAAACAATGCCAGGTTGAGCGGTACAGTATTGTATCCAGGCCTGGCGGTGGTGGTGCAGTTGGGTATAGCAGATAAAAAAAGGAAGTGTTGAAGGGGATGTATTGTGTTTAATCTCGGGGCTAAAGGGGGCGATTTCTAGGGGGGAGTTGAGGCCATTATTTTGCCGCCAGGCCTCAAGTTTGTCTAAAAAAAGCTGGGTCAATCGCTCGTATTGGCAGGTGGAAAAAGGAAAAAACACCTCTTTTTTCCAAACCGAATTAAAAAAACATGCGGTAATTAATTCGAATACAAACGGTGAATGAACGCCATGATGATTGGTGGCTTTCCATCTAAACATTAAATACCGAAACCAATGGATCATGGCTGAGGTTTGAGTCGACCTCCCAAGGCCAACAAAAGATACAGGGCGGCGATTAACACGGCCAACCGTGCAATAAAATCACCATAACGGGTGTAAAAAGTAAGCCGCTCCATCTTGGGTAGGGTTCCGGTCAATATCCCTTGGCGGTCATAAGCAAGTTGCTCATCGTATTCGCCCAGGGGATTGATAAAAGTGGAAATCCCCGTATTGGCACTGCGTGAAATCCCACGCCGGTTTTCGATTGCTCGTAAGCGGGTATAACTCAAAAGTTGCTTGTGCCCCGGGGTGTTGCCCCACCAGGCATCGTTGGTAATGACCCCCAGAAAATGGGCTCCTTTACGAACATATTCGGTGACAAAAGCCCCGTATATGGATTCGTAGCAAATAACCGGACCTACGTTATAGCCTTTTTGCGGATGTGTAAATACGGTTCTTTCAGGCTGAATTGCTCTACTGGAAACAGTTCCCCCCAGGTCGATCATAAAGCTCCCCAGCAAAGGGGTAAAGAGTTTTTTATAGGGCATATTTTCTACCCCCACCACCAATTTGGATTTGTGATATACAGCATAGGGGTTTTCTGCCTGGAAGGCCAAGGCCGAGTTGTAGTAATCAATCCACAGTTGTTCACGGACTTGATTGGCCGTTTCGGTAGGGGGGGTGTCCCCCATATAAACATCATAAAACTGTATGCCTGTGACAAAAAGGGTTTCGGGTTTTGTCGTCGCAAAGCCTTTTAATTGCCGATAAAAGGCACTTTGATTAAAGGTCTTTAATTCTTCCCCCAGGCCGGAGGCAAAATAAGTTTCGGGGGTGAAAAGAAAGTCTAAGGATTCATTTTTCAAGTCGGAGGTTAGCGCCTGCAATTGGCGTAAAAATTCTTTGTTGGTAAAATCGTATTTTTCATTGTAGGGATCGATATTGGGTTGGGTAACCGCAATTTTAATTTGGGATTCGGGCAGCGATTGATTTTGGTAGATGACCAGCGAAATGACAATGGGTAATGCTATGGCCAAAAGCCAAGGGGTGAGGGCCTTAGGCAAGGAAGCCCAGCCCGGTGATTTTTTCCATTTTTTAAGGGCTTCATACCCTATAATATTGACCAATAGAACCCAGAGCGAGCCCCCAAAGCTACCGGTATATTCATACCATTGAACCCAATAAATCGACTCCGAGAATACATTCCCCAAATTGAGCCAGGGCCAAGAAAAATCCCATATCAAAT
>RFYP01000005.1 GCA_009921175.1 Flavobacteriia bacterium | reverse complement strand
TCTTCTCAAAGTGGTTGACCAAAAGTTTTCTATCGTGGAAGCCAATATGGGAACGACCAACGGCATTGAAATAAGTCCTGATGAAAAAAAATTATACGTAAACGAAAGTGTTCAAAGAACCATTTGGGTCTATGATTTAGACCCTGAGTTAACTATTTCTAACAAAAGAGTGTTCTACACATTTGATGATTTTGGATTGGATGGTATGCGCTGTGATAGCAAAGGAAATTTATATGTTACCAGGCATGGAAAAGGTACGGTGGTTGTCATTAACCCTCAGGGTGAGCAAATCCAAGAAGTGCAACTAAAAGGAAAAAAACCTTCCAACATAGCTTTTGGTGGCACCGATGGAAAAACTGCATTTGTTACCCTTCAGGACCGTGGATACATTGAGGCTTTTCGCACCAAATTTCCCGGCAGAGCGCATATGATGAAGTTGCAAAACGCCAAAAAATAAGTACCGACTTTCGGCATACGGGCATTTTACCAAAAGAAAATGTTTGTACCTACCCAAAAAAGGCGCGGTAGATATCGTTACCATTGGCGAATAACACCAAGCTCATCAACAACAAAAAGCCAAACAGTTGGGCATATTCCAAAAAGCGGTCATGGGGCTTACGTCCGGTAAGTATTTCATACATCAAAAACATGACATGCCCTCCGTCCAAAGCAGGGATGGGTAGCACGTTCATAAACGCCAACATGATAGAGATCAAGGCCGTGCTGGACCAAAAACCTTTCCAGTCCCAAGCAGGAGGGAACAAATTGCCGATGGCACCAAAACCACCCACTTGAGTCGCTCCTTTTTTGGTAAAAATATATTTAAACTGCGCCACATAATCATATAGTGTCCAATAGCCATAGGCAAATCCCTGGACGATGCTCTCCGTGAGTGAGAGTTTGACATTGGTGTATGCAATGTTGGGAAGCATAGGATAGACCCCCAGAGTACCCGAAGTGGTGGTGGTAGCCTGTAGGGTCAACCGGGTGTTCCCACGCTGAACTTCCAAGGCCAAAGGCGATGATGGTGCCCCCCCGACGAGGGTTATAAAATCGTCCCAGTCGGCAATGTCTTGGGCGTTGATACCTAAGATTTTATCCCCTTGTTGAAGGCCACTAAGTGCGGCGGGTGAGTCAGGCACGATGCTGTCTAAAACAGCGGGTAATGCTGGACGAAGGGGAATCATCTCTCCGCTTTCAAAAATTTGTGTTCCGATATCTTCAGGAATTTGAATCATTTCCTGGTCCCCATTGCGACGCGCTACGGTAACGGTTTCTACATTGCGCAAAAACAAATAGCGATTTACATCCAAGACATTATCCAATGTTTGCCCATCGACGGCAAGGATACGATCGCCTTTTTGAAATCCAATTTCCTGTACGACGGCCGAGGGTTGAATACCGGCGGGTAATGCTTCGTTGCCCAGGGTGTCTTTGCCCCAAACAAAAAGAATCATCATATAGATTAAAAAACCCAAGATGAGGTTTACGGTTACCCCACCCAACATGATGATAAGCCTTTGCCAAGCCGGTTTTGAGCGAAATTCCCAAGGCTGCGGGGGCTGCTGCATTTGCGCAGTGTCCATACTTTCATCTATCATGCCCGCTATTTTGACATAGCCCCCCAAGGGCAGCCAGCCAATTCCATAGACCGTTTCCCCGATTTTCTTTTTAAACAAGGCGAACTTGATATCAAAAAAGAGGAAAAACTTCTCTACGCGGGTTTTAAAAATCTTGGCAGGTATAAAATGTCCCAGCTCGTGGAGTACAATCAACAACGATAAGCTCAGTAACAATTGTATGGCTTTGACCATAAATGGGCTCATAGGTAAAATTTTTGCCAAAAATAGGGTTTTTTAGAGCAGTACTTGGCCAGCCGCCAAACAAATTGACAGATCTTTAACAATTGATGGGGATTACCACCCATTTGACGTACCTTTGTTACCCAGTAAAGCGATGCGTCATTTTTTTTCAAAATACAAGCTCTTTTTGACCGTTTTTGGGTTGGTTTCTTTGGTGATTTTGGGGTTGTTCTACCGGGCGCTATCCCCCCAAAAAACACTCCCGATTTATCAACCTGCAATGGTCAATTTTGAACTGGTTGACAGCACCCTCCAACACGTCAAAAAGTTTCATAGAATCGCTGATTTTTCACTCACCAATCAAAACGGTGAAACGGTTACCCACCAGCAACTCGATGGTAAGATTTATATTGCCGATTTTATCTTTACCACCTGTCCGACCATTTGTCCGGTGATGACCGAAAACATGGTAACGGTCCAAAAGGCGCTGAAAGACAATCCCCGCATTCATCTGGTTTCTTTTAGTGTAACTCCCAAAATCGACTCCGTCCCTCGACTCAAAGCCTACGCCCTCGAAAAAGGGATCGATGACGAAAAATGGGACCTGCTTACCGGCGACAAAAAAGCCATCTACCGACTGGCTCGCCAATCGTATTTGGTGGCCAAAGAAGACGGTGATGGCGGACCCTATGACATGATTCATACCGAAAATTTTGTCTTGGTCGATCCCCAACGACGCATTCGGGGTTATTATGATGGTACCGATCTAGAGGCGATTTCCAGTCTGTTGGAAGATGTGGTGTTTTTAGAAAAAGAATTTTTCGAAAACTAAGCCCTGTTTTGTCCCTACACCCCCAAAAATTTCCCTACATTTGTTTTTTAAAACGATTCTAAATAATGCCGTACCTAGATGAGCTCCAGCCTGGAGAAGAAGCCGTTGTTACTGGGTTTGAAATCGAAGCACTTCCGCTGAAACTTATCGAAATGGGCTGTTTGCCCGGCAACCGAATCACCCTCATTCAAAAAGCCCCTTTTAGCGACCCGCTCTACATCCAAATCGATGAGGCACATTTGGCCATCAGTAGAGCCATCGCCCACCAGATAAGTGTTGAAACGGTATAATCAAGATGGGACTTTCAATCAACGTTGCACTTATTGGCAATCCCAACACGGGTAAAACCTCCGTTTTCAATCTTTTGACTGGACTCAACCAAAAAGTAGGTAACTATCCTGGGATTACCGTTGAGAAAAAAGAAGGTACGTTTCGTTTAGACCGAACGACCAAAGCCCACTTAATCGATTTGCCCGGTACCTATAGCCTTAACGCCTCTTCGATGGACGAAAGCGTAGTGATCGAGTTATTGCTCAACAAAAACGATCGCGATTACCCCGATGTTGCGGTGGTGGTGACGGATATAGAAAACCTGAAGCGCAATTTGTTGTTGTTTACCCAAATTAAAGACTTGGAAATCCCAACCCTCTTGGTGATTAATATGTCCGACCAGATGCGGCGCAAAGGCATTCAACTCGATACTGAGGCTTTGGCCAAAGATTTGGACACTCAAGTGGTCTTGATGAGCTGCCGTGAAAACAAAGGGGTAGAAGAACTCAAAAAAGCTTTGCTTAACTACCGTAAACTCAGCACCAAGCCCCTGCTTGATGTGATGAGTATCGACCCGGAATATTTTCAAAGCCTAAAAAAGACCTTTCCCAACCAGTCGTTGTATAAACTGTGGTTGGTGATCACCCAAGATGTCAATTTTGCCAACCTAGACCGCCAGCGGGTGGCCGATGCATCGGGCTTTAAAACCCAATCCGAAACCTCGCTAAAGCGCCTACAACATACCGAAACCGTCAAACGTTACCAAATCATAAACGACCTGCTCAAACGGAGCTACGATGTTGACCGTGTACAAGGCACCGACCTCCGGGGTAAACTCGACCGTATTTTGATGCACAAAGTAGGTGGCTATGCCATCTTCTTTTTGATTTTGTTGACGATCTTTCAAGTGATTTATGATTGGAGCAGTGTCCCCATGGATTTTATCGATGAGACTTTTGCACATTTAAGTGAAATTGTCAAAACCCATTTACCCCCCGGGATGTTTACCAAATTAATCGCAGAAGGGGTGTTGCCGGGATTGGGCGGGATATTGATTTTTATACCCCAAATCGCTTTTTTATTCCTCTTTATTGCTGTGTTGGAAGAAACCGGCTATATGAGCCGCGTGGTGTTTTTGATGGACCGCAGCCTACGGCGCTACGGATTGAGTGGCAAAAGTGTCATTCCCTTAATTTCAGGAACGGCCTGTGCAATTCCGGCAGTCATGGCTACCCGAAATATCGAAAACTGGAAAGAGCGTCTCATCACCATATTGGTCACGCCCTTTATTACCTGTTCTGCTCGCTTACCGGTTTACCTGATTTTGATTTCTTTGGTGATTCCCAACAAACGATTTTTGGGGATGAACTACCAAGGCCTCACCCTCATGGGACTTTATCTATTGGGCGTCTTCATGGCTTTGCTCAGTGCCTCGATTTTACAACGGATTATCAAAACCAACTACAAAAGCTATTTTGTGGTCGAAATGCCCAACTACAAACTCCCGCTGCTTAAAAATGTCGTGCTGACCGTGTTTGAAAAAACCAAATCGTTTGTTTTGGAAGCCGGTAAAATTATTTTTGCAATCTCCATCCTCCTTTGGGTGATGGCCTCTTTTGGACCCGGTGAAAATTTTGCCCAGGCAGATACCCTGATCACTGAGCAATTCCAAGATCGACAACTCAGTCCCGAAGCCTTGCAATACGAAATAGATGCTTTTAAACTCGAAAATTCCTATATCGGAATTTTAGGCAAAGTCATCGAACCGGTAATCGCTCCCCTTGGCTACGATTGGAAAATAGGTATCGCCTTGATAGCATCTTTTGCCGCGCGCGAAGTTTTTGTGGGGACCCTTGCTACCATTTATAGTGTGGGCAGCACCGAAGAAGAAACCATAAAAACGCGGATGTACTCGGAACAATGGCCCGATGGATCTCCGGTTTTTAATCTCGCCTCGGGAATTTCCCTGATGCTTTTTTATGCCTTTGCCATGCAGTGTATGAGTACCCTGGCCATCGTTCGGAAAGAAACCAACAGTTGGCAATGGCCACTGATACAATTGTTTGGCATGACCGGAATCGCTTATATAGCCTCTTTGCTGGCCTACCAAATTATACATTAATGGAGGGGTTTCAAAATTTCTTGGTATTTCTCTTAGCCGGTATGGCGGTCTATTTACTCTTGCGCCGTTTTGTCTTTAAGAAAAAACAAAAAGGAGACTGTGATACCGACTGTGGGTGTCACTAGGAAAGGCATAAAACCGTCCGTTAGGACAACAAAAACTGGGCGCTTTGGTCCAAGGCCGTTTCGGGTGCGGGCGTCAAATCTTGCTCTACAAAAAAGTGCGAAATCCCCACCTCAAGACCTTTTGAAACAATAGCAGGCACATCTAATACTCCTTGACCACAAGAGGTGATTAAGGGAAAGAAAGCCATCAGATCCTGTGTTTGAACTTGGCCATTGTCAAAGGTCTTTTTGATCCGCATGTCTTTCACGTGCATCAATTTATAGCGGTTGGGGTAACGCTCTATCAAATCCACCGGATTGACCCCTGCCGCGCTGGTCCAAAAAATATCGATTTCTAAAAACACCGTATCCGAATCGGTCTGTGTCACAAGATAATCAAAGGGCATCACGCCATCTATGGCCTCGAAACCGGCACCATGGTTGTGGTAGGCAAAGCGAATTCCTTCTTGTTGGGCTTGTGCTCCAATACGATTAAAACGGTCGGCCATTTTTTTATAATCATCCAGCGAACGGCGATTTTCATCGGGGATCATGGGTAAAACCACATAGGTGGCGCCCAGTCCATGAGCAGCCTCGGCCAATGCACCCATATGATTTTCGAGGGTTTCTAAATCGGTGTGCATCGAGGGTACCGAAAAATCATATTGGGTGGTTAGCGTTTTCAAAGATTCGGGGGTATGCCCAAACAAACCACTGGATACTTCACCCAAATACTGCGAAATTCCTTTCCAACTTTCTTGCGCCTTAGAAGCACTAAAAGTATATGGCCCATAGGTTTCCAAAGCGGTGTAGCCCATTTGTTGCAAAAGTTTTAGTGCCGCCTCCAAGTCCTTACTCAAGAGTTGAGGAAGTGAAAATAACTGGATACCAACCTTGTCCAACAAGGCTTTTCTAAGGATTTCATTTTGTCCGTACATAAAATGGGGGAGGAGTAAACCGGCCGTTGTCCCGGTTGCCAGTTGGTTGATAAAGTTGCGTCGTTTCATGGGTGGGATTTAAAATTTAAAAAAATAAAAGGAGGCAGAATTTGGTAGGTCAAAATGCGGATTTTAGGATTAGTTTCTCGCATAATCATCTTCCAAACGGATGATATCATCTTCGTCCGAAGGATGGTTAGCATCGGTATGTTGCCAGATTTCGGCTACTACACCATACTCTTTACCTCCGATCAATCGGTGTCGTTCTCCTTGCGCTAATGAAATTTGTTGTCCTTGCTCAAAAGGCAAAGCGTCTGGAATATCATCGGTTTGCGAATGGGCGATATAGAGGTTACCTCGGTAGGATTTCCAAATTTCTGCACGTCGGTGATGGTATTGCCAAGATAGGCGTTGCCCGGGAGCTACGATTAATATCTTGGGGCTGAGTTTCCCCGCTATTTTGAGTGTATCGACTTGAATTCCAAAAAAATGGTCAGCAAAGTCCGGGGCTTGTGATTCATCAATCACAAAAAAACCTCCCCAAGGGCGCTGTCGGTCTTCATCGACTATGCGAAAGCCCAAGGCGGTGATGTCGTTTTTGATCTGATCAAAAATATTCATGAGCCTAAATGTATTAAAAAAACAACAGTAAAAAAGGAATACATTCGCTTTATCAAACTGCCACGAATCTGTAACTTTAACACCCACACCAAGCATTATGGAAGCAATTATCGAGGCTGTTTTTGGCATAAAAACAACAAAGATTGTCCCCCTGTCGGGCTACGACAACCGGAACTATTGCGTTTATGATGCTCACCAAAAGTGGATCCTTAAAACCTACACAGATTGTAGCCAACGACCTATATTGGAAGCCGAATGTGAAGCCCTTGATTTTTTATCTCAACAAGCTGATTTTACACTTCAATGTCCCCAGCCTCAACGAACCGCTACCCACGATTTCGTAGCCGAAGTAGTTCTCGATGACAAACCCCAGCTAATCCGTTTGTTGAGTTTTGTCGAAGGGGCCTTTTTGGGCGACTGCCCACCCACCCGACAGCGCTATACTCATTTGGGTATTCGATTGGGTGAATTAAATCAAAAGCTTGCAAAATGGACCTCGCCGGTCATCCAGGCGCGTCAGTGGGCCTGGAATATGGGTTCTTTTACGCTTATCAAACCCAATATCAATCTCCTAGAACAACCTGCCCAACGGATGGTACACTATTTTATTCAACACTATGAAGAAGTAGTCGTACCTCAGTTATCCCACTTACCAAAGACCACGCTATACAACGATGCCAATGAGTGGAATATCTTATGTGAGCAAGAGGAGATTATAGGAATGATTGATTTTGGCGATCTGGCTTATGGCCCTCGTATCCATGACCTTGCCGTGGCGATGGTCTATGCTGCCTACGACAAAGAAGATCCTTTGGACTGGGCCTGTTTGGTCTTACAAGGCTTTCATCAGGTGCAAGCTTTACAGCCTGAAGAGATTAAGTTGTTGTATCATTCCATGGCTTTACGCTTGTGCATGTCACTATGCAATTCGGCAGTAGCCAAGACCACCCAACCCGAAAACACCTATGCCACCTATAGTGAAAAATATGCCTTGAAGATGTTAAAGCATTGGTTGGCATGTGGCCCCCTGGGTGCTGAAAAAGCATTTTTAAAGGCCGTCGGCCTAAAGTACAAACCCCCAGCCGATACCGAGCAACTCCTGGAGTCACGCAAGCGGGTCTTAAGTGACGCTTTATCCGTAAGCTATCAAAAACCCATACCCATGAATCAGGCCGCTTTTCAATATATGTATGCGGCAGATGGCAGCACTTTTTTAGATGCTTACAACAACATTCCCCATGTGGGGCATCATCACCCGGTGGTTGTCGAGGCGGCCCAACGACAATTGGCCAAACTCAATACCAATACCCGTTATTTGTATCCCGAACTTCAGATTTATGCCGAAGCCCTGTTGGCTCATTTCCCTAAACCCCTGGACAAAGTATTTCTCGTCAATTCGGGTAGTGAAGCCAGTGACTTAGCCATACGCATTGCACGCAGCTACACCGGGCAAAAGTCGGTGGTGGTTATGGAACATGGTTACCACGGCCATACTCAAACGGGGATTGAAATCAGCGATTATAAGTTTAGTCATCCTAAAGGAATGGGACAGCAAGCCCATATCATCAAACTGCCTCTTCCCAAGAGTACGGACCCTTTGACCACTTCAATCGCCTCAGCCAAAAATATTTTAGCGAAACAACAAGAACCCGCCGCTGCATTTATCAGCGAAACCATCTTGGGTTGTGCCGGGCAAGTTCCCCTGCCCGAGGGTTATTTACAACAGCTTTATCCGTTGCTAAGACAACAAGGAAGTTTGTGTATAGCCGATGAAGTACAAACCGGATTTGGTCGTTTGGGAGATTATTTTTGGGCCTTTGAACAACAAGGGGTTATTCCCGATCTAGTGGTTCTTGGCAAACCCATGGGCAATGGCTTTCCGATGGGTGCTGTGGTGACGACCTCGGCCATCGCTGAGCGTTTTGCACAAGGGGTTGAATTTTTTAGTTCATTTGGTGGTAATCCCGTGTCTTGTGTCGTTGGAAAGGCGGTGTTGGAGGTATTAAAAGAAGAGCAACTACCTCAAAACGCCCAATTGACCGGAGAATATTTTATGGCCCAACTACGTAACCTACAAAAAGAATTTTCAACGATTCATGAAGTGCGGGGCCAAGGGCTGTTTTTGGGCGTGGAGCTTCGTGACCCAAAGGGCCGCCCGCATACGCGATTGGCACAAAAAATTAAAAACGAACTGCGCGAAAAACATATCCTCATCAGTACAGACGGCCCTTATGACCATATACTAAAATCCAAACCGCCGCTGTGTTTTGACAAAGCCAATGTGGACCAAGTCATCGATCGACTCTACCAATCGCTCAAAAACACCCCCTTTTGATTTTGAATTGACAAAGCCAAACTTTTAGTATCTTTCGAAAAAACAAACCAATGAAACTAAAATATGTACCTCTTTTAGCACTTGCAACTTCTCTTTTTGTTGCTTGTGAAAATGCCCCCAAAAAAACTGCTGAATCTACAGAAACCACTACCGAAGCTTCGACAAACGAATGGCAAAACTTGATTCAAAACGATTCGTTTGAAGGATGGCATTATTACCAAAATGACGACTCTAAAAAAGGATGGTCCATTGCAGACGGCGTACTCACCTTTAACTCGGAATTGGCCGAAGGCAAGGGTGACAAAAGTTTGTTGACCGATCAGGAGTTCGAAAATTTTGAAATTATGTTTGAGTGGAAAGTATCTCCCGGAGCCAATAGTGGGTTTATGTGGGGGGTTAATGAATCTGAACTATACGAATTTCCATACGAAACCGGACCTGAAATTCAGGTGTTAGACCCTGAAGTATACAAAGGCGATGAGGCCAATCAGGTGCATGTAGCCGGCGCTTTGTACGATATGATTGCTCCCAGCCAATTGGTCACCAAGCCCGCTGGTGAGTGGAACACTTATCATATTACAATCAACCAGGAGGCCAATGAAGGAATCGTTGTGCACAACGATGTGGAAATCAACCGTTTTCCCTTACATGGTCCTGAATGGGACGCCATGGTGGCCAAGAGTAAATTTGCCGACTGGGAAGGCTTTGGAAAATACCGCAAAGGACACCTTTGTATCCAGGACCATCCGGGGATTATCTCCTACCGTAATATGAAGGTAAGAGCCCTGTAACTACTTAATTTCGAGCTTATGCAACAACCTAAGGCGGTTTGCTTTGGGGAAGTGCTTTGGGATATTTTCCCAGAGGGTAAAAAACTTGGAGGAGCTCCCCTAAATGTGGCCTTGCGTATGCAAAGTTTGGGGATTGCCACCAGCATGATTAGTGCAGTGGGCGAGGACGCTTTGGGTGATGAAATACGCAAAACCATAGCACCGGAAGCACTAACCACCTTTTTCCAAAAGAGTAGCACCTACCCAACAGGAACGGTTCAGGTGACGCTTGATGCCAATAAAAGCGCTCATTATCAAATCGTTGCCCCGGTTGCATGGGACTATATAACCGTATCAGCTCAGACCCTTGAGGCGGTTACTACAGCCGATTGTTTTGTTTTTGGAAGCCTGGTTACCCGAAATACGGTTTCCAAAAACACACTTTTGGCGTTGTTGCAAAAAGCAGCCTTTAACGTATTCGATGTCAATTTAAGACCCCCGCATTATGACTATAAAACGCTAATAGAATTGATGCAGCAGGCCGATTTTATCAAGTTTAACGAGGAGGAAATCGATGAAACATGCCGATACCTGGGCGCAGAAGCGGGAAGCATAGAGGAGCAAATTGAATTTATTTCACAACACACCCAAACGAGACAAATTTGTGTGACCAAGGGCGATAAAGGAGCCGTTTATTTTCAAAATCACGAATGGTATACCCATTCAGGCTATTCTGTTAAGGTGATGGATACAGTAGGGGCGGGTGATGCTTTTTTGGCCACTCTTTTGAGTGGACTTTTACAAAAACGAGATCCCCAACAGGCATTGAGTCGAGCCTGCGCCATGGGTGCACTAGTAGCTTCCAAAGCCGGAGCAAATCCGAGTATTTCGGAAGAAGACCTTCAGACATTTATCGGATAAACTACGTTTAAGGGTTTGTAGGATTGTGGTATATTTGGTCCATGAATAGCGCACGGATTGCCCTACTATTTTTAGCTTTTTTTATTGCGTGTACCCCTCCGGTTACACAACAGCAAACAGTTCAACTTCCGCCTGCCGACAAGGACAATGGTGGTCTATTTCTACCCGATGGATTTGGCGCGCTGGTCGTGGTCGATAGTATAGGGCCTTCGCGGCATCTAGCCGTAAGGGATAATGGCGATATATATGTAAAACTCAGTATTGTTGAGGGAAAAGAAGGAAATGTAGCCCTTAGGGACAATGATGGCGATGGAAAAGCCGATACCATTCAGCGTTTTGGTGATTATCTTAACGATGGTCGTTTTGCAACCGAAATGCGAATCCATAAGGGGTATTTATATTTTAGTGCCGAACTGACCGTGTACCGACAAAAATTAACCCCCGGTCAACTTATACCCGAAGGAACACCCGAAATCATCATGATAGACGAGTTTCCGATTCGTTGGCACAATGCCAAATCCCTGGCTTTTGACCACCGAGGCGGGATGTATGTCACTTTTAGTGCGCCGACCAATGCGTGTGAAGACGCCCAAGAAACAGGTGATGATCCCGATGCTATTGTACGGGGAGAGGTACCCTGCTCTCAACTCAACATCCTCGGAGGTATTTGGCGTTTTGACGAAAACACCTTGTACCAAACCCAAGCCGAAGGCTATCGCTATGCCACCGGAATTAGAAGTGTGGTTGGCCGTTTTCCGGCGCATTGGGCACCTAACGATTTGTTGTTTTACCAAGGTGATCAATTTCCTCCACGGTACAAAAATGGCGCCTTTGTCGCTTTTCACGGATCGACCAACCGTTCACCCTACCCACAAGCGGGATATGTAGTGGCTTTTGTGCCTTTTAAAGAAGGTAAACCTGCCGGCCCATGGGAGGTTTTTGCCGATGGATTTATTGGGGATAGTCCCATAGCTGAAATGAAACAGGCCCAATACCGTCCCATGGGACTGGCCGAAGGTCCCGACGGATCACTCTATATTTCGGATTCCAAACAGGGAAAAATTTGGCGGGTAGTCTATCAAAAAGACCCGCGAGAATTTACCACGGTTGACCTTAAAAACATGGCGCTTCGCCAAAAAAATCAGCCACACATCAAACAACCCGACCCAATAAAGGACCGAACACCCTCCGCCCAATAACAGGCATCAATTTTGACTGTATTCCATAAAAAAAAGCCCTCCTTGTTATGGGAAAGCCTTTCATCAGTTACTTCAAATGGTCAAACCATTTGTAGCAACACACAACTTCTTTATGAGAAGCGGTCTGGACGGGACTCGAACCCGCGACCCCATGCGTGACAGGCATGTATTCTAACCAACTGAACTACCAGACCCAATTGTATTGGGTGCAAATATACACCCCAATTTTAAATTGCCAAAAATTAAAGTAAAAACAATTTGCTGCGATTTTGAGTCGCTTTTACATCGCTGCGTCGATGGCGTCGGCATAGGTCTGTTTGGGCGCAACGCCTACTTGACGTCCTACCAGTTCACCTCCTTTAAAGACCAATACTGTGGGGATATTGCGCACGCCAAATTTTGCAGCAAATTCTTGATTTGCATCAACATCTACTTTCCCTACTACGGCCTTGCCTTCGTATTCATTGCTCAGTTCGTCAATGATGGGGCCTACCATACGGCAAGGACCACACCACGCTGCCCAAAAGTCAACCAAGACGGGCTTATCGGATTGTAAAACTACTTGGTCAAAAGTAGCATCTGTAATTTCTAAAGCCATTTTATCTTTATTAAGTGACAAAAATAATCATTTCCTCGGGTCCATACCACCTACTAAATTAGATTTGTTGATGCTGGTATTGTTTTTCGCAATATCAATTCAGCCGGTAGTGCCACTGGTTTTGATCTAGTGTTTCTAAAAGAGCCGTTGATATAGCCACTTTTGTTTTTCTACTGTTTAGGGTCAGTTTTACTTTGTCCTTGGTGTCGTATATGTCAAAGGCCAAGCGCTTGTCACCACGGAAGGTTTTTAATTGCGCTTCGATTTGTTGAATGGTTTCTTCGTTTAAACGGTCAATATTGAGTTGGAGGGTAATTTTTTTGGCGTTATTTTCTATGGTGTCCTGCAAGGGCTCAAAGGTGAGAAATTGCAACCGAGGCTCTCCTCTTTTTCCCGTATCGTGATTGACCCATCCCTCACGAACAGCCACACGAAAACGGATAAAGGAATTGGCAACCAGATAATGTCTAAATTTAAGATAGTCCTCACCAAAAATCCGAAATTCTTGCTGTTCACTGTAGTCTTCGACCACAAACTTGGCCCATTGCTTACCATTTTTGGTTTGAAGATGTTCGACGCTATTGACAATACCTGCTAGGTGCATTTCTCGATTGATTAGGGGGTTAAGATCATTGACAATGTCGAGTTGTGCGGTGGTAAAATGATGAATTTCTTTTTTGAAATCATCCAATGGATGTGCCGAGAGGTAAATCCCGACCACTTCTTTTTCGCGTTTGAGTAATTCAAGGCTGTTCCAGGTTTCACAATCAGGAATGACAAGGTCTTGATACACTTCGTCGCTTTGATCGCCAAACAAATTGGTTTGGGAAGAAAGTTGTTGTTCTTGGTATTTGGCGCCAAACCGTAGGGCCTTTTCCAAAAAGCTGATGCCGTCGCCATCGGGGATGAGATATTGGGCGCGGTGGGTATTTTGGAAAGAGTCCAAGCCACCGGCCAACACGAGGTTTTCCATGGCTTTTTTGTTGGCTGCTCGCAAATCGACTCTTTTGACCAGGTCAAAAATAGATTCATAAGGGCCCTCTTCTCGATGGGCGATTATGGTTTCTACCGCTCCCTTACCAACACCCTTGACTGCCCCCATACCAAAACGGATGGCCTTTTGATCGTTGACGGTAAATTTGTAAAAAGATTCGTTGACATCGGGGCCTAAAACGGCCAGCCCCATACGTTTACACTCTTCCATAAAAAACGATACTTGCTTGATGTCGTTCATGTTGTTGGAAAGTACAGCCGCCATATATTCTGCTGGGTAGTGTGCTTTTAAGTAGGCGGTTTGATACCCAATCCAGGCATAGCAAGTAGAGTGTGATTTGTTAAAGGCGTAGGAGGCAAAAGCTTCCCAATCGCGCCATATTTTTTCGAGTACCTCGGTTGGATGTCCATTGGCCACTCCGCCATCTATAAACTTGGGTTTGAGTTTATCGAGTAGCGCAAAAATCTTTTTACCCATGGCTTTACGCAAAACATCGGCTTCCCCTTTTGTAAACCCGGCCAGTTTTTGAGACAGCAGCATCACTTGCTCTTGATAAACGGTAATCCCATAAGTTTCTTGCAGGTATTCTTCCATCGCAGGCAAGTCATAGGCGATGGCTTCAGAGCCATTTTTTCGGGCAATAAAACTGGGAATATATTCCAGTGGCCCGGGACGGTATAGGGCGTTCATGGCAATCAGATCAGCAAAAACGGTGGGTTTGAGTTCCTTGAGGTATTTTTGCATCCCGGCCGATTCGTATTGGAAAATACCAACGGTTTCTCCCCGTTGAAAAAGTGCATAGGTTTCGGCATCATCCAGGGGGAAGGCATCGGGGTCTAAGCTGATACCGTGTTTGTATTTAACCAGTTTGACGGTGTCCTTGATCAGGGTCAAGGTTTTGAGTCCCAAAAAATCCATTTTGAGCAAACCGGCGTCTTCCACCACGGCATTGTCAAACTGGGTAACATAAAGCTCGGAGTCTTTGGCGGTAGCAATGGGGACAAATTCGGTGATGTCATCGGGGGTTATGATTACTCCACAGGCATGAATTCCGGTATTTCTGAGTGAACCTTCGAGAATTTGCGCCTGTTGGAGGGTTTGTCCGGCAAGGTCGTCGATTTGGGCCATTTCACGCAATTCTTTGACACGCGAAAACTCATCCGAACGCAGGTTTTCTTTTAATTCATTTTCGGCACTCGAAAACAGTTTTTTGAGTTTGATATTGGGAACCATTTTTGAAATTCTATCGGCCTCAGCCAGCGATAGGTCTAATACACGGGCAGTGTCTCTGATGGATGATTTGGCAGCCATGGTTCCATAGGTGATGATTTGGGCCACTTGATTGGCTCCATATTTTTGGATCACGTAATCCATTACCTTTCCGCGGCCTTCGTCGTCAAAGTCAATATCGATATCGGGCAAACTTACCCGGTCGGGATTTAAGAAACGCTCAAAAAGCAAATCGTACTGAATCGGATCCAAGTTGGTGATTCCCAAACAATAGGCCACTGCAGAGCCTGCGGCCGAACCACGGCCTGGTCCTACTGAAACACCCATTTGTCGTGCAGCAGCAATAAAATCTTGTACAATCAGAAAATAGCCCGGATATCCAGTGTTGGCAATGACTTCCAACTCAAAGTCCAATCGTTCTTTAATGTCCTGATCGATAGTGTCGTACCTTTTTTTGGCCCCCTCATAGGTCAAATGCCGCAGGTAATCGTTTTCGCCCTTTTTCCCGGTCGTATCGTCGGGTTGCTGAAAGGCTTCGGGGATGTCAAATTTAGGCAGTAAGACGTCCCTTTGCAGTTCATAAACTTCAATTTTATCGATCAGTTCACTGATGTTTTCTATGGCTTCGGGCAGGTCACGAAAGAGGGTCTTCATGGCCTGTTGGGACTTAAAATAATATTCCTGATTGGGAAATCCATACCGATAGCCTCTACCTCGACCGATGGGGGTTGCTTGTTTTTCGCCCTCTTTGACACACAGCAGGATATCATGCGCATTCGCTTCTTCCTGCTCAACATAGTAGGTATTGTTGGTAGCGACGATAGGGATGTTGTGTTTTTTGGAAAAATCAAGAAGAATTGTGTTGGCTCGGTCTTCATTTTCTTGTTGATGCCGCATCAATTCGATATATAAATCATCACCAAAAACTTCTTTCCACCAAAGCAGGGCTTCTTCGGCTTGGTGGTCTCCAACATTTAGAATTTTTGAAGGGACTTCACCATAAAGGTTTCCGGTCAAGGCGATCAAGTCTTCTCGGTATTGTTTGACAATTTCTTTGTCGATGCGCGGTACATAATAAAATCCTTTGGTATAGGCCAATGAAGTCATCTTCGAAAGGTTTTTATACCCGTTTTTATTTTTGGCCAAAAGCACAATTTGATAGCCATCATCCCGCCTTGTTCGGTCGGTATGGTTGTCACAAACATAAAATTCACAACCGATGATGGGTTTGAGGGTTTGTTGTCCGGGTTCTAAGTTGGCGTTGTGGTTTTTGACCGCTTTGACAAAATGAAAGGCCCCCATCAAATTTCCATGGTCTGTAAGGGCCATTGCGGGCATTTGGTCCTTGGCTGCGGCCTCAACCAATTGTGCAATGCGTGAGGTAGCTTGCAATACCGAAAATTGCGAATGGTTATGCAGGTGGGCAAAGGGTGCTGTAGTGAGTGCGGAAGTACGAATGGGATCCTGGGGTGTTGCAACCTGATCTTCGGTGCTTATAAGGGCTTGGCTTAGGGCTTTGAGGTTTTGGTGTTTAAGCCCGATCAATGCGACAGGTTCAGCTAAATTCTTGGCAAGTTGCTGTTGAATCTCTGGGTTGTTGGCCAAGACCGGAGGATGGAGTTTTTGGGTGCGAAGCAATTCCAAAAAACAGCGTGTGGTGGCCTCTACATCGGCAGTTGCATTGTGTGCCTCTTGAAAGTTTTCGTTAAAAAGGAAAAGATAAAGCTCGGAGAGAGTAGGCAATTTAAATTTTCCGCCCCGTCCACCGGGCAATTGACACAGGCTAGCTGTTTCTTCGGTACAGGTGTCGATCAGGGCACAATCTTCTAGTGGGTTGGGTTGGCCGGCTCGAAGGTACTCAGCGCCCATGATATTGAGGTCAAAACGCACATTATGGCCACCCACATAATCGGCCTTTTGTATGGCCTTAGCAAATAGGTGTAATACGTCTTCCAGTTTAGCTCCTTCTTTTTGTGCGAGTTCGGTGGAGATACCGTGTACCTGTTCCGAGTCATAGGGAATGGTGAAGCCATCGGGGCGAATCAAATAGGCATGATGCTCGAGACACTGACCATCAGCTCCATGCAACTGCCAGGCAATTTGCACACAACGGGGCCAATTTTCGGTATCGCTCAATGGAGCATCCCAACGTTTGGGAAGGCCCGTGGTTTCGGTATCAAAAATTAAAAACATTGTAAGGCGTTGTCGCTTCTAAAAATAGAATTTTTATCGGCTAAAATCACCGGATCATTCCAGGAGTTATCAACCAAAATCACGGGCAAAGGGCCTCTTTGCTTTTGTATTGATTTTAGTATCTTAAGGCCGTGAAAAAGAAAAACCCTGTGCCTCTTTTGGAATTTACTTCCAAAGGTATCTATTGCTCTTTGGCCGATGTTTACCTCGACCCATGGCGACCCGTCGCCAAGGCCATTATCAGTCACGGACATGCCGATCATGCACGTTGGGGGCACAAACAATACATTACCCACCAGGATAATGTTGCGATTTTAAAACACCGACTTGGTGCAATCGTAGTCAGTGGAAAAGCCTACGGTGAGACCTTTAGCATAAACAATGTTACCTTTTCTTTTCATCCTTCGGGCCATGTAATTGGAGCTGCTCAAATCCGTGTAGAACACCGTGGTGAAGTATGGGTTTTTACGGGAGATTATAAAATTAAAAACGATGGTCTTACCCTACCCTTTGAGCCGGTCAAATGCCACACCTTTATCACCGAGAGCACCTTTGGTATCCCCGTTTTTCATTGGCCTGACCCGGTAGAGGTTCACACAGCGATAAACCATTGGTGGGCGGCAAACAACAAGGCCGGAAGAGCCAGTTTACTACTGGGGTATTCTTTGGGCAAGGCGCAACGTTTGTTGCATTTTCTCGACCCCAGCATTGGACCCATTTATACGCATAGTGCAGTAGGAAATATGACAGCGGTTTTTGAAGGGACACATGCTTTTCCTCCCTATCAAAATTTAACGGCAGAAACCTCTAAAAAAGCTTTGGCTGGAAGTCTAATACTCGCGCCTCCAGCAGCTACTGAAGCCTCCTGGTTGAGAAAGTTAGGAGATTACCGCAGTGGTTTTGCTTCGGGTTGGATGCACACCAGGGGGGCAAGAAGACGACGTGCTGTAGACCAAGCATTTGTCCTTTCTGACCATGCAGATTGGCCGGGTTTATTGGCTGCTGTAAAGGCTACCCAATGTGAAAATGTTATTACTACCCATGGTTATACCGATCTTTTTGCTCAATATCTTCGCGAAAAGGGATGGAACGCCCGGACAGAAAAAACGAACTATGAAGGAGAATCGATTGATCCAAAACCCACTCTATGATCGCTTTTTCAACACTGATTCAACAACTTGATCAAACAAACAAAACCAATGAAAAGGTTTTGGCCTTGCGAAATTACTTTTTGTCTACACCTCCAGAGGATGTCTTATGGACAATTGCTTTGTTGTCTCACCGTCGACCTCCCCGCCCTGTAACGACCACCCTTATGCGTACTTGGGCGGCAGAATTGGCCGGGCTTCCGCTTTGGCTTTTTGAAGAGTCCTATCATATAGTAGGTGATTTGGCTGAGACGATTGCCCTGGTCATTCCCGAATCAACCGCTACTCTAAAGCCCCAAAAACTCAATATGCTCATGGAGGCCATCATTGCCCTAAAACCCAAAGGTGAAGATGAAAAGAAGAAATTTATTATCGATCATTGGCAGTCTTTAACGGGCCTACAGCGTTTTGCATTTAATAAGCTCATCACCGGAGGCCTTCGGATAGGGATTAGCCAAAAGTTGATGACAAGGGCTTTGGCACAAGCCTTTGAAATGGAAGAAAATCACATCGCTCATCGATTGATGGGACAGTGGACCCCGCAAAACACCACCTTGGATCAGCTGCTATTTAACCCTAATCCTGAAGATCTTCTGTCCCAACCATATCCTTTTTACCTGGCCCACCCCCTTCAAGATCGTCCTGATCAACTGGGTGAATGCGCGGCGTGGATTGTTGAACACAAATGGGATGGCATGCGAGGTCAACTCATCCTAAGACAAGGAAAATGGTATTGTTGGAGTCGGGGGGAAGAGCTGATTTCAGAAAAGTTTCCAGAATTTGAGGCCTTTCTTTCTCTGCCCAATGGGACCGTATTGGACGGTGAAATTTTACCCTACAAAGCAGGTAAAATCCAGCATTTTGCCTTACTGCAAAAACGTATTGGACGAAAAAATATCAGCCCCAAACTCCTGGAACAATATCCTGTTGTGCTCATGGTATACGATTTGTTAGAGTGGGAAGGGAACGATATTAGAGCAAAGTCAGCAGTAGAAAGACGTGAGTTGATGGAAAGACTTTTTGATCAATACCAAAACCAAAACCTACCGTGGCTGTTGTCTCCCTCATTGCATTTGCCTTCGTGGCGTGCAGTAGGGGGGGAACGGCAAAAAGCCACTGCAATACAGAGTGAAGGCCTCATGCTCAAAAGAGCGGATAGCCCTTATGGTGTAGGTCGAAAAAAAGGGGACTGGTGGAAATGGAAGTCCGATCCGTTGACTATTGATGCCGTTCTAACTTACGCCATGCGCGGGCATGGAAGGCGGACCAACCTCTATACCGATTATACCTTTGCCCTTTGGCAGGGCGATACCCTGGTCACCTTTGCTAAGGCCTATTCGGGCTTGACAGATGAAGAGTTTCGAAAAGTAGATGCTTATGTCAAAAAAAACACCTTAGAACGGTTTGGTCCTGTGCGACGGGTGAAACCCGCTTTGGTTTTTGAAATTGCTTTTGAAGGAATCGCACCCTCGACACGTCACAAAAGTGGAGTAGCTGTTCGGTTTCCTCGAATCTTACGGTGGCGTCATGATAAAAAAATTACTGCGGCCAACACCCTTGACGAGCTTAAAGCCCTGATTGTCCAATGAAATCAATACGTGCTATATCCGATTGGTTTGATCTTCAAGGGTGGACTCCTCAAAAGTTCCAACGCGCCACATGGCAGGCCTACCTGAAGGGCAAAAGCGGTTTAGTTAATGCGCCTACCGGTAGCGGAAAAACCTACGCCCTTTGGGGAGGTATTGTTCAATACCATCTCAACAAGGGCACGACACCTTCAAAGACCAATGTCCTGTGGATTACCCCTTTGCGTGCTTTGGGAACAGAGATCCAACAAGCTACCACACAGCTTACTCAGGCTTTTTATCCCGAGCTTACTGTAGGGCTTCGAACGGGAGATACTCCACAAGCAGAACGAAACCTTCAAAAAAGAAAACCACCTTTTGGGTTGGTCACGACACCCGAAAGCTTACATCTTTTGCTTAGCACCAAAGACCATCAAGCGTATTTTAAAAATCTACACACTATAGTAGTCGATGAGTGGCACGAGCTGATGGGCTCCAAAAGGGGTGTGCAAATAGAATTAGCGATTGCTTACCTGCAGTCATTTTTACCTGACCTGAAAATTTGGGGGATATCGGCAACGATTGGAAACCTCGATTTGGCACGGCAGATTCTTTTAGGTCAAAAAGACTCTGAAGGGATGTTAATTCGCAGTGGGATAAAAAAAAGTATACAGGTTCACTCGCTTTTACCGGAGCAAATGGATTCTTTTCCTTGGACGGGTCATCTAGGAATACATTTGTTAGATCAGGTGGTTGAAATTATCCAACGGTATCCTTCAAGCTTGCTATTCACCAATACCCGTGCACAATGCGAAATTTGGTATCAAAAAATTTTGGAAAAAGCACCAGAATTAGCAGGGCAGTTGGCCATGCATCACGGGAGTATAGACAAGAGTACCCGGCGCTGGGTCGAAGACGCACTTCGACAAGAAAAACTCAAAGCGGTCGTTTGTACGTCAAGTTTGGATTTGGGGGTAGATTTTAGTCCTGTAGCGGCCTGCATCCAAATCGGAAGTCCTAAAGGAGTAGGACGTTTTATGCAACGGGCTGGACGAAGCGGTCATCAACCCGGACAAAGTAGTACCCTCTATTTTTTGCCCACCCATGCCTTGGAACTGATCGAGTCCTTAGCGCTACAACAAGCGCTAACAGACCAAACGATAGAAGACCGCATTCCCTACCTAAACAGTTTTGATGTGCTCATCCAGTTTATGATGACCCTTGCGGTAGGAGGAGGATTTTCGCCTAAGGTGTTGTTTAAAGTGGTACAATCAACATTTTGCTATCAGGGATTGACTGCAGAACAGTGGCAATGGTTACTCAATTTTATTCAAAAAGGCAGCCAAAGCCTCGAAACCTATGATGAATATAAAAAAGTCCTTATTGATGAACGGGGGCAAATAATTGTGGCCAACGGCCGTATAGCTCTTCGTCATCGATTAACGATAGGGACGATCATGAGCGATGCTTCGCTCACAGTCAAATACCTCAAAGGAGGGCGAATTGGAACGGTCGAAGAGTGGTTTGTTTCCAAGTTAAAGCCCGGTGATGTGTTTACCTTTGCTGGGCGTAACCTGGAGTTGGTTCGCATACAGGCCATGGAAGTATTGGTTCGAAAATCGACCTCCAAACAAACCAAAATTCCTGCTTGGATGGGAGGACGCATGTCTTTCAGCGCACATTTGAGTCAACTGTTGCGCAATGCTTTTTACAATCCGATGAATGCAACAACACCCGAATGGAGAGCCCTTACTCCGTTGCTGGATCGCCAGAAACAGCTTTCTAAAATTCCAGAAGCTGATGAATTTTTGATGGAAACTTTCCCCTCAAAAGAAGGGTATCACGCGGTGTTTTACCCTTTCGAAGGGCGGGCAGTCCACGAAGCCATGGCAGCGGTTATCGCCTACCGATATAGCCTTTTGCAACCAATAAGCTTTACCCTGGCTTACAATGATTATGGGTTTGAATTGTTGTCAGATCAACCGATTTCTATAACGGCACTTTTGGACAATAACCTCTTTACCACGCAAGACCTTATGGACGACCTGCGCCGAAGCATTAACCTAACCGAAATAGCCCGCCGAAAATTTAGAGATATCGCTGTAATAGCAGGTTTGGTTTTTCAGGGTTATCCGCATAAAACGATTAAAAGCAAGCATTTACAGTCTAGTGCCCAATTGTTTTTTGAAGTATTTAAAGACTATGAAGAATCCAATTTATTGTACCAACAAGCCATCGAAGAGGCCTTTGATCATGGGATGGAGCAAGGACGTTTATTACAAGCATTTGACCGAATAAATACCCAAAAAATTTGTTTGTCTCAAGCTACACAACCCACACCCTTTTCTTTTCCTTTGATTACCGATCGACTTCGTGAACGACTTTCTTCCGAAAAGGTAGAAGATCGTATCAAAAGGATGTATGTTCAACTTGAAAAGCTGGCCCAATGAACCTCCTAATCAAAAATGAAAAACTGATACTTACCGTAGAAGGAGCGGTATATTGGCCTGCTCATAAGGCATTATTTGTGGCCGATACACACATTGGCAAGGTCATGCACTTTAGAAAAAACGGCATTGCACTCCCCGCAGAGGTTCGTTTTGCTTTTTATGAAAAAATCGACACTCTTTTAAAGCAATTCACGGTAAAGACTCTTTATTTTTTAGGGGATTTATTCCATTCGGATTACAACACGGAGTGGGACTATTTTGAAAACTGGAGCAATCGGCAATCTTTTGACAAAGTCTTGATACAGGGCAATCACGATATTCTTCCACCCTCTTTGTTTGAACGAGCAGGAATTACTGTGTTTTCAAAACGGGAATGCCCCCCCTTTGTATTGACCCATCATCCCCTCGAAAACACCACTCCGTTGGTCAATCTTTGCGGGCATATACACCCGGGCATACGCCTAAAAGGTATTGGAGGTCAATCGCTTAAAACCTCATGTTTTTATCAAAAACCTTACCAACTGATTTTGCCTGCATTTGGGGATTTTACTGGAAATTATTTGATTAAACCCAAGGCCGAAGAACAGGTGTATGCCCTTGGAGAAACCCAGGTGATTCCCATAGATAAAATGAGGAAATAGCACGTATATTTGTACCCGAATTGACGGTAAACCCACTTTTTGAGTACCTGACCGACACCCCCACTCAGCAGGCGTTGGAAGTGGCTTGTTGTACCCCCGAGGTAAGTTTGATTAAAGGGAGCGCAGGTTCAGGCCTTAGTCTGCACATCGCCGCAGCCTATCAAAATTTGGAACGTCATTTTTTGGTAGTCTTTGATCAGGCCGAAACCGCGGCCTACTACCTCAATGATTTTGAAGGTTTGCTTGGTGAAAAACGGGTGTTGTTTTTTCCTTCCAGTTACCGAGAAGCCTACAAAAGCGAAGCCACCGACAACGCCAATGTACTCTTACGTGCAGCTGTATTGCGTGCATTGTCAAATTCCAAAATTCCCCGACTAGTCGTCACCTACACGGAAGCTATTTTTGAAAAAATCATCTCTCAAAAAACCTTAAAAAAGAATACGCTTGCTCTAGAAGTCGGGGCCAAAGTATCATTGGATTTCATCAACGAAACCCTTTTTGAATACGGATTTGAAAGGGTCGATTTTGTCAGTTCTCCCGGAGAATTCGCTGTGCGTGGTGGGATTGTTGATGTGTTTTCTTTTGCAGCTCAGCATCCTTACCGCATCGAGTTTTTTGATGATGAAGTTGAAAGTTTACGCAGTTTTGATATCGTCCATCAACTGTCGATCGAGACCCACCAACAAATCGATATTTTACCCAATACTTCTGCCTTTACCTATAGGGGAAAACGTAAAAGCATACTGACCCGTTTTAAAGAAAAGGGAACGGTATTTATCGATGATCCCGAAGGACTTTGTAAGGGATTGGATGCACTGTACCAAAAAGCAGAAGCAGCCTATTCGGCATTGGGTGAAACCGTGCAATTGCCTCCCGAGGCCCTTTTTGTTCAGGGAGACCTTTGGTTAGCAGATAGCCAAAAGACCCCTTTGTTGTTTTTACAACCCACTCCTTTATTACCCCACCACAACACCCTCCAATGGTCCCAGCAGCCTCAACCGGCCATCAATAAGCATTTTGACCGCTTGGTCGAACACCTCAATGCCAACCACCAACAAGGATGGACCAATTACCTGTGTTGTACCCATGAAAATCAGCGCAAAAGATTCCATGATATTTTTCAAGAAATGGACACAACCGTCCATTACAAAACCCTTGTATTGCCGCTTTATGAGGGATTTGAAGCTCCTGGGTTAAACCTGGCTTGCTATACCGATCATCAAATTTTTGAACGCTACCACAAATACCGATTACGTGCCGAGCAGGCCAAAAAACAAGTCTTGTCACTCCAAGAGCTAACCCTGATGCAAGTGGGGGATTATGTAACCCATATCGATCATGGCATTGGCAAATTTGGGGGCCTTCAACATATTGAGGTTGAAGGGCAAAAACAGGAAGCCATCAAACTGATTTACGGGGAGCGCGACATCTTGTACCTAAGCATCCATGCACTGCATAAAATTTCTAAATACAACGGTAAAGACGGCTATCAACCCAAACTCTACAAACTGGGTTCTAAGGCCTGGAAAGCCCTAAAACAAAAAACCAAAAGCAGGGTCAAAGAAATCGCCTTTAACCTCATTCAAACCTACGCCAAACGAAAAGAGAAAAACGGCTTTCGCTTTGCCCCCGACAGTTATTTGCAGTGGGAGTTAGAAGCTTCATTTTTATACGAAGACACCCCCGACCAAAGCAAGGCCACCGCTGCGGTCAAAGCCGATATGGAAAGTGAACGACCCATGGACCGACTCATTTGTGGGGATGTAGGGTTTGGCAAAACAGAGGTGGCGATACGCGCGGCGTTTAAAGCGGTAGATAATAGTAAACAAGTGGCGGTCTTGGTTCCGACAACGATACTGGCCTTTCAGCATTTTAAAACATTTGCTCAACGCTTGGCCGATTTACCGGTTCGGGTAGATTACCTCAACCGGTTTCGCACCGCAGCTGATAAAAAGCAAATTTTACACGATTTAAAAACCGGTAAAATTGATATTCTAATCGGTACTCATCAATTGGTGAATAGTCAAGTAGTTTTTAAGGATTTGGGCTTACTAATTGTTGATGAAGAACAAAAATTTGGGGTTGGGGTCAAAGAAAAAATCCGAGCACTCAAAACCAATATTGATGTTTTGACCCTTACGGCAACACCAATTCCCCGGACGCTTCAATTTAGCCTAATGGCTGCCAGGGACTTGTCGGTAATTGCGACACCACCCTCCAACCGATATCCGATTGAAAGCGAAGTAATTCGCTTTGATGAAACCCTCCTTCGTGATGGGATCCTATACGAATTGCAAAGAGGTGGGCAGGTCTATGTGTTACATAACCGCGTGGCCAACATCACCGAAGTTGCCGGAATGATTCAGCGGCTGGTGCCCGATGCCCGTGTAGCGATTGGCCATGGCCAGATGGAGGGGAATAAGATGGAGCAGGTCCTGTTGCAGTTTATGGAAGGACAGTTCGATGTACTGGTTGCCACCACCATCATCGAAAATGGTTTGGATGTTCCCAATGCCAATACGATTTTTATCAACAATGCCCATCAATTTGGACTGAGTGATTTACACCAAATGCGTGGTAGAGTAGGGCGAAGCAACAAAAAAGCCTTTTGTTATTTTATTACACCCCCATATAGTAGCCTAACAGCAGATGCGCAAAAACGGATAAAAACCATTGAGCAATTTGCGGCCCTGGGTTCGGGTATGCAAATCGCTATGCGTGATTTAGAAATTCGAGGGGCGGGAGATCTTTTGGGAGGAGAGCAAAGTGGGTTTATTAATGAAATTGGCTTTGATGCCTACCAAAAAATTCTGGAAGAAGCTGTAGAGGAACTACAAGCCAATGAGTTTAAATCCCTGTTTAGTGACAGCCCACACGAACGACCATTTGTCCGAGAGGTACAGCTTGACACCGATTTTGAAGCGCTAATTCCGGAACACTATGTCAATGTGGTCAGTGAACGCCTAACGCTGTATAGCGAATTGAGTAAGGTGAACTCCGACGAAGCACTGAAAGAATTTGCCGACCGATTGATCGATCGTTTTGGGCCGTTGCCCCTAGCTACCCAAGAACTACTGGCGACCGTCGCCCTTAAAGGGCATGTAGCACGTCTGGGCATTGAACGCTTACTTGTAAAAAAAGGAAGCTGCCTGGCCTATTTTATCGCAGACCAACAAAGTCCCTTTTATCAATCGCCTCTATTTGGGCAACTGATTCAGCAGGTGCAAAAGCATCCAACACAATTGATTTTAAAAGAAAAACAAACCCGAAACGGGTTGCGTTTGCTTTTGCGAATTAACCAGGTGACTTCGATGCAAAAGCTCTTGTCGCTTTTCGAAACGTATTTGCCGGTTAGAGATTTCTCAAATTCTTGATGACCCCAAAAGCGGTATCAACAGAGTCTTCATCTGTAAGGATGGTAAACTCATTGGAGGTAGAAATGACTTCACGGATATTGACGCCCTCCCAAGACAGCCGCTGAAAAATAAAATAGTAAATCCCCGAAACTTTTACGTTTTCGGTGGGTAGTTTCATGCTAATGGCAGACAGTTCCTCTTCGATGCTTAAGCAGTGCTCTTTTTCAAAAAACGATGCAACAGCATCCTTTAAGGAATTACTGACGATGATGTTGGATTCGGCTACCCCGCGAGTGGAGGTATAGAAAATGGTGCTATCGGATTTGATGTGGTTCAGAAATTCTGACTGGGTTTGCAACAGGCTGTCCGAAACTTTAAAGCAATAGTCGGTCAAGGACGAGCGCACCGTAATGTCCCCAATATTTTTGAGTACTTTGATGATCTTATGGGTGGCCAAAAATTCTTCATTATCTGAAATTCGTTTAAGCGCCATTACAATGGCACCACTTTTGGCTGATTTTTTTAAGGTCTCTTCGATTTCGGGCTGAATTTGACGGGCTAAAGAAGTGAGGTTAATGATGCCTTGAGATAATGCTGTAAGTAAAAAAGGCTTCCGATTGATATAGGCCAGTACTTCGGATGATATGGTTTTCACAGGATGTTATTTTGTCCTAGCAAAAATACAATTAATCAACAAATTGTTTCAAAATTCAATTATTCTAAAATCTGAAAGGCGTTTTCAAGGTGTTCAATGACCCATTTTTGATTCTTTATCGTAATACAAACCACATCGAAGCGTACTTCAAGTTCTTCGTCCAATTGCTGTGCATAAAAGTCCATCGCTACACCCAATAGGCGTATTTTTTTGGGTGAAATAAAGGAAGCCGGATGGCCAAAATCAAGGTGGGTACGGGCTTTTACTTCGACACAAACCAAAATATCGGCCTGTTGCATAATCAAGTCGACTTCGGCTTTACGAAAGCGGTAATTGGTTTCACGCAGACGGTATCCCTTTTGGAGTAAATAGTTCAGGGCACGTTTTTCGGCAAGTTTTCCTAATTGGTGGCTACGGGGCATGGCGAGCTTTGGGTTTTTTTAAAGTTAGCCAATTTCAGTCAAAGGGGAGAAATATTGTTATTTTTGCACAAAGTATCACTATGTCTGCCCAACCGCAACGCTATACCATTACTGCGGCATTGCCGTATACCAATGGCCCTCTTCATATAGGTCATTTGGCCGGAGTGTATATCCCGGCAGATATCTATGCACGCTATTTGCGTGGACGACAAAAGGATGTGGCATTTATATGTGGAAGTGACGAGCATGGAGTAGCCATTGCCATGAAGGCCAAAAAGGAGGAAACCACCCCCCAGGCCATCATTGATCATTATGACCAGGTGATTCGCCAATCGTTTGTTGATTTTGGAATTTCTTTTGACAATTATTCGCGTACCTCCAAGCCAATCCATCACCAAACGGCGGCTGACTTTTTTACCACGCTGAACGATAAAAAGGAATTGATTGCCCAAGAGTCCGATCAATTATACGACCCTACAGCCGAACAGTTTTTGGCCGACCGTTTTGTCACCGGAACCTGTCCGCATTGTAACTATGGAGAGGCCTATGGCGATCAGTGTGAGTCCTGTGGGAAAGATTTGAGTGCCGTGGAGTTGATTGACCCCAAATCGACTCTGTCCGGAGCTAAGCCGGTAATTCGTTCGACCAAGCATTGGTTTTTACCGCTCGACCGTTATACCTCGTTTATTGAAGAATGGATCATAGAAGGCCACAAAGACGATTGGAAACCCAACGTACGCGGGCAAGTCAAGTCGTGGGTGCAGAATGGGCTTCAGCCCCGAGCAGTGACCCGAGATTTGGACTGGGGAATTCCCGTACCGCTTGCCGATGCAGAAGGTAAGGTACTCTATGTATGGTTTGATGCCCCAATCGGCTATATTTCTTCGACCAAAGAATGGGCCGATGCACAGGGAAAAGACTGGGAGACGTATTGGAAAGATCCCAATACCCAATTGGTACATTTTATCGGTAAAGACAATATTGTATTTCACTGCATCATCTTCCCGATTATGCTCAAAGCCCACGGGGGGTATATTTTACCCGAAAACGTTCCGGCCAATGAATTTTTAAACCTGGAGGGGCGAAAAATTTCAACCTCCAAAAACTGGGCGGTATGGCTGCACGAATACTTGGAGGAGTTTCCACAACAACAAGATGTATTGCGGTATGTGCTTACGGCCAATGCGCCAGAGAATAAGGATAACGACTTTACGTGGAAAGAATTTCAGGCCCGTAACAACAACGAACTCGTTGCGATTTATGGCAACTTTATCAATCGTGTGGTGGTCTTGACCCATAAATATTTTGCAGGGAAGGTTCCCCAGCCCCATGCACAGACAACAGAAGACCAAACGACGCTTAAAGCCCTCCAAACAGCTCCTGAAAAAATTGGCGATGCAATTGAACACTACAAATTTCGCGAAGCCAGCCAGGCCTTGATGAATTTGGCCCGATTGGGCAACAAATACCTCGCCGATGAAGAGCCTTGGAAAAAAATTAAAACCGATCCCGACCGTGTAGCAACCATTCTCTACAACGCCTTGCAAATAGCCGCCACCCTTGCACTGGTTTCGGAGCCTCTGTTGCCGTTTACTGCCGTAAAACTCAAAAAAATGCTTCAGCTCGAAGGGAAAAGCTGGGCTGACTTAGCAGATAACCGTCCTTTATTGGTGGTAGGCCAATCCCTAGAAGAAGCGAGCCTGCTATTTGAAAAAATCGAAGACGAATCCATCGAAAAACAATTGGAAAAACTGATGCAAGAAGATACCGATCCCATCGTCCCACCCCATCTACCAGAAGTAAAACCAGATGTGAGTTACGAAGAATTTACGGCAATGGACTTGCGCGTAGGCACCATCCTAGCGGCCCAAAAAGTGCCCAAAGCCGACAAACTGCTTCAATTTCAAGTTGATCTTGGATTTGAAATCCGAACCATCGTTTCTGGGATTGCCGAGTTTTTTGAGCCGGAAGCCTTGTTGGGTAAGAAAGTAACGGTGATGGCCAATCTGGCCCCCCGAACCATCCGAGGGGTAACCAGCCAAGGTATGTTGTTACTGGCAGAAGATAGCCAAGGCGATTTGGTCTTTGTCAGTCCCGATCCGGGGGCCGAAAATGGCAGCGTGATTCGCTAAAAGCTAGTCGTGCTTTCTGTAGCTTACACCCCGATATACCAGTTGCCGTTGCCCGAAAAGCACCGGTTTCCAATGGAAAAATACGGCTTACTTCCTCAACAGCTTCTTCGGGAAGGGATTTGTCAACAGGCCGATTTTTTTGTTCCTACACCCATCGAGGATGACGTGATATGCCGGGTGCATGATCCTCATTACGTCCAACAATTAAAAACCTTGGCGCTCGATAGTCGTGCAGTTCGAAAAATAGGCTTTCCACTTTCTCAACAACTCATCGATCGTGAATGGGTCATTACTGCAGGAACGGTGCAAGGCGCCCTAAAAGCTCTAGATAATGGGGTTTCTTTTAACATAGCCGGGGGGACACACCACGCTTTTTACGACCACGGAGAAGCCTTTTGTCTATTGAATGATCAGGCCATTGCGGCCCAATATTTATTGGACAAAGGTCTGGCAAAGCAAATTTTAATCGTTGACTTGGATGTGCACCAAGGAAATGGGACTGCAGCCTTGTTTCAAAATCAAGATGCGGTATTTACATTTTCGATGCATGGCGCCAAAAATTATCCTTTTAAAAAAGAAAAAAGCGATTTGGATTTTGCCCTCGACGATCATTTGTCAGATGCAGATTATCTGGATTTATTAAAAAGAACCTTACCGGAATTAATTCAAAATCTTCAGCCTGATTTTATTTTTTACCTAAGTGGTGTAGATGTGCTAGCCACGGATAAATTAGGCCGTTTGGGATTGAGTATTGAGGGCTGTAAGTTACGCGATCAATTTGTGTTTGAACAATGCTATGAAGCACAGATCCCGGTGCAATGTAGTATGGGAGGAGGATATTCACCCTGCCTAAAAACCATCGTGGATGCCCACACCAACACCTATAGAGTAGCCTTAGAATACTACGGTTGACGCCATGTACTGCTCTGTAGTTTTAGGGCAGCTTTTACGATGTCTTTACGGCTAATTTGACCGACCAATTTGTTGTGTTCCAACACCGGAAAACGCCGGCGATTTTTTTTCGTAAAACGCGAAGCAGCTTCAAAAACACTTTTGGAAGCATCGATGGTTTCTACTGCTGTGGACATAAAATTGGCCACCGAACGATCGAGTATCGGCATGTTAAAATAACGACTTTCTGAAATTTGTTTCATACAATCGGCCTCGGAGATGACCCCGATGAGGTTTCCGGAATCATCGACAACAGGCCCTCCAGAAATTCTATTTTTTATAAATTGTTCCATGACTTCATGAATCGTTTGGTCGGGGTGAAAAACAATCAAATTACGGGTCATGATATCACGAACCAATAAGGGAACGCTCCGTCGTTGTTTTTGAGCCCGTGCACCTTGAAAACTTTTTATTGGCATGATGATAAAATTTAAAGTGAACAAGTAAGATATTGATAATTTAGCAATTAAACAAGTCGATTAACCGTTATAATACAGTAGAATTCATCTTTTTTTGTGATTAATGAAACAGCAAATAGGCATTTTGGGGTGTGGTTGGTTGGGAATTCCAACGGCGCGATTTTTCCTGAAGCAGGCATATGTCGTAAGGGGGAGTCGACGTTCTAAGGAAGGCTTGGCTCAACTCCACGCCTATGGGATCGACGCTTTTCCTTTGGATCTTTCCAACGGAACCTTGGAAGGAGATATGACCTTTTTTAGCGGCCTAGAGGTTTTGATCATTGCGTTTCCCCCCGGCACCAAAAGAAATCCATCAATTACTTTTGAAAATCTGTATGCCCCGCTTTTTGAGCAGTTAAAAAAACAAACGATAAACCATCTTATTTTATTCAGCAGTACTTCGGTCTATGGAGATGCAACGGGAGTGGTAACCGAACAAACAGCTGCACAACCCAACAGTCCGGGCGGGCTTCTGCTTTTGGAAGGCGAACGCCAATTTCAAGCCCTACCAGCCCCGCACAAAACCATTTTGAGGCTTGGTGGATTGATCGGTAAAGATCGACATCCTGTGTTTGGCCTTTCCAAAAAAACGTCCATCTCCAATCCTGAGGGGGTGATTAACCTTGTACATCAATCTGAGGTCATTGCCTACTTGGCGGCACTGATTGATTCACCACAAAAAAATGAAATCTACAATGTGGTCAATCCGTATCACCCTTCACGTAAAGCATATTATACCAGTATAGCCCAACAATGGGGTGTTGTCCTTCCTCCCTTTGAAAAAAACTCCTCACCCCCAAGAATGGTGAGCGCTGAAAAAATCATCCAAACCCATGGTTCGCACTTTACTGTGGATAAGTTGTTAAAAGAAAGCCCCTAGCGTCTGGCCCTTTTCATGATTATAATGGTACATTGATCCATCATGAAATCTAAAAAAACGATTGCGACCCTTTCCAGTCTGATCCATCATCTGAATATGACCAAGCTGGAATTTCTCAAGGCGGCTGATCTTCAGACCCATACAGAGGCAACCCGTTTTTTCAATCAACAAGCCCGCCTACGCAATCGATTTTGTCAAGAATTGATGGCGGTCTTGCGCTCGTTTGATGTATCTACTGAAAACTTGCTCTTTAATCGTACGGACCTCAATCAACGCATCATTACAACGGTTGACGACAAAGCGACTATTTTTGCCCAAAAAGGGATGGCTTTGGATCAAGAACTTTTGGTGCTTTACGATCAACTGGTTGAGGAGGCCCCCGAGCTGGAATTACTGGCGGCGCACCAAAAAGAAATTACTGCAGCGCTCAATACAGCAAAATTGCTCTTGTCCAAAACAGCTAAGGCGCAAAAACAGCTGCTGTTTTAGTCTAGACGTTGCAACACATTGATATTTTTTTCCTCTCCCATAGAAATTAACCGCTCTAAAAAAGCAGTATAGGAGACATACATCGCCCTTAGGGCTTGGTCTAGGGATTCGTTTTGCCGGTTTTCGGCATAGTAGATGCATTTTAGGATGTCGGTGCGAACTACTTGTAGGCGACTTTTGATTGGAGGATTGTCAAAAGCTTTGGGAAAATCTGAGGCCAGTAGGCGTTGGGTTTGGTTGTCGAGCCCCCGCAGAAAAACGGTCAATCCTTTGGGGTTTAGGCGTTGCAGATTTTCAAAATCTCGTTTAAAATTCATCAATGCCTCCCAATCCTCCAATTGATATTCTTCGACAAAGGCAGGATCAAATTGCACCAAACGCTCCGTTTGCTTAGGAAAATTAACCACCAGGCTGTCGGCCGCCACAGTAACCTCCGCTGGTTTGGGCTTAGGCTCTTTACACCCAAAGGACAATACTATGATACCGAAAAGCCATGCATTTTTCATTACTGCAAAGTTACGATAACTCCAACAAAGGGGCTGCCGAGTTAAGCTTAATTAACAAGACCGTAAAAAAGAGGATTTGCAGTAAGTAAAGGTTGTGATAAAAACTGCTTTTGGGGCGAAGTCTTACCCACTGCATTAGTAGCTGTAAGGGTAGGGCAACAGCGGCCCAGCCGATAAAATTTTGAAGGGGGGCTTCACCCCCTTCAAAGACCCAAAAATCCAAGACAGGTGCAATGGGTTCTATCAACAAATCCAATAAGAGCATCAGGGCGACACCCACCAAAATTTGGCCGTAACGATTGGCCACCAAATCCCGGGCAATCACACTGGTACAGACGACCAATATCACCCAGTTGGCACCGATTAGCCAAGGAACTCCCAGCCATTTCCATCCCAACATTGCTCCGTATTGATAGTCACCAAAAATCCATCCCCATTGGACTCCCAAGATTTCGGCCAACATGCCAACTCCATAAATGATGACCACGGCACGGATAAAATTTTTGGAAGACCATCCATTGACCAAAACCAAAATAAAAGATAAACTCAAATTGAGAGGGGTGGCCTGAATAAACCACAGCGCATCACCGTAGACAATCCCCAAGATACCACTGACGTGAAAGAGCCAAATCAAGGCGATGGACACTTCTTCTTTGCGAATGTGCGCGAGGGTTTTCAATGGTTTTTTCGCTTTTATAGTCAGTTGAAAAAAGAAAGATACTATTCTCTTTTCAAGGTTTAAAAATAAGAGATTTAAAAGGAAATAGGCTAAAGAGGTGAATGATTTGAAGCATAAATGGGCGAATGAATTAATTTATTTAATATTTTTAGGAGGTGCTTCTGTGCGCACGACCGATAAATAAACCAAAATGAATCAATCCAACCAACGTCAGCGGTACTGGAGCCAGAACCTCAGGTACCTTATTCTCTTACTTTCCATCTGGTTTCTAGTTTCCTATGGGGCCGGTATTCTTTTTAAAGATTTTTTAGATCAATTTATGGTCGGGGGATTTCCCCTTGGCTTTTGGATGGCCCAACAAGGAGCGATCTATGTATTTGTCTTGCTCATCTTTGTCTATGTAGCATTGATGAACCGCTTGGACAAAAAATTTGATGTAAACGAATAACAAAACACCATGACTGTACAACTTTGGACCTATACGTTGGTCGGAATTACTTTTGGAATATATATCGCTATTGCCATTTGGTCACGGGCCGGATCGACTAAAGAGTTTTATGTGGCCGGCGGAGGAATCTCTCCCTGGGCCAACGGTTTGGCCACGGCGGCAGACTGGATGTCAGCCGCGTCGTTTATCTCCATGGCGGGGCTAATTTCATTTATGGGCTACGACGGCTCGGTTTACCTCATGGGCTGGACCGGAGGCTATGTGCTGCTCGCGCTTTTATTGGCGCCCTATTTACGAAAATTTGGACAGTTTACCGTTCCCGATTTTGTGGGTGAACGTTACTATTCGAACACTGCCCGTGTGGTTGCCGTGCTCTGTGCATTGCTGGTTTCTTTTACCTATGTTGCTGGGCAAATGCGCGGTGTAGGGGTGGTCTTTTCCCGCTTTCTAGAAGTCGATATCGACACCGGGGTAATTATCGGGATGATCATCGTTTTATTCTATGCCGTTTTAGGGGGGATGAAAGGAATTACCTACACCCAGGTGGCACAGTTCTGTGTGCTGATTTTTGCTTTTATGGTACCGGCTTTTTTTATATCCATTCAAATGACCGGAAACCCCATTCCCCAACTGGGAATGGGTAGCCAACTCAACGACGGTTCGGGTACCTACTTGTTGGAACGCCTCAATGGCCTGTCGCAAGAATTGGGATTTGCTAACTATACGACAGGTAGCAAATCCCGTATTGATGTGTTTGCCATCACCCTAGCTTTGATGGTGGGTACCGCCGGATTGCCGCATGTGATCGTTCGATTTTTTACCGTCAAACGCGTTCGTGATGCCCGAAAATCGGCAGGGATTGCCCTTTTGTGTATCGCTCTTTTATATACTACTGCCCCGGCAGTGGCCGTTTTTGCCCGGATCAACCTGATCGATACGGTGAGTAATCAGCCCTATGCAAACATGCCCGAATGGTTTAAAAACTGGGAAACCACCGGCTTGCTGCAATTCGATGATAAAAACCAAGACGGTACCATACAATATACCGGCGATGCCAACAACGAACTGACTGTGGACCGAGACATTATGGTCTTGGCCAATCCAGAAATTGCAGAACTTCCCGCCTGGGTGGTGGCCTTGGTTGCGGCAGGGGGCTTGGCAGCAGCCCTGTCAACAGCGGCCGGACTATTGCTGGTAATCTCTTCTTCGATTTCACACGATTTGATCAAAAAAGTATTTAAACCCAACATTAGCGAAAAAGGCGAGTTATGGTCAGCCCGAGCAGCGGCGACCTTTGCGGTAGTAGTAGCCGGCTATTTTGGAATCAACCCACCCGGATTTGTCGCTGCGGTAGTCGCTTTGGCATTTGGATTGGCGGCGGCTTCCTTTTTCCCGGCGATTATTTTGGGGATTTTTTACAAAAAAATGAACCGCCAAGGAGCCATCAGTGGAATGATAGTCGGAATTTCCTTGATGCTGTTCTATATGTTAAAATTTAAATTTGGTGTCTTTGACGGGGGCAAAGAAGCTGTGGCCGGACTCCAATCGGCCTGGTGGTGGGGGATTTCACCCGAAGGCTTTGGTAGTGTCGCCATGATTGTTAATTTTATGGTCGCACTGACGGTCAATTATTTTTACCCTGACCCGCCAAAAGAAGTACAAGAACTGGTGGAGGACATTCGAATCCCCAGAGGAGCAGGTGCCGCCCATACACATTAAACATGTAAACCAATAAACAAATGAATCCGTACCAAATTGAAAGTTTAGAACAATACTTCCAAGTGTATCGCACTTCGGTCGAAGATCCCGAAACCTTTTGGGACAACCTGGCGCGTGAAAACTTTGTTTGGCACAAAACCTGGGACCGTGTCTTATCGTGGGACTTTCATAAACCCGAGGTCAAGTGGTTTGAAGGAGCACAACTCAATATTACCGAAAATTGCATTGACCGACACCTCAAAGATCGGGCCCAAAAAACAGCGATTTTATTCGAACCCAACAACCCCAAAGAGCCGGCTGAGCACATCACATACCAAGAGTTGTACGAACGCGTGAATCGTATGGCAAATGTGCTCAAAGCACAACAGGTAAAAAAAGGGGATCGGGTATGTGTTTACATGCCCATGATTCCCGAACTCGCCATTGCTGTACTCGCCTGTGCGCGCATAGGTGCTGTTCATTCGGTGGTATTTGGAGGATTTTCAGCGACCGCCCTAGCGACACGCATCAACGATTGCGATTGTAAAGTGGTACTGACTGCCGATGGAGGATTTAGAGGCAACAAAACCATTCCCCTTAAAGCCATCGTAGACGAAGCCCTAAATGACTGCCCGGGCGTGACTAAAGTTTTGGTCGCCCAGCGCACCCAAGAATCCGTGATGATGCAAGAAGGAAGAGATGCTTGGTTGGCGCCCCTGCTTGAAAAGGCATCGACCGACTGCCCGGCTGAGGTCATGGAGGCCGAAGACCCTTTGTTTATTTTATATACGTCAGGATCTACCGGTCAGCCCAAAGGTATGGTGCATTCCACCGCAGGGTATATGGTGTATTCGGCTTATACGTTTAAAAATATTTTTCAATACCAAGAAGAAGATGTCTATTGGTGCACGGCAGACATCGGTTGGATTACCGGACACTCCTATATCGTCTACGGACCCCTGGCCAATGGAGCGACAACGGTGATGTTTGAAGGGGTACCTTCTTATCCCGATTTTGGCCGATTTTGGCAAATTGTCGAAAAACACCAGGTCAATCAGTTTTATACAGCCCCTACGGCCATTCGGGCTTTGGCCAAAGAACAATTGTCTTTTGTGACCCAATACGACCTGTCTTCTCTCAAAGTTTTAGGCACGGTAGGTGAACCTATCAACGAAGAGGCCTGGCACTGGTACGACACCCATATCGGCAAGCAAACCTGTCCCATAGTCGATACCTGGTGGCAAACCGAGACAGGGGGGATTATGATTTCACCAATTCCCTATGCCACGCCCACCAAACCTACCTTTGCGACTTTGCCCTTTATCGGTATTCAACCGGCATTAAGAGATGCCGACGGCCAAGAAATTCCTGGTAAAAATGTCCAGGGCCGTCTATGTATCAAGTTTCCCTGGCCTTCGATGGCCCGAACCATTTGGGGCAATCACGAACGCTACCGCGAAACCTATTTTTCGACCTTCCCGGGCAATTATTTTACTGGCGATGGTGCGCTACGTGACAGTGTGGGGTATTACCGCATTACCGGTCGTGTCGATGACGTGATCATCGTATCGGGTCATAATTTAGGAACCGCTCCCATCGAAGATGCCATCAACGAGCATCCCAAAGTGGCGGAGTCGGCCATTGTAGGATTTCCTCACGATATCAAAGGAAACGCCCTCTATGGATTTGTGATTCTAAAGGAAGCCTTGCCCGAAGACCAACAGGATGCGCTTCGCGCTGAAATTAACCAGCAGATATCGATCAACATTGGTCCGATTGCCAAACTCGATAAAATTCAGTTTGTTGTGGGTCTACCCAAAACCCGTTCAGGAAAAATCATGCGACGAATCTTGAGAAAAATTACCGTTGGTGCTACCGATGAACTCGGAGATACCTCTACCTTGCTCAACCCCGAAGTGGTCGAAAGCATTATCCAAGGCGCCTTGTAAATTTTAAGTGAACCCATGCGCCCAACACCACTTTTTCATTTCCTTTCCCTGAGTTTGTTTTGCGCTGTACTGTTGCATGCACAAGATGCGACCTATAAGGCTTCACTCTCCACCTTTGCTTTTGGTTCGTGCAACAAAACCACTCTAGATCCAACGGTGTGGAAAACCATTGCCGATCAACAGCCCCAAGCTTGGCTTTGGTTGGGTGATATTGTCTATGGCGAAGCCCATGCCTTGCAAGACCTCGAAAATAAATACCGCACCCAAAAAACCAATCCCCATTATCAGCGATTGACTTCCGAAGCCCAAATTTTTGGTGTTTGGGACGACCATGATTACGGACCCAATGATGGCGGTGCCGATTATGCCGAAAAGGAGCAAAGTAAATCCTTGTTGCTTGAGTTTTTGGACATTCCCCAAGCACATCCAGTCCGGTCGCGCCAAGGGGTTTATCAGGCCTATACCTTTGGAGAGGGCGATCAAAAGGTGGCTTTGATTTTATTGGATATACGTTATTTTAAAGAACCCTATGTACCCGATTCCGACACTGAACAACGCTACAAATCCAACCCGGGATCACTACTGGGAACAGCACAATGGGACTGGCTGCGCGATTTCTTGGCAAGCAGTGATGCCCGTGTGCATTTGATCGGGACGGGAATTCAATTTTTATCCGACAAGCACCCTTATGAAAAGTGGTCAAACTTTCCCCAGGCTCAGCAACAAATAGTCGCACTTTTGGACCAATACCCGGTTCAGAACCCCATTTTTTTGAGTGGAGATCGCCATATTGCCGAGCTTTCCCAGGCCCAAACTCCGGCGGGTAAAACCGTTTATGATTTCACCTCTAGCGGCATCACTCATTCGTATGATGTTTTAGAAGCAGAGTATAACCCTCACCGAATCAGCCCGTTGATTGTCCAGCGCAATTTTGGCCTGCTGCATTTTGATTGGGCCCAAAACCGTCTCGAATTTGAACTGCTTGGTGCTCGGGGAGATCGCCTATACAGTCACTCCATTTCCTTAGAATAATTTGTACCTTTCTTCCATGGAAAATCTCTTGCTCCTTTTGATGGTATTGGTCTTGGGTATTGCCCTTTGGGTGGCCATACAACTGCGAAAAAATACCGCTGCACCCCAAGAAGGATTAAAAGACCTCTTGCGCAGTGAATTTGCTCAACACCGAGAAGAACTGTCCAAAAATTTTAGAGAAAACCGCATTGAGTTCACCCAAAGTATCGAGCGACTTTCGGAGGCATTGCTTAAAAAAGCCAAAGAAGATCGCGACGAACTGCGCCTGACCTTAAAAGATTTTCAAGAAGCATTTTCAAAAAACGTTAAAGAGTTTAACGAGCTCCAAAAGCAGAAGTTTGAGGCCATGAACCTCAAACAAGACGAACTGGTAAAAACCACCGAATTGCGGTTGGAAAAAATGCGTGAAACGGTGGACGAAAAACTGCACAAAACCCTCGAAGAGCGTTTGGGCAAGTCGTTTGAAATGGTGACCCAACAGTTGCTCAAAGTGCAAAAGGGTCTGGGCGAAATGCAAAACCTGGCCGCGGGAGTCGGCGACCTGAAAAAAGTGCTGAGCAATGTTAAAACCCGAGGGGTTTTAGGCGAAATTCAACTTGGTAACATCCTAGAGCAAATTCTTGCCCCGGAGCAATATGACAGCAATGTCAAAACCAAAAGGGGCTCCGATGCTCATGTAGAGTTTGCCAAATTTCCTCAAGAAGACTATATACGCCTACAAGCGGCCTATGAACGCGGTGATGCACAGGAGGTAGAACAAGGGGTTAGGGCTTTGTTGCAAAGCGTCAAAAAATTTGCCAAAGACATTGCCCAAAAATACATCGACCCTCCGCATACCACAGACTTTGGTATCATGTTTTTACCCATAGAGGGCCTGTATGCTGAAGTAGTGCGCCATGCCGATTTGATTGCCCAACTGCAACGGGAGTATAAAATTGTGATTACCGGTCCCACGACCCTAGCGGCCATGTTGAACAGTCTGCAAATGGGCTTTAAGACCTTGGCAATTCAAAAGCGAAGCAGTGAGGTTTGGGAAGTTTTGGCGGCCGTCAAAAAAGAATTTACGGCCTTTGGCGGGGTACTCGAAAAAGCCCAGAAAAAAATTAATGAAGCCGACCAAGAAATCAACAAATTGGTCACCACCCGTACGCGCATGATGCTCTCCAAATTGCGAAAGGTAGAACAAATCGATGCCCCCAAACCCGATGACACACCTCCACAAGATCGTGTCTTGTCCCTAGACGATTAAAGGTTTAGCCAAGCGGCTAGTTTTCTATGGAATAGATCCTAAAAAATTCTTATTGAAAAAAGTCGTACCTTTTTTGGACTATATTCAACCAATTAGAATTTAAATGAAAACACATCATCAAATCATCATCATTGGTGCAGGTACTGCCGGGATTATGACAGCCGGTCAATTACTTAAAAAAGACAAAAACCTAGACATTGCCATTATCGATCCGGCTGAGAAGCACTATTACCAACCTGCATGGACCTTGGTCGGTGCAGGAACCTATGATTATAAAAGAACTGGACGGCCAATGGGAGCGTTGATTCCCAAAGGAGCAACCCCTGGATCAAGGATGCCGTAACTGCTTTTAAGGCCGAGGACAATAGTCTTTCTACGGCTTCTTCAGGTGATTTTACCTATGATTTTTTGGTAGTGGCCCCCGGACTGATTATGGATCCATCGCTGATCGAAGGACTGCCCGAAGCCATCGAAAAAGGAGTGGTTTGCAGTAATTATACCGATCCCCAACACACTTGGGAGATCCTTCAAAATTTTAAAGGGGGAAATGCCATTTTTACCCAACCGACTACAAAGATTAAATGTGGAGGAGCCCCCCAAAAAATCGCTTATTTGGCGGCCGATTATTTCCGTAAAAAGGGGCGCTCCCAAAACATCAACCTTGTGTTTGCAACTCCCGGATCTGTGATTTTTGGCGTGCCGGAGATCAAAGCCACGCTTGAAAAAGTAATCGACCGCTATGGAATTGATTTTAAGCCGTTCCACTCCCCGGTCAAGATTGATGCAAAAAATAAAAAGGTGTATTTTAAAAAAACAGCACCCAAGGGGGAATTTACCCCTCTGCCAAAGACAATGCTCTGGGGGCCAAATTGACTAAGGACAACTTACTCGAAGTGCCTTTTGATATGTTGCATTTAGCACCACCCCAAACGGCTCCTACCTTTGTCAAAGAATCCAATTTGGTCAACGAAACCGGCTGGTTGGCGGTTGATCATGGTAGTTTGCAGCACACCCAATTTCCCAATATTTTTGGGCTAGGCGATGTAGCTGGTTTACCCACCGCCAAAACGGGCGCGGCTATTCGCAAACAAGTGACTATAGTGGTAGATAATCTATTGCGTTTGATCAACCATCAAAAAGCCACCAACCAATCCTATAACGGATATTCGTCTTGTCCACTGGTTACGGGCTATGGTAAAATGGTATTGGCCGAGTTTGACTATAAAAACAATTTTATCCCCGACCCCAAGCTGAAACAGTTATTGATCAAAGATTCGTCTAAAGAACACTGGCGACTTTGGATGCTTAATAAATATATGCTGCCGTACCTCTATTGGAATAAAATGATGAAAGGGTTAGATGTGTAACTTTTCCAAAACTTTAAAAACCCTTAGCTGTAGATGCATTTATATAAAAAACCCATAAAGTTTCAAAACTTTATGGGTTTTGGGAAGTGATACCTCCTGAAATCACACCATCAAATTATAGACAGATGATCAGACGGTTATGAAATTAGTGGTACACATTGTGTACCATCTCAAAGATTGGTGGTGCTTTCATTTAGGAATTAGAGACTTGATTTTCTTCTAAAAAAGGTTAATCAAATTCTAGTGTAGTTAATTTTTGTAAGGAATGTTCTATAACCTTAACATCTGTTTTAAAACTACTTTCTGTCAACTTAAACTTAAGGTCAAAATCGTTAATTCCCGATGAAATAGAGTCCTTATTTGAATAGATAAGTCTTACAACAATTTCTTTGTCTGTATCCAAACTTACAACCTCTTTCATACTGTCCCAATCAAACTTGATGAAGTCCTCAATATCATTAGATTCCATTTTAATAAGCGTCTTACAAAAT
>RFYP01000040.1 GCA_009921175.1 Flavobacteriia bacterium | reverse complement strand
CCAAGAAGAAGGACGCGACCAAGGCTGGTCTCGGGCACAAGTGTCATGGCAAGGGGGCTTGCCACCCGAGGGCTCGGGTTGCTTAACTCACCGAGCCGATAACTGCTTGCCAGGCTGAGCGCATTGGCAAACGCGGCGTCGGCAAGCGACTGAAAATGGGCAAGTCGTTCATTGGGCAGGCTGTAAACGAGCGAGACCTGATGGGGGTCTGCAAGCGGTAGCAGTGCAAGAACAGCACCCTGTTCAAACCACTGAAGGGCAGCCGATTCATGGGGTTTCTGGCAGTCAAGCCTGCAGACCAGGGCAGTCTGTTGGTACTGACGAACGCCCCAGCCAAGCCCAAGTCGTCGCCTAACCGTGGAGCGTTGACCGTCTGCCGCAAGCAGAAGGCTGGCGGTGTAAGTCTGGTTGTTACTAAGATGCAATACAACCGGCTCCTTGGGACCGCCTGGTCTGGCCTGGACCACGGAGCCATCGACCCGATGCAGGTTTTTGGGCCAGACGTCCACAGATTCCGTGGCAGCAAGAAGGTCCGCATGCGAGACGATGCAGGCAAGCCAGTCTTCGCCAAGGTCTTCGGCCTTTAAACAAAGGTCGGGCTCATTCGTAGGGGTCGGGCCAGCTTTTTGTGGATTTGTAATGCCACGCCGGTCGTTGGCCTGGCGAATCTCCATGCGAGTAATAGGCCGGGCCTTTGGTTGCAGTCGTTGCCAGAGGCCGAGCCTAGATAAAAGCCCAATGGCCTGAGGCCCAAGCGCATAAGCGCGCTGGTCAGCCCCATCGGCACGTTGGGTGGGCTCTTGCGGCCCTAGCCAAAGCACGTCATGCCCTAACTCCGCCATAAGACGTGCAGCACAGCCGGCAACAATACCCCCGCCCGCAATGGCAATGGGAGTCTCTTGGTTGCTGGCCGTGGCTCGGCCTGTGGTCCTTGTCGGGTGGGTCACTTAGCTGATGCCTTTTGCACCAATGTCTTTGCGGTATTGCATACCGTTGTACGCAATGGGGCCAAGGGCCTTATAGGCAAGGGCCTGCGCCTCTTTCAGTTTTCCACCAAGTGCAGTGACGCAGAGCACACGCCCACCTGAGCTCACCAGGCCCTGTTCACTAAGGCTTGTGCCTGCATGAAAGACTTTGGTGTCGGGGCTGTCCTTAGGAATGCCTGCAATAGCATCCCCTAGCTGTGGTGTCTCGGGGTAATTGGCCGCCGCAAGAACCACACCTACGGCAGGCCTGCCATCCCAGAGGTTGTCGGCCATTGACTCCGCCTGCTCCAGGCGCCCCTGAATGGCCGCCTCTAGTAGGCTGGCAAAGTCGCCCTTCATGCGCATCATGATGGGCTGAGTCTCGGGGTCTCCCATGCGGCAGTTGAACTCCACCACTTTGGCCTGTTCGTTATGAATCATGAGGCCTGCGTAAAGAAAGCCCTTGTAAGGCGTGCCTTCGGCCTGCATGCCTTTAAGGGCCGGGCGAATGACTTCGCGCATGACTTGCGCGTAGACCTTGGGTGTCACCACGGGTGCGGGTGAGTAGGCGCCCATGCCACCCGTGTTGGGGCCTGTGTCGCCATCGCCAATGCGCTTGTGGTCCTGACTTGTAGCCAGCGCAAAGGCGGACTTTTTGGAGGCTTGGGAAGTCCCAGCCTATGAAAGTTGGCACAGTCGATTCTTTTAGATAATGAAACATTTTATTTTATTCGTGTTTGTAACGTTGGGAATCGTTCAAACAATTGAAGCACAACAACCCGATCCGCTCCGATCAGCAGATGCCATAGCGCAGCTAAAATGGGTCGACAGTGTTTATCAAAGTCTGACTTTAGAAGAAAAAATAGGGCAGCTTTTTGTACCGATGGTGTATCCAAAACAGGATGAAAATCACCTCAATGAAATGCTTGAGCTAGTAAAATCCTATCAGTTGGGAGGTGTTATATTTTCTAAAGGTACCCCTTACAAGCAAAGCCGTTGGCTCAACACCCTCCAGCAACAAACCAAAGTGCCACTGTTGGCCACACTTGATGCAGAGTGGGGTGCAGCCATGCGACTGGATTCGCTCACGTCTTTTCCATGGAACATGACCCTTGGTGCAATTCAAGACCCATCCATAATTACATCGATTGGATATCAAATGGGCCAACAACTCAAGCTTTTGGGAATTCATATGAATTTTGCGCCCGTTTTGGACATCAATACCAATCCTGAAAATCCTATAATTGGAAATCGTTCTTTTGGCGAAGATCCCAAATCAGTAACCGAAAAAGCAAAAGCCATGATGGAAGGGCTTCAACAAGCCAGAATTTTAACTTCAGGAAAGCACTTTCCAGGGCATGGTGATACTGCACAAGACTCGCACAAAACCCTACCGACCGTTGGTTTTGATCGCGCACGCATCGATTCCGTCGAATTGGCTCCCTATAAAACCCTAATGGGTGCGGGCTTATCTTCGGTTATGGTTGCCCACCTTAACATACCTGCAATTGACCCGAGCGGCCTTCCCATGTCACTTTCAAAAAAAGCCATTCAAGAAGTATTACTCAATCAAATGGGTTTCAATGGATTGGTTCTGACAGATGCCATGAATATGAAAGGGGTTGCCGATTATCAAGGGGTCAAAAATGCTGATTTGGCCGCTTTTTTGGCCGGAAATGACATGTTGTTGATTTCTAATGACATCCCTGAAGGGATAAAAACATTTAAAAAAGCCTACCGCAGAAAGGAGATTACAGAAGCGCGTTTGGCCCATTCTGTAAAGAAGATTTTAAAGGCCAAATACTATGTTGGCCTTCATCATTATACGCCTATAGATATGGAGCGTGATTTGATTGGATTGTCCAACACCAAAGATACGCTGTTGCTCACACAAGCTATGGAACGTGCCATTACTGTTTTAAAAAATGAAAACATACTGCCGTTAAATCCAGACAAGCAGTATGGTTATCTTATGCTTGGCGATGCCGAAGGTGCTGGTTTTTTATCCCAGCTTCAAAAATACGGCAAGGTACGTTCAGTCAAAGGTGATGATTTTGCCACTATAGCCAACCAACTTGAAGGCATAGAAGCTTTGATTATTGGATTTCACCGTTCGGATGCCACTCCTTATAAGGATGAAAAATTTTCTATCGATCAAGTTGCATTGATAAACGCATTGGCACAAAAAATTCCTGTGGTTCTTGATGTATTTGTAAAGCCCTATGCTTTAAAAGCTTTAGAGGGTAATACCAGCCTAAAGGGAATCGTCGTGAGTTATCAAAACAACACCATCGCACAACGTGTAAGCGCCGATGTCCTTTGGGGAACTACAGATGCACTTGGTCGTTTGCCTGTAACAGTATCTGATGATTATCCGGTAGGGTCGGGGATTACGCTTCAATCGCTAAAAAAACTTGGCTATGCAACCCCTGCGATGCAAGGTTTTGACCCCGAAAAGCTGAAACAAATAGAAGCATTTGCACAAGTTGTTTTGGACTCAACTATGACCCCTGGTCTTCAAATGTTGGTCGCCCGAAGGGGTAAAATAATTTTCCACAAGAGTTTTGGATATCACACCTATGATAAGAAACGACCGGTTCAAAATTCGGATGTTTACGACCTGGCCTCATTGACTAAAATTTTGGGAACCATGCCCATGGTGTTAAAAGCCTATGACGAGTATAAATTTAACCTCAATTCTTCATTGGGTGCTTTGTTGACAGACTGGAAAACCACCAACAAAAACAACCTGTCTGTTCGAGAGATTTTGTCGCATTATGGCAAGTTAACCCCATTTATTCCATTTTATAAAGCCACTTTGGATAAAAATGGAAAGCCTAGAAGAAAATTTTATAGGAAAAATAAATCCACACGTTTTGGAATTCGTGTTACGGACGGATTGTACCTAAGATCGTCTTATAATAAAGAAATCCTAAAAGAGGTAAAGCAGAGTAATCTTCGTGATACCCTGGAGTATAAGTACTCTGATTTGGCGTTTTTTTTGATGAAATATTATTTGGAAGATACCTACCAAAAACCTTTAGATCAATTGGTTTCCAGTACGTTTTATACGCCTCTGGGTCTAAAAAACACAATGTATAACGCTGCAGATCGGATTCCTTTGGATCGCATTACACCCTCTGAAGATGATACTTTTTTTAGGTATAAAAAATTGCAAGGCTATGTTCATGATGAGGGAGCCGCCATGTTGGGTGGTGTAGGAGGGCATGCAGGTTTGTTTTCTAATGCCTTTGAGGTGGCAGTTTTGATGCAAATGTACTTGCAAAAAGGATTCTATGATGGTAAACGGTTTTTTAAAGAAACTACTTTTGACGCCTTTAACAATTGCTACTATTGTGACGAAAACAACCGTAGGGGGGTTGGATTTGACAAGCCCCAACTTGAAGGTCGCGGATCTACTTGTGGTTGTGTTTCTCATACCAGTTTTGGCCATTTTGGATTTACAGGCACCTACACATGGGCAGACCCCGAAAAAGAAATTGTTTTTGTTTTTCTCAGCAACAGAACCTATCCAACTCGAGCCAATAATTTGCTAGGAGAGCATGATATCCGCACCCGTATGCAAGGCTTGGTATATGATGCACTAATTGATTGACATATGAAAATAGCGATTGTTTGTTATCCAACGTTTGGTGGAAGTGGCGTCGTTGCTACAGAACTCGGTATTGCCTTGTCTCAATCTGGACACCAAGTCCATTTTGTCACCTATCATCAACCGGTTCGATTGGAGTCGCTCAACGACAACCTCTATTTTCACGAAGTTCATGTGCCAGAATATGACTTGTTTAAATACCAGCCTTATGAATTGGCCTTGTCATCAAAACTGGTAGATGTAATCAAGTCGTACCAAATCGACGTATTGCACGTACATTATGCCATACCACACGCATATGCAGCTTATATGGCCCGCAAAATGCTCGAAGACCAAGGGATTCGTATTCCGATCGTAACAACCTTGCATGGAACCGATATAACACTTGTTGGAAACCACCCTTTTTATAAAAGCGCGGTAACATTTAGCATCAATCACTCGAATATCGTAACCTCGGTTTCACAAAGCCTAAAAGAAGACACCCTCCGGCATTTTAAAATCAAAAAGGAGATACACGTAATTCCCAATTTCATCGATGTAAGCAAATACCAAAATATGGATATGCCATGCAGTCGGGAATTGATTGCACAAAAAGAAGAAAAGGTCATCACCCATATTAGTAACCTTAGGCCGCTAAAAAGACTTTCAGATGTAATTCATGTTTTTAAAGCAATAGCCGATCAAATGCCAGCCAAGCTCATGATCGTTGGGGAGGGCCCAGAAAAGGCCAAAGCGGTTCGTTTGGTTTCAAAATTAAAACTCGATCGCAAGGTGGCCTTCTTGGGTAAAAGTTTGGAGATCGATAAGATACTATGTTATTCGGACTTGTTTTTGTTGCCTTCTGAAAAAGAGAGTTTTGGATTGGCTGCACTTGAAGCAATGATCCATAAGGTACCGGTGATATCAACTAATGTTGGTGGGCTACCCGAGGTAAATATCCATGGAAAAACAGGCTATTTGTTTCCGATAGGAGCCGTAGATGAAATGGCCAATGCGGCACTGGGGCTTTTGCAAGATTCTAAAAAGCTCAAAGCTTTTAAACAAGCTGCTTTTGATCAAGCCAAGACCTTTGACTTACATGTTGTTTTAAAAAAATATGAAGCGATTTATCAAGCCGCAATTAATGGATAATTGTCATTTGGGATGATAAATTTTTTGGGCCGTATTATAAACTTCCTCTTTATTTAGCGTCATTTTTTTTGTTTTAAAGTCTTTATACAACTCCATTTGATCGTTAAAATGGGGTGAGTCCGGATGATCAGAACTTCCATAAGAGATTACAGACTCGATTTCGGGTCCATCCGGGCCAAACTTTACCAATTCGATGTAAGACTCACCGCTAACGACTTGACGTTTTCCGTTTTTGTAGGGGACTGCAGCCATTGCCGTAATCACATCTGGCAGACCAAAAATGGGATATTCTTTTTGGCCACGAACCAATTTTTGGAACGTACCGAGAGTTACTTCTGTTGTTTTAAAATGCTTGAGCATATAGGCTTTTGTGTCCCTAAGGGCCATTAGCAAGGTGTGTTTTGGAAAAATTTTTGGCGCAGGCAACTCATTGAAAAATTTAAAGAGCTCATAGTATAAAATTGCAAAAGCCCCGGCACCATAAGAATTAGCATCTGCCTTGCGGTCCCATTGTTGGATGCTGTTTATTAAAGATTGGAGTTCAGGGTAGCTTTGTGCATCAAGATCAAAGAGGGCATTGATGTTCATAAAGCTGTATTGTAAGGGTTCGGGAAATTGCCGGTCGTATTTGATCCTCTTAAAGTCGTTGTAATCGAGCCGATCATATCCATCTATCAAATTTTTTAGACGTGTAGAACGGTTGTTATCATAGGTTTCAAACCCCATATTGGGGTTAAACAGACTCGGATCCGGATTGTCTTGCTCAGAAGAACTTCTAAATGGTGTATGATTGGCGTTATAAACATAACCAGACTTGGGTTGGAGTACCTGTGGCAGCGACTCGATATCGTAGGTAGTCGTCCAAAGGGTTTTGTGGGTGTTTCCTGGGACCACATTTTCCCAATCATAACCATCGGCACGTTTTGGAATGAGTCCATTTGATATGTAAAATATGGTATCGTTTCGGTCTGCATATCCGATGTTATAACCTGGCAAGGCTTTCATTTTTAGTGCTTTATAAAACTCTGTGAAATTACGTGCCTTGTTCATACGCCACCATTGTTCTAGGGCTCGTATCTCAAAAAGGGCAGGTGTGCGAAGCGCATAGTACCCGTGTTTGTTTTTTAGCGTAGGGCCATAGATACTGTTGAAGAACTTTTTTTTCACTCGGATTGGAATACCGAGAAGTTTTAGTGTGATTTCTGCTTTATATTGTTCCAAAGTATAGTATTGGTCGTCTACGCGGTATTTATATTTTTCTTTGGGATGCATTTCGAGGGCAAAAACATCCATCTTGTCGGGTTGGTTTACGGTATGTGCCCAAGCAAGATTTTCGTTTGCTCCAATGAGTATATTGGGGCTTCCTGCAAATAGTGCACCCAATATATTGGTGCCCTCTTCACTGCATAGGTGTGCCTCATACCAAGATACTGGGCCATCTAGAGGTTGGTGTGTATTGATGGCTAGATAGGTAGCACCATCTTTGGTTTTTTGACTGTTAAATGCAAAGGTATTGGAGCCCTTCATGGGTTCGGGTTCAACTTTCAAGTTTACTTGATTGTCCAAAACACGTGAGACCCATTGATCGCCTTTTGAAGAAATGAATAATTGTAACTGGGCATAACGAAGCATCATTTTTGGTGTGACAGGAAACAGCCCCTCATAAAGCACTTCTTGCGGGTGTGTGGTTGCATATTGGTTGAGACCTGCGGCATAACCTTCGAGTACTTTTTTGTAGGCCGCACTGATTTGGGTCTCGTATTGTGCCTCTACTAGCGATTCGGAGGCAATCAATTGAGCTACAAAATCTGCTGCACCACCCTTAAGCCCAAGATGTTTACTGAGCATGGCGTTTCCGGCTAGATAGCCTTGTTGAATGGTTTTAAAATCATCTTCTGCATGGGCCCATGCTAGCCCATAGGCCACTTCTGCGTCCGTCTTTGCAAATATATGTGGTACACCATAGGCATCACGGACGATGTCTATGTTTTGGGGGTCTATTTGAGCGCTCAGCGACGTAAATAGGAGCAAGCTGCAAGCAGCCATCAAAATATTCTTTTTCATTGCAAGTTTTTTTATTTTATAACAACACTGTTTTTCCAGTACGAACCGATTCATCACAGGCCAAGGCAATATGCAAACTGCTTATGGCTTGTAGTAGGTGTTCTGTAAGATCTTGATTTTCTATGATTGCATTATAAAAATAAGCTTGTTCGTTATCACATAGCTTTTGGTGGTCAGGGGCGTCATCAAAACGAATGTTTTGATCGTCTTTTAAAAATTCGTTTTGTTCATTTACAGCACCATGGTGAATCAGCATCAGGTCGGTTTTGGTATGCCCATCGATGTCATCAGACTGTGTATTGTCTTGCGTCAGTGAAACCGATCCTTTGGGTCCAAAAACATCTTTGATAAAAAATGCGGTTTCGCTAACCATGGGGCCCCAGCCCGCTTCATACCATCCAACGGAGCCATCATCAAAGCGGATCTGTAACTGGCCATAATTGTAGTTGGTTTCTGGGATTTCATCAGTAAGTCGAACTCCAATGGCGGAAACACTCACAGGATTGGCTTGGGTCATTTGGCACATAACGTCTAGATAATGCACTCCACAATCTACAATGGGACTAAGCGATTGCATTAAGTTTTTGTGCACATCCCACATATAGCCTTTACTTTGTTGGTTGAGGTTCATGCGCATCACCAAGGGTTTTCCCATTTTTCTGGCTTCCTTTATGAAGCGATTCCAAATGGGGTGGTGTCTTAAAATATAACCAACCACTACTTTTTTGTTTTTAGCTTTTGCCTTTTCAAAAATTCGTTTTCCACCGGCAACCGTCGTAGCAATTGGTTTTTCTAAAAAAACATGGCAGTCATTTTCTAAAGCGGTCAGGGTATAGGCTTCGTGGGTTTCAGGATAGGTGGAGATGCAAACTGCATCGGGTTGGCTTTGGGTCATTGCCGTATCAAAGCTGTCATAACAAGGATAGTCGCCTTTTAGGACATTGTTAAGTTTTTCTTTGCTTGGCCCTCGAGAAACCAATCCACAAATTTCGAAACCACCATGATTTTCGTAGGCATGTGCATGGGAAATCCCCATATTGCCACAACCTACTATCACCAATAATGTTGTGCTCTAT
>RFYP01000039.1 GCA_009921175.1 Flavobacteriia bacterium | reverse complement strand
AAAAGCCTATAAAGACACTCGGTACAACGAGGCCGATTTTACGGTGACCAATGCCTTGGTCAACGAAGTGATTTCATTGCCCATGCATACCGAACTCAGTGATGATCAGATTGACTATATCTGTACACACCTTCTTAACTATTTAAATTCTTAAAAATGAAAATTCAGTCTATCCTTTCTCTTACACTATTCGTATTGAGCACGTATGGTTTTGGACAACAAACCTATATCCAAAGTGGACAACTCTTTGATGCTGCCAGTGGCAAAATGCTTAAAAATAAAACCCTTGTTGTAGAGGGAAAAAAAATTGTCGATATACGTGATGGATGGGTCGTCCCCAATGGATCAACAGATCAGTTGATCGATTTAAAAACCAAGACGGTATTGCCCGGACTCATCGACATGCATGTGCATATCGAAAGTGAATACACTCCCCAATCGTATGTTGGGAAATACAAAGACGATGATGCCGACCGTGCCTTTGATGCGGCCCAAAATGCCAAAAGTACACTCATGGCCGGCTTTACGACCGTTCGAGATATGGGCGGAACAGGGGTCAATATCTCTTTGCGCGATGCCATAGCTCAAGGTAAAGTACCTGGCCCACGTATTTTTTCTGCCGAAAAAGCCATTGGTACCACAGGTGGTCATGCAGATCCTACCAATGGATCGCGAAAAGAACTTATGGGAGATCCTGGCCCTAGAGAGGGGGTCATCAATTCGGCCGATGAAGCCCGAGAAGCCGTACGTCATCGCTACAAAAACGGTGCAGATTGTATCAAAATAACCGCTACCGGTGGAGTAACCAGTGTCGCCAAAAATGGGCAAAACCCACAGTTTACCTTTGAGGAAATCAAGGCCATAGTCGAAACGGCCAACGATTATGGTATGCATGTAGCTGCGCACGCCCATGGTGACGAGGGGATGTATCGCGCTGTCTTGGCCGGTGTAAAAACCATTGAACACGGTACTTTGGTTTCTACCCGTACGATGGATTTGATGAAAGAAAAACAAACCTACCTTGTCGCTACCATCTCAGCCGGTAAGCACGTGGCCAAAATGGCCCAGATCAAAGGTTTTTTTCCCGAAATTATCGTACCTAAGGCCATTGCTATCGGCCCGCAGATTCAAGCGACCTTTGGCCGTGCTTACAAACGAGGAGTTCCCTTGGCTTTTGGAACCGACTCTGGCGTGTTTCCCCATGGGGAAAACGCCCAAGAATTTATTTATATGGTCGAAGCAGGGATGCCTGCCAAAGAGGCCCTGCAGTTGGCGATGATTACCAATGCGGAATTGTTGGGAGTCAGTGAAGAATTGGGTCAATTAAAACCCGGTTTTACCGCCGATATCATAGCCGTGGACCAAGATCCTCTCGAAGATATTGCCGCTTTGCAACAGGTCACCTTTGTAATGAAAGAGGGACAGGTGTATAAAAAGGACTAAATTTCAGCTGAACTTACCGAGGCTTCACCATTTATTTTTCGCACCAACCCTTGTAAAACCTTACCGGGGCCTACTTCGGTAAACGATGTAGCACCGTCATAGATCATTTGTTGGACGCTTTGGGTCCAGCGAACGGGAGCTGTCAATTGTGCAATTAAGTTGTTTTTGATGACTTCTTTCTCCATCACTGCTTGGCCGGTAACATTTTGATAAATTCGACAGCGGGGGTCATGAAAGGTAGTGCTTTGGATAGCTTCAGCCAATTCTTGTCGGGCGGGTTCCATCAGTGGAGAGTGAAAAGCGCCTCCAACAGGCAGTACCAAGGCACGCCGCCGTGCACCCGCTTCTTTGAGTGCTTCACAGGCAGCTTCTACTGCGGCCAGTTCACCCGAGATGACCAATTGCCCAGGGCAGTTGTAGTTGGCGGCTACCACGGTTCCGGTGATGGAAGCACAAACATCTTCTACTTGAGCATCCTCTAGTCCCAAAACTGCGGCCATAGTTCCGGGAACTTCATCGCAGGCTTTTTGCATGGCTTGCGCCCGCTGACTGACCAATTGTAATCCATCTTCAAAAGACAAAGCTCCAGCGGCTGTAAGTGCCGAAAATTCGCCCAAAGAATGACCGGCAACCATTTTGGGTTGAAAATCCTCGCCCATGATTTCACTGAGAATTACCGAATGAAGGAAAACGGCCGGCTGGGTTACACTGGTTTGTTGGAGATCTTCTTTGCTGCCTTCAAACATGATGGAGGAGATATCAAACCCTAAAAGTTTGTTGGCTTGCTCAAAACGTTTTTTGGCCAGTGAAAAATTTTCGTACAATTCTTTTCCCATACCGGGAAATTGAGCACCTTGGCCCGGAAAAATATATGCCTTCATGAAGTTGCAATTTTTTTATAGGTGATAAAAGTGTAGGCCAGGGGCTGGTTGTCCGATTTAGGGTGTGTTTCGCGCCAAACCTCTTGCCATATTGTGGGGTCAATAGTTGGAAAAAAAGTATCGGCTTCAAAATGATCGTGTACACGTGTAAGTTCAAGGGTATGCGCAAAGGGCATGGCCTGTTGGTAGATTTGCCCCCCTCCGATGATAAAGGGTTGAGGGTCGTCTTTGGCCAAGTCCAGCGCTTCTTCCAGGCTCGAACAGCAGACGATGCCCGTTGCCTGGTAGTCATTGTTTCGTGTAATAACTATGTTGGTTCGGTTGGGGAGTGCCTTTGGAAGCGACTCAAAAGTTTTTCTGCCCATAATGATGGCATGTCCGCAAGTGAGGTCTTTAAACCGCTGAAGGTCTTCTCTAATGTGCCAAAGCAAGTCGTTGTCTTTACCCAATGCATCATTTTCTGAAGCAGCAGCAATTAAAGTAACATTTGGGTGTTCATAGTCGGGATTAGCGACAGCTTCTTGAGGTGTCTTTTCTTCTTCCAATAGGGTTTTATTTAGTCTGTGGTGTTCCAAGGCGTTTTAGCTAGGGATATTTACAAGGGTTTTTTTTCGCGCTCTTTTGAAATTGGACTAATTTAGGGGGCAAATGTACGTTTTCTCTCGCAAATGAGGCAATTTTTTCCTGCTCTAGAAAAGTCAATCTACCTCAATACGGCCTATGTGGGACTGCTTTCCCAACCCTTGTTTGCCCACAGGCAAAAATTGGAAGAGGCCTATTTACAAAACGGGGATCGCTTTAAAATTGATGCGTATGAGCGCTTGGAAAAAGACACTCTGGCGGTTGCAGATTTTTTGGATGCCCCCAAAGCAAACACGTTTTTAGTCCCTAATTTTTCTTCGGGAATCCGGTATTTTCTTTCCCACTTACCGGCCCAATCAACCATTTTGATGCTTGAAGAAGATTATCCTTCCTTGATGGAGGCTTTTAAAGAACGGGATTTTAAAATCGACACCCTTCCAATCGATGAAAAGGTAGAACAACGTGTACAGGAACAATTGAAACAAAAAACCTATGATGTTTTGGCCTTGAGCATGGTACAATACATCAGCGGCCTGTTGTTTGATGCAGCAGCGCTCAAGGCGATAAAGCAACAACACCCTGAGTTGCTGATTGTGGTAGATGCGACGCAATGGATGGGGTCGGTCAGCTTTTCATTTCGCCAGGCACCGATAGATCTGGTGGTAGGCAGTGGTTATAAATGGCTTTTAGCTGGGTTTAATTCGGGCTATGCATGTGTTTCCGATTTGTTTTATAAAAAAACAGCGACCACCCCCACGCTTCTATGGAACCAAATTTTTGTAGGCCATTTTAACTTTTTGGGGGCGTCTTCCTTGGCCTTTGCGGTCAAACAGTTGCATGCTTGGGATTTTACCCGTTTACTCACCCACAAAGATCAACTGGCGCACCACCTTAAAGCAGGTCTTGAAGAAAGAGGGTTAATTGCACCCTGGGTGACTCAGCGAAAAGCTCATGGCTCATTTTTTAATTTCAAGGGAGACACTAAGGCCTATAATAAGCTCCAACAACACGGGGTGCGTTGTTCCCAGAGGGGTTCGGGTATACGGGTGTCCGTTCACTTTTACAATACTTTTGAAGAAATCGATCGTTTTCTATCCCTACTCTAAACCGCCACTTTCCCTCTAATAAGGGGGTGGGGGTCGTAGTTTTCGAGGGTGAAATCTTCGTAAGTAAAATCAAAAATTGATTGAATGTTGGGGTTGAGTTTCATGCTGGGCAACAGTTTTGGTGTGCGTTGCAGTTGGGTGGCGATTTGTTCCTCGTGATTTGCATAAATATGCGCATCGCCAAAGGTGTGGACAAAGTCACCGACTTGGTACCCACAAACCTGCGCCACCATCATAGTAAGCAATGCATAGGAAGCAATATTAAAAGGTACCCCCAAAAAAACATCTGCACTTCTTTGGTAGAGCTGACAGGACAATTTTTGGTCGGCTACATAAAATTGAAAAAAAGCATGACAAGGGGGTAGGGCCGCCTTGTGGTTGGCGACATTTTCTGCAAAACTCTTTCGGGTATCCGGAAGCACCCCTGGGTTCCAAGCTGAAACCAGCATGCGCCGACTGTCGGGATTGGTTTTTAACGTCTCGATGAGTTCGGCAATTTGGTCAATGCCCTCACTATTCCAATTGCGCCACTGATGACCGTATACAGGGCCTAAATTACCCTGTTCGTCCGCCCATTCGTTCCAGATGCGCACCCCATTTTCTTGAAGATAATGGATGTTGGTATCGCCCTTAATGAACCATAGCAGTTCATGGATAACCGATTTCACATGAATTTTTTTGGTGGTTACCAACGGAAATCCTTCACTGAGGTCAAACCGCATTTGATACCCAAAAACACTTTTGGTTCCGGTGCCGGTCCGGTCGGTTTTGAGAGTGCCGTTTTCTTGAATATGCCGAATCAGGTCGAGGTATTGTTTCATCTGTAGAATTGAACACCTAAAATACCATCTAGGTTGGATTCGACTCTAATTTAAATCCAATAGTTTTCAAAAAAAAGTTAACAGCTTAGTCTGTTTTTCTTCGCCCTAACTCATCGCGTATGATGGCCGCTTTTTCGTAGTCTTCTGCCGCGACAAACTTTTTAAGTAAGGTTTTTAACTTACTGATCGATATGTGCTTGAGGCTGTTGGGAAGTTCTGTTTTTTTGGCTGCAGCCTCTGTCCATTCTTTGGTCCACGCCTGATCTTCTTCTTTGGGATTGTCTGGCGGAACAGTCGAGGTAAATCCTGCATGGGTCAAAATAGAATCGTAGGTATAAATTGGGGCATTAAACCGCAGGGCCATGGCTATGGCGTCAGAGGTGCGGGCGTCGATAATCTCTTCAATTTTATTTTGCTCACAAATCAAACTGGAGTAAAAAACCCCATCAACCAGTTTATGAATAATCACCTGTTTGACGATAATTTCAAAACGCTGGGCAAAGGCCTTGAACAAGTCGTGTGTCAGCGGTCGGGCAGGCTTGATGTCCTTGTCTAGGGCAATGGCTATAGCCTGAGCCTCGAACCCACCGATGACTATGGGAAGTTTACGGTCGCCTTTGGTTTCACTCAAAATCAAGGCATAGGTACCCGATTGTGTTTCACTGTAAGAAATCCCCTTTATGTCCAACTGAATCAGTTTCATCGGCTTTGCTTGGACTTTAATAACGCAAAAAAGCGTGAATTAGTACATGCTAAGGGTTAATTTAATCATTTTGTAGTTTTTAAAACCCCTAGTCAAAGATGCTTATTTTACGGGAGAATTGGTTAAATTTGCAGTCAATTTAATCGCGTAGATGAAAACAATTCAGTTTAGAGAAGCCATCGCCGAGGCCATGTCAGAAGAAATGCGGCGAGACGCGTCCATTTATCTGATGGGTGAAGAAGTTGCGGAGTACAATGGAGCCTACAAGGCTTCTAAGGGAATGTTGGACGAGTTTGGTCCCGACCGGGTCTTGGATACACCCATTTCCGAATTGGGCTTTGCCGGTATCGGTGTCGGTTCGACCATGACAGGCAACCGGCCCATTATCGAATTTATGACCTTTAACTTTGCCTTGGTCGGCATCGATCAAATCATCAATAACGCAGCCAAAATACGGCAGATGTCCGGTGGACAGTTTCCTTGCCCGATTGTCTTTCGTGGTCCCACAGGATCTGCAGGACAATTGGCCGCTACCCACTCCCAAGCTTTTGAAAATTGGTACGCCAACTGTCCTGGGCTCAAGGTTGTGGTACCCTCCAATCCCTACGATGCCAAAGGCCTATTGAAATCAGCCATACGCGACAATGACCCAGTCATTTTTATGGAATCCGAACAAATGTACGGAGACAAAGGGGAAGTGCCCGAAGGCGAATACACCCTTCCAATCGGAGTAGCCGATATTAAGCGAAAAGGAGATGATGTGACGATTGTTTCGTTTGGAAAAATCATTAAAGAAGCCTATATCGCGGCAGACGCTCTAGCCAAAGAAGGGATTGAATGCGAAATTATCGACCTGCGGACAGTTCGCCCGCTGGACTACAATACCATTTTTGAATCGGTCAAAAAAACCAACCGTTTGGTGATTTTAGAAGAGGCCTGGCCTTTTGGCAATGTGTCTACAGAAATCACTTACCAGGTACAAAATACTATATTTGATTACCTAGATGCCCCCGTCGAAAAAATAAACACCGCAGATACACCGGCTCCTTATTCACCCGTTTTGCTCAAAGAATGGTTGCCCAATAGTGAAGATGTCATCAAGGCGGTACACAAAGTAATTTATCGAAATGCGTAAGTGATGCGCCAACTATTTTTCTAATCCTTGGTGTTTGCTTACTTTTACGCCGCAAAAATTTAAACTCTATCTATGGAAGCGAATGTTATCATGATCCCCGTTGTTCTGTCAATTGTTGGATTAGTGTATATGTTAATCCGTGCCAGCTGGGTACGAAAACAAGATGCAGGAAATGAAAAAATGCAAAGTATTTCCAAAAGCATCAAAGAAGGAGCACTGGCCTTTCTCAATGCCGAATACCGTCTTTTGGTGGTGTTTGTGGTGTTGGCCTCAATGGCCCTATTCCTCATTGCCAATGCGGTGGAAACCACCAGCATCATGATCATTCCGGCCTTTATAGTGGGTGCGATCTTTTCGGCCCTCGCCGGAAATATCGGGATGCGTATTGCAACAGAATCTAACGCCCGAACCACACAAGCAGCCCGTGAAAGCCTTCCCAAAGCCCTACAGGTGTCTTTTGGAGGTGGTACAGTTATGGGGCTTGGTGTAGCTGGTTTGGCCGTCTTGGGATTGTCTTTATTTTTCCTTTTGTTCATCAATATGTTTATGGGTGAAAACGGAAGCTTCTACACCAATATGACCATAGTACTCGAAGCCTTAGCCGGTTTCTCACTGGGTGCTGAATCCATTGCGCTCTTTGCTCGTGTAGGAGGCGGAATCTATACCAAAGCAGCCGATGTTGGGGCCGATTTAGTGGGTAAAGTCGAAGCGGGAATTCCCGAAGACGACCCCCGAAACCCTGCTACCATTGCCGATAATGTTGGTGACAATGTGGGTGATGTAGCTGGAATGGGTGCCGATCTTTTTGGTAGTTATGTAGCAACTGTATTGGCTTCTATGGTATTGGGGAATTACATTATCAGAGATATGACCGATGCAACCGGAACCCAGTTTAGTGATGCATTTAATGGGATGGGGCCTATCCTATTGCCATTGATCATTGCAGGTGTGGGAATTGTTGCGTCGATTATTGGTACGTTTTTGATTCGTATATCGGACAACAACGCCAAGGAAGCAGAAGTACAACGTGCCCTTAACCTTGGGAATATAACTTCTATCCTGATCACTGCCGCTGCCGGCTATTTCTTGATACAATGGATGTTGCCCGAAACCATCGTTGGAATGCGCTTTTTTGGTGAAGGCACTTATGATATACCAGCGTTAAATGTATTTTATGCTACGCTCGTAGGGTTGGCCGTAGGGTATTTGATTTCTTATTTTACAGAATATTATACAGCCCTAGGGAAAAAACCAGTATTGGATATTGTGAAAAATTCCTCTACTGGGGCAGCGACCAATATAATTGCCGGTCTAGCCACTGGGATGATTTCTACCGCCAGTTCAATTATACTATTTGCAGTAGCCATTTGGGGTTCTTATACCCTGGCAGGTTTTTATGGTGTAGCGATTGCCGCCTCAGCAATGATGGCCACCACAGCCATGCAGCTTGCTATTGATGCTTTTGGTCCAATTGCTGACAATGCCGGGGGTGTAGCCGAAATGAGTGAGCTACCTGATGAAGTCAGAGAACGTACCGATATCTTGGATTCGGTAGGAAATACGACCGCTGCTGTCGGGAAAGGATTTGCGATTGCATCTGCTGCGCTTACGGCCTTAGCACTTTTTGCTGCCTATGTTACCTTTACGGGCATAGACGGGATCAATATTTTTAAAGCCGATGTACTAGCCGCCTTGTTTATTGGGGGGATGATTCCTGTGGTCTTTTCGGCCTTGGCCATGAAAGCTGTTGGACGTGCTGCCATGGAAATGGTCGAAGAAGTACGTCGTCAGTTTAGAGAAATCAAAGGCATTATGGAAGGTAAAGGAACCCCCGAATATGGAAAATGTGTCGACATCTCTACCAAAGCCGCACTTAAAGAAATGCTAGTTCCCGGACTCATCACCATCATCACGCCCGTGATTATAGGATTTGTAATGGGTGCCGAAGCCTTAGGAAGTTATATGGCTGGTGTGACCGTATCCGGTGTGATTTGGGCGATTTTCCAAAACAATGCCGGAGGTGCATGGGACAATGCCAAAAAATCATTCGAAGCTGGGGTAGAAATCAATGGTGAGATGACTTACAAAGGTTCTGAGGCTCACAAAGCAGCGGTAACCGGAGACACAGTCGGTGATCCTTTTAAAGATACTTCAGGACCCTCGATGAATATTTTGATCAAATTAACCTGTTTGGTCGGATTGGTAATCGCCCCGATTTTGGGCGGACACCATTCCGATACGGCTACTGCGCAGACTTCTCAAAAAGAAATTCGTGTAGAAGTCAACGCGACCGCGAGTGATGGGGAGGCTACCCAAATGAAAGCCGTCATTGTCACTACCGAAACCAACGAAAAGGGCGAAACTTCACAATCAGAAACGGTTGTTGAAGGTACCGAAGAGGCCGTGATGGCTGAAATCGAAAAAGCCAAAAATGTTGAGATTAAAGTTATTAAAGAATAACCTTGACAAAGGCACTATAAAAAAAAGCGGGGCCTAGGCCCCGC
>RFYP01000038.1 GCA_009921175.1 Flavobacteriia bacterium | reverse complement strand
TCGCAAATCTTACTCAATGCCTCGGCCATCGCCAAAAAAAACGGAGATGAATTTGTCGCTACCGACCACCTTTTAATCGCCCTTTTTGAAAGCAGTGGGCCAGTCGGTAAAATACTGAAAGACCAGGGCATTACCCGAAAAGCACTTGATGCGGCCATCGCCAAACTCCGTCAGGGTGAAAAAGTCACCTCAGCGTCTATGGAAGACCGCTATAACGCTCTGGACAAATATGCTGTTGACCTGACCAAAAAGGCCATCGACGGTAAACTCGACCCGGTGATTGGTCGGGATGATGAAATCCGTAGGCTTTTACAAATCTTATCTCGCCGCACCAAAAACAACCCCATACTGGTCGGGGCACCCGGTACCGGAAAAACCGCAATTGCCGAAGGTTTGGCCCACCGTATTATCGATGGGGACATCCCCGAAAACCTCAAAGACAAAAGAATTTACGCCTTGGACATGGGCGCACTGATTGCCGGGGCCAAATACAAAGGTGAGTTTGAAGAACGCCTAAAAAGTGTGATCAAAGAAGTGTCGCAAAGCGATGGGCATATCATTTTGTTTATTGACGAAATCCATACCCTTGTGGGTGCCGGAGGGGGTGAAGGAGCTATGGATGCGGCCAATATCCTAAAACCTGCCCTAGCCCGTGGAGAACTTCGGGCCATCGGGGCTACTACCCTAGACGAATACCAAAAGTATTTTGAAAAAGACAAAGCCCTCGAACGACGGTTTCAAAAGGTGATGGTTGACGAGCCCAGCCCGGACAATGCGATTTCGATCCTACGAGGCATCAAAGAAAAATACGAAACCCACCATAAGGTGCGTATCAAAGACGAGGCCATCGTGGGGGCAGTCACCCTTTCTGACCGTTATATCTCGAACCGCTTTTTGCCCGATAAGGCCATTGACCTGATGGATGAAGCGGCCTCTAAACTGCGGATGGAAATCAACTCAAAACCCGAAGAACTCGATGCGCTCGACCGAAAAATCCGGCAACGGGAAATCGAACTGGTGGCCATTACCCGGGAGAACGACCAGAAAAAGATGACAGCCCTGCAAAAAGAACTGGCCGACCTAAAAGAGGAACGGGCGACCCTATTTTCAAAATGGGACCACGAAAAAGGCATAGTCGATCAAATCCAACAAGCCAAAGTAACCATCGAATCCTATAAACAACAAGCCGACCGTGCAGAACGCGAAGGTGATTTTGGTCAGGTGGCCGAATTGCGCTATGGTAAGATTAAAGAAGCCAACGAAACCCTGGAAAAGCTACAAGACACCCTGGCCCAACTCCACCAAGGCGAAGCCTTGATCAAAGAAGAAGTGACCTATGACGATATCGCCGAAGTCGTAGCCAAATGGACGGGAATTCCCGTGGCCAAGATGCTGCAATCCGACAAAAAACGCCTGTTGGAACTCGAAGGTAAAATTCACGAACGACTTGTGGGCCAAGAAGTAGCGGTACGAGTGGTGAGTGACGCCATTCGCCGAAGCCGTGCCGGACTACAAGACCTTAATCGTCCCATTGGGAGTTTTCTCTTTTTGGGTACTACAGGGGTAGGAAAAACTGAATTGGCCAAGGCCCTGGCCGAAACCCTTTTTGACGATGATACCAACATCACCCGTATCGACATGAGTGAATACCAAGAACGCCATGCTGTAAGCCGCCTCATCGGTGCGCCTCCGGGTTATGTAGGCTATGATGAAGGCGGCCAACTTACCGAAGCTGTACGGCAAAAGCCATATTCCGCTGTGTTGTTGGACGAAATCGAAAAGGCCCATCCCGATACCTTTAACATTCTCTTACAGGTGCTCGATGAGGGTCGCCTGACCGACAATAAAGGACGTGTGGCCGATTTTAAAAATTCGGTCATCATCATGACCAGCAATATGGGAAGTCAGGAAATTCAACACGCCTTTGAATACCATGCCGACTTTGATACGGCCGAAAAAGCAGCTTACGAACAGGTGATGAAGTTGCTAAAAACACAAATTCGTCCGGAATTTTTAAACCGTATCGACGATATTGTGCTTTTTGCCCCGCTAACCCAAAAGGAAATCCAACAAATCGTCCGTTTACAATTTGATAAAATCAGTCAACGACTGGCCGAGCAAAACATCCGATTGATCGCCACCGAAGAAGCCATTCAAGCTTTGGCGGTCAAGGGATTTGATCCGCAATATGGAGGCCGTCCTGTAAAACGCACCCTTCAAAACGAAGTGATCAATGCCCTGAGCAAAGCCTTATTGGCCGAAACCATATCGAACAACCAAACCGTGGTCGTCGATTATTTTGACGATCAAATTGTGTTTAGAAACAGTGAGAAGGAACCCGAAACACAAGAATAATTGTACCTTTGGAGTGTGCAAAAAAACATCAATATTCAAAATAAAAAAGCGCGGTTTGATTACGAGTTTATCGATCAGTACACCGCTGGGATTGTACTGACCGGAACCGAGATCAAATCCATCCGCCTAAGCAAGGCCTCGATTGCCGAGGCCTTTTGCGAGTTTAATGAGCAGGGCGAGCTTTTTGTGATCAATATGACCATCGAAGAATACGATTATGGCACCCACTACAACCATCGCCCCAGGGGTAGTCGCAAACTCTTACTCAACAAAAAGGAATTAAAAAGCCTTCACAAAAATGTCAAAAACAGCGGGTTAACCATCGTACCGCTACGATTGTTTATTAACGAAAAAGGTTTTGCCAAGGTGCGTATAGCCCTGGCGCGAGGTAAAAAAATGTACGACAAACGCGAAACCATCAAAGACCGCGAAAACAAACGCAACCTTGATCGGGTACTTAAAAATGCCAAAAAATAGCCCACTATTGTTACATATTTCCCCGTAAATCGTCTATTATATAAAACCGCTCCCCATGCATAACCTACTCCGTACCTTTTTACTCCTTTTTCTTTTTTCCAATTTCCTACAAGCACAACTGCAAGGCCATGTTACCGACAGCTCGGGACAAGCTTTGCAGGATGTAAGCGTGTACATCGAAAATACCAGCCTAGGGACTATAACCAACGCCAATGGTGCCTTTATCCTAAAAGATAAACTACCCGAAAAAGGGGTTTTAATCGTCAAATACCTTGGTTACCAAACCCAAAAAGTCGCTTTTTCGGGCCAAGACCAAACGTTTGAACTGCGGCTCGTCGCCGAAACCATCGCCCTTAACGAAGTCGTTCTAAACGCCAAGGAAAACCCTGCCGACCGTATCATTCGTGCAGTACAGGCCCAACGTAAAGAACGCTTGGCGCTGAGCAAAATCTACACGGCCGATTTTTATTCCAAAGGGATAGTACGTATGGTCGATGCCCCGGAAAAATTTCTGGGACAAGAAATCGGGGATTTTGAAGGGGCCCTGGACAGCACCCGCTCGGGGATTCTCTACCTGTCCGAAACTCGCTCCAAATTATTTAGTCGCGGTGACGAATTTAAAGAGATTATCACCGCCTCCAAAGTCAGTGGCGACAACCAAGGCTATAGTTTTAACAGTGCCAGCGATGCGTATTTTAACCTCTATGAACAAAGTTTAGACTTTGACACCCAATTGGCCTCGCCCATAGGTTCGGCTGCCTTTTCGTTTTATCGTTTTAGCCTGATCGGTACCTTTACCACCGCCGATGGACAGCTGATCAATCAAATTGAAGTAAGCCCCAAACGCCCAACCGACCCTACCGTATCCGGGATGCTCTACATAGTTGAAGACGACTGGGCCCTCTATGGGCTTGACCTAAAAGCCACACGTGAACAAACCAATATCGCGCCCGTGGAAGAAATTCGTATTCAGCAAACCTATAACTACCATCCCCAAAGCCGCCAATGGGTCAAAGCCACCCAAGTGTTTTCACTAGACTTCGGTATTTTTGGTTTTAAAGGAAATGTGCGCTATTCCTTTGTATATAGTCAGTACAACCTCCAACCTGCTTTTGCCCTGGATACCTTTGGTGCTTTGGTCCAAGAGATCAAAGAAACAGCCAATCAAAAAGATTCACTCTATTGGGAACGGCAACGCCCCGTAGCGCTGACCCAAGAAGAAATCAGTGATTATGTCCAAAAAGACAGCATCGCCAAGGTTCGCAAAGATCCTGCCTATTTGGATTCCATCGACCGAAAAGAAAACCGTTTAAAATGGGGGGATTTACTGGGTTTGAGCAAAACCCTACGCAACAGCGCAAAAAACAGCCAGTGGACCTTTACCAATCCGTTGACCAAATGGACCTTTAACCCTGTGCAAGGACGGGCTACGACCTTAGCGGTAGATTATTTTAAAGAAAACGAAAACGAAACCCAAAACAGCCGCTGGTACCTGGCCACTACCTATGGTTTTGGTGACAAACAAGCCTATCCCCAACTGACCTTTAATCGCCGTTTAAACAGCCGCCAATACACCACATTTGGTTTTGAACTGGGAAAAGCCTTACAACAGTTTGACAACAAACCACCGGTCAGCCCGTTGATCAATACCCTTGCCAACCTGCTGTATAAAGAAAATCCCGCCAAATGGTATCAAAATACCTACCTCCGTGGAAGGTTTAGTAGCCGCCCTATCCCCTCGATCTGGCTAGACTACAACCTGGGCTTCGAACAGCGAAAAGGCCGAACCAACCAAAGTGATTTTTCATGGTTTCATCCCGAACGCCCCTACGCTATTAACCGACCCGACAACCCCCTATACGATTTTGAAGACCACCGCATTTTCCGCCAGCAGTTGACCCTCCGTTTTTATTTTGGAGTTCAATATTCCGCGCGACCCGACCGTAATTTTTATTACCAAAAAGAGGGTGCTCCTCAGCTAAGCTGGACACTTATCCACGGATTTGGAAGTGATCAAGCGCGTTATAATTTTCTAAAAATGGCTTTTTTACTACGGCAATCCCTTAATTTGCATGCCTATGGCCAATCGGAAATTGCCCTAAGGGGCGTTGCCTTTATCACCGGTGAAAGTCCTGCTTTTAGCGACCTGACCCATTTTCATGGCAACGAAACCTTTATTGCGCCCGAGGCTACTTTTTTAAACAGTTTTAATCTACTCCCCTATTACCATCGCAGTACGGACAAACCCTATGCATCCCTGCATTGGGAACATGACTTTAAACGCTGGGGACTGGGCTCCTGGCCACTTATCCGCCTGTTAAAAGCCAACGTCATGGCAGGGGCGCATGCCCTGGTCGTAGAGGGGGCTCCTTTTTACAGGGAATGGAACCTGGGTTTAAGCAATTTGGGCATAGGCAAGATTAGAGGCCTACGAGTGGACTATGTGCGTGCCTGGGGGCAGGTCTATAAACAAGAAGGTCTCGTCTTGGGGTGGACGCTGTTTTAAATGAAGGGCGTTAAAAACCTAATTTTTATCCGCCAATAAAGGAACAAAACGAAAAGTACCAAACGATTTTTTATCAAAAGAAGTCGCGGTGGTTCGAATAAAGCGGGTCATTTGTTGTTCGTCTTGACCAATAGGTATCACCAGGCGCCCTCCTTGGGCAAGCTGTTCCAACAGTGCATGAGGCACTTCGGAAGCCCCGGCAGTCACCAATATCGCATCAAAGGGCGCTGCTTCGGGCAGACCCTTGGCGCCATCACCAAACACCATTTTTTTTGGGCGTAAACCGAGTTTACGAAACAACAATTGGGTCTTTTTAAACAGTTCATTTTGTCGTTCGATGGTATACACTTCGACCCCCAATTGAAGTAAGACAGCTGTTTGGTAGCCCGAACCGGTCCCGATTTCGAGTACCTTATCCCCTTTATTAAGGGCCAACAAAGCCGTTTGAAAAGCCACGGTATAGGGTTGGGAAATAGTTTGTTCGGCCGCAATGGGATAGGCCTTGTCGGTATATGCCAACCCAGCCAAAGCCGGGTCCATAAAAAAATGACGCGGCACCTGTTGTAGTGCTTCTAAGACGGTTGTATCGGTTATGCCCTTGGCTTTTAGGGTTTCGATCAACTGCTGGCGTTGCCCTTGGTGCTTGGGTAAATCATTCATGCTGTAAAAGTATAAAGGATCACCCCAAAATTGCTAATAGAATTGTATTTTTGAGAAAAAGAATATGCTTAACTGGTTGGCTTCTACGATGCCGACCCCAAACGCAGTCAGGCGCTGGCCGAGAAAGAAGGGTTTATTCCCTTTGCCTCCCCCGAGGCTTTGATAGCAGCGGTTGATGTAGTGGATATTGTAGCTCCCACACCGGCCCATTTTGACCTTGCACAAAAGGCCCTTAAGGCGGGTAAACATATTTTTATTGAAAAACCCATCACCCAAGCCTTGGACGAGGCGCAGGCCTTGATTGCTTTGGCTAAAACCCAGGGGTGTTTGGGGCAAGTGGGCCATGTCGAACGTTTTAACCCAGCCTTTCAGGCAGCCCAACCCCATATCACCGCCCCCATGTTTATCGAAAGTCACCGTTTGGCAGAATTTAATCCCAGAGGGACAGATGTACCGGTCGTACTTGACTTGATGATACACGATATAGACATTATTCTTAGCGTAGTTCAATCGCCAGTCAAATCGGTATCCGCATCGGGCGTAGCCGTAATCAGCGAAACACCCGACATTGCCAATGCCCGAATTGTATTTGAAAATGGCTGTGTAGCCAACCTTACCGCAAGCCGTATTTCGCTTAAAAACATGCGTAAAAGTCGATTTTTTCAAAAGGACGCCTATATCGCCGTTGATTTTTTGGCCAAAAGCGTCGAAGTGGTAAAGATGAAAGACGCCCCGACTACCCCCGATGCCTTTGCGATGATTTTGCAAAATGCCGAAGGCCAAAAAAAGCAAATCTATTTTGAAAATCCCAAAATTGGCAATACCAACGCCATACTCGAAGAGCTTCATGCCTTTGCGCATGCGATACATACCAATACCTCCCCTGTCGTTTCGCTAGAAAACGGTACGGCTGCCCTCGAAGTAGCCCATCAAATCATCAACGCATACACCCAATCATGAAAAACATTGTCGTCGTCGGTGCCGGTACCATGGGGAATGGTATCGCCCATCTATTTGCTCAAAAAGGCTTTACCGTTACCTTGACCGACCAAAGTGAGCCCGCGTTGCAACAGGCCGAGAAAACCATTGCCAAAAATTTGCAACGGTTGTGCGACAAAGAAAAAATTGATGCATCCTTGATGCAACAAACCCTAGATCGGTTGACCTACACCACCACAGCCGAAAATGCCTACAATTCGGCCGATTTGGTGGTCGAAGCGGTAAGTGAAAACCTGGCCGTTAAAAAGGCGGTTTTTGAACAACTTAGCCTCAAAACCCCAGCTAATTGTATCCTCGCCAGTAACACCTCCTCACTCTCTATCGACACCCTAGCTGTTTTTACCGACCGCCCCCGGTTGGTTATTGGTATGCATTTTTTTAATCCGGTGCCCATGATGCCCTTGGTTGAAATAATACAAGGAACTGAAACAACGACTGCTACGGTCGAAACCATTTTAGCATTGACCGCTATCCTGGGTAAAACAGGTGTTTTGGCCAAAGACGCTCCGGGTTTTGTCGCCAATCGAATTTTATTGCCCATGATTAACGAAGCGATCACCACACTGGGAGAAGGTGTAAGCGATGTGCAAGGCATTGATACGGTGATGAAATTGGGCATGGGCCACCCGATGGGTCCCTTGCAACTCGCTGATTTTATTGGTCTGGACGTCTGTTTGTCCATCTTGGAAGTCCTCGATAACGGTTTAAATAAACCGCACTACAAACCCCATGCTATACTCAGGGAGTTGGTAGCCGCTGGGCATTTGGGTGTAAAATCAGGACGGGGATTTTATGATTATACCCAAGACCCCAAAAATCCAACTGTGGCCTATAAAAACTAATCATGGCCTTACTCGAACCCCTTTCACTCTACCTGCCTACCCATCCTGAAAAAACAGTGATCAAGGCCTATAACACCTATTCCAAAGCCGAACGAAAGCGAATCATGACCCAAAATCCATCTTCGTTTTTGCATATACTCGGTGCAGGGAAAAACGATGTTGAACCCACATTGGCCATTCGTAAGGCCTATCAAAAAGTACTGCAGAGTTCCGCCTATCAGCAATACACTCCAGGCTATTGGGTGTACCAAATTGAGGCACCCGACCGTACATATACCGGACTCGTAGCAGGCCTACCGCTAAGGGCCATCCAACAGGGCAAACTTCGGGTGCACGAAGCCACGTTTGGCGTGCGCATTGCTAAATTGGGAGCCTACCTCGAGGATGTTCAAATTCAGGCGGAACCGATTGTCGCTGCGCTAAGTGATGCCGAACAACTTCAATCGCTTATGGAGGGCATAACCGTGGGTAAACCTACCATAGAATTCACTTTCAATACCCGTACTCACCGCCTGTGGCAGGTCGTAGATGTTCAAACTTATGCTGCGTTGGAAAAGGAACTGGCCACTTTCAATCATTGTTATTTGATAGACGGACATCACCGGGCTGCGGCCTTACAGTATGTCGCATCAAGACACCCTGATACCAAACCGATCCACCTATTGGGTTATTTTCTTCCTGAAGCCCAAATCAAAGCTGCTAGTTTTTTTTGGTTTATCCGAAAGCTCCCAAAAACATTTCAGGCTACGCTGTTTGAAAAACTTGGTCCTGTAGCATCTTGTGATGCAAACACCTTGCCCAACATCCACTACCCCATTGTTTTTCGGTTGCACAAGCAAACCTATACAATTCAGAAGCAGGGTGAGTGGTACCCTCAGCTATGCGAATTATACCGATTATTGGAAGAAGCCGAACCGCAAATTGATTTTTTTTCCCGTAAAAACAAACAGAGCCTAACCCATTCGTTTGCCAAAAAAACACCTGATTTTAGTTGTTGCTACCTACCGCTTTCGTTTGCTGAAATCCAACAGGTTGCAGACACCCACGGGCAGGTGCCCCCCAAAACCACTTATTTGCATCCAAAGTTATTAACCGGACAGTTTTTAAGTCCGCTCTAAGACTTTCAATATCTTTGCACCATGTCGATTACTCAAAACCTTATTGCCCTTACCAAAAGTTTGCCGAAAAACGTCACCTTGGTCGCCGTGTCAAAAACTAAACCCGTGGAGGATTTGATGGAGGCATATCGCGCAGGACATCGAATTTTTGGCGAAAACAAAGTGCAAGAAATGGTTCATAAATGGGAACAAATGCCCCAGGACATCAACTGGCATATGATCGGCCATCTCCAGCGAAAT
>RFYP01000037.1 GCA_009921175.1 Flavobacteriia bacterium | reverse complement strand
CCAATTATTGGAAGACGTATGATTTTAAAGGCAACCTACAACTTTTAATATTTCCTTTTATTAATTCAAAAGGGCATCTTTAAGGTGCCCTTTTTTATTTTTAAAATTGTTGAGAAAAGCCCATCTTGCCTTCGCAAATTCGACAACATTGCTGTATATTTGCGGACGAAATACGATTTTGCTCTATAATCAAAAAAAACAGTTAAAATGGTACAAAGCACAGGTAAAGTTTCACAAATCATTGGCCCCGTAGTCGATGTCGAATTTTCGGGAGAAAACACTAGCCTTCCCAAAATTTACGACGCCCTAGAAATCAAACAAGCAAACGGCAGCGCCTTGGTGCTTGAAGTTCAATCGCATATTGGTGAAGACACCGTGCGTACGGTTTCTATGGATTCGACCGACGGACTAAGCCGTGGCGCCGAAGTAACCGCGACCGGAAGCCCTATTCAAATGCCCATCGGTGATGCCGTGTACGGTCGTTTATTTAATGTGATCGGTGATGCCATCGACGGGCTCGGGAACTTGCCCAAAGCCAACGAAGACGGACTACCTATTCACCGTCCTGCTCCTGCCTTTGAAGACCTTTCTACCTCAACCGAGGTTTTGTTTACGGGAATCAAAGTAATCGACCTGATCGAACCCTATGCCAAAGGAGGTAAAATTGGATTATTTGGTGGTGCTGGTGTAGGTAAAACGGTTTTGATTCAAGAATTGATCAACAACATTGCCAAAGGACACGGAGGTCTTTCGGTATTTGCCGGTGTCGGTGAGCGTACCCGTGAAGGAAACGATTTACTTCGCGAAATGCTTGAATCGGGCATCATCAAATACGGAAAAGATTTTCTACACTCCATGGAAGAAGGTGGATGGGATTTGAGCAAAGTCGACAAAAAAGCCATGCTCGATTCCAAAGCGACCTTTGTTTTTGGTCAAATGAACGAACCTCCAGGAGCTCGTGCTCGAGTAGCGCTATCGGGACTAACCATCGCCGAATATTTTAGAGACGGTGCCGGAGACGGACAAGGAAAAGACGTGCTTTTCTTTGTGGACAACATCTTCCGTTTTACTCAAGCCGGATCAGAAGTGTCTGCTCTCTTAGGCCGGATGCCTTCGGCGGTAGGGTACCAGCCCACCTTGGCTACCGAAATGGGGGCCATGCAAGAGCGTATTACCTCTACCAAAAAAGGTTCCATAACCTCTGTACAAGCAGTGTACGTGCCTGCCGATGACTTGACAGACCCTGCCCCTGCGACCACCTTTGCACACTTGGATGCAACTACGGTACTTTCGCGTAAAATTGCGGAGCTGGGTATCTATCCCGCGGTAGATCCTTTGGATTCTACTTCACGAATTTTGACGCCAGAAATTTTGGGTGACGACCACTATAACTGTGCGCAACGGGTTAAAGAGTTGTTGCAACGCTATAAAGAACTGCAAGACATCATCGCCATTTTAGGGATGGAAGAACTTTCTGAAGAAGATAAATTGGCCGTAGCCCGTGCACGTCGTGTACAACGTTTCCTCTCTCAGCCCTTTCATGTGGCCGAGCAGTTTACTGGAATTCCCGGAGTATTGGTCGACATCAAAGACACCATCAAAGGATTTAATATGATTATGGACGGTGAACTCGATCACCTGCCCGAATCAGCATTTAACCTTAAAGGAACCATCGAAGAAGCGATCGAAGCCGGAGAAAAAATGTTAGCTGAAGCCTAATGTATTTAGAAATTGTTTCCCCCGAAGCCACACTTTTTAGTGGTGATGTAGAATCGGTTACCGTGCCGGGCATCGAAGGCTCTTTTCAGATGCTTAACAACCACGCTCCCATTGTTTCTTCACTAAAGCAAGGAACGGTCATCATCAAGGGATCGCTAACGCTTAGCGAACAACAAAAGGCTGTATTTAAACAAGAAGGAGGCGAAACTTTACTAGATATTACTTCCGGAACAGTTGAAATGAGCCAGAATAAGCTTATTCTCTTGACTGATTAAAACCCCTGCACTTTAAGCATTTCCAATCCCTATTTAAGGGGTAACTCCCGCAGAGCCGAATAAATTCGGTCTGCTTCCCATCCTCTGTATCGGAGGGCATCGTGTATTTTTTTCTTTTGAAGTTCGTGGCTAGGCAGCGCTTGGTATTTGGCAAATAAGCGATCAAAAAGTTGTTCAAAAACGGTCTGGTATTCATTCTCCTCGATTTGGCCCAAAGCATGTTGGATGTTCCAGCGCGAAATGCCCCGGGCTTTTAAAGCGCTTTCGATCCGTTCTTTGCCCCATTTTTTGGTTCTGAATTTCCCCCCCGAAAATTGTACTGCAAAACGGGTTTCGTTGAGAAAATCCCGTTCGATCAATCGGGCGATCATGGCGTCGTGCTCCTGTTTGGGAACCCCCATGTGCCAAAGCTTTTGTGCCACTTCTTGGTGGCACCGCTCTTGGTAAGCGCAATAGTACTCGAGTTTTTTAAGGGTCTCTTCGGGAGACAGCATGGGTCGTCTTGGATTAGGACTAAAATGTAGTGATTTTTTGATTTTTTTGGGCATAAAAAAACCGCCATTACAGTAGTAATGGCGGTGAAGGTCAAACACGTATTCCTTTTCTGTTCTCGTCCAAAAATCGGTATTCGAGATAAAGGTACGCGTCACGTGGTACGATGCGAATCCATTTGTTGTATTGCAGATACCACTTGGTGCGGATGGATGGAAATCCTTGGTTGAGATAAGCAGCTACAAAAGGGTGAAGATGTAAAAATATCTTTTTGTTTTTGTGTTGCTTTTGCTTGACGATTTTGTCAAGTTCTGCGTTGATTTTGTCGATCATTACGATGGGGGCTTCAACCTCTCCTTGAGTGTTGGGGTTGGGCTCCCGGGTTTTGATGTTCATTTCGGGCCGAACCCGTTGACGGGTAATTTGGATTAAGCCAAACTTACTCGGCGGTAATAATTTGTGCTTGGTCCGGTCCTGGTCCATTTCGTTGCAGAAATGGTCAAATAACTTTTTGCGATTAGCACTCAAATTAAGATCTATAAAGTCGACCACAATAATCCCGCCCATATCGCGCAGGCGAAGTTGTCGGGCAATTTCGGTCGCCGCCAGAAGGTTGACTTCCAATGCGGTTTGCTCTTGGGTCTTGGCCTTGTTCGAACGGTTGCCACTGTTGACGTCGATGACGTGCAGGGCTTCGGTGTGCTCGATGACCAAATACGCGCCTTTTTGAATCGAAACGGTTCGGCCAAAACTGCTTTTAATCTGTCGATCGACACCGTATTTTTCAAAAATCGGCGTGTGTTCTTTATAGAGTTTTACAATCCCCTTTTTGGCGGGGGCAAAGGTTTCGAGATACTCGACAACTTCGGCTTTAATCTGAGGGTCGTCGGTATAAATTCCTTTAAAACTGTCGTCAAATACATCCCGCAAAAGGGTAGACGATCGGTTGATTTCACTCAATATTTTGGTGGGGTACTGATCGATTTTTTTAAGCATCGAACAGAGGGTTTTCCAGCGTTTGAGCAATTGCTGCAAATCGGCGTCCAAGGCCGCTACTTTTTGGTCTTTGGCTACCGTACGTACGATAACGCCAAACCCTTTTGGGCGAATGCTCTGCACCAACCGTTTGAGGCGGCTTTTTTCTTCTTTGGATTCGATTTTTTGTGAAATCGAAACACGATCAGAAAAAGGCATAATGACCATATATCGCCCGGCCAAGGACAATTCTGAACTCAAACGAGGCCCTTTGGTCGAAATGGGTTCTTTCACCACTTGAACCAACAAGGTCTGTTGGGCTTTGATGACCTGGTCAATGCTTCCGTCTTTGGGAATGTCCTGGTCTAGCTTGATGTTTTTGAGTGTGTAATCTCTTGTTTTACCTGTACTTACTTGTTTAACAAAATGTACTAACGAAGGCAATTTGGGCCCGAGGTCGTGGTAGTGTAAAAACCCGTCTTTTTCATGACCAATATTTACAAAAGCCGCATTGAGACCCGGTAAAGTTTTTCGGATTTTGGCGATAAAAATGTCGCCCACTGAAAATTGGGTGTCTTCGGTTTCTTTGTTGAGCTCAATTAATTTTCCATCCTTGAGCAACGCAAAATCAACAGCAGAGGAATTCGATCGGATTATCAATTCTTTATTCACTCTGTTGGGTATTATACTACAGCCCCTGGGGGTTGTAGCTGATTAAACAATATTTTTTCAGGTGATAACCTGTTGCTTATTTAAAGCAATTTCAAAGAACGTAGGGGGTGATTTGGTGTAGTGCGGTGCACTATTTTTTCTTGTGACGGTTAGCTCTTCTTCTTTTTTTACGCTTGTGCGTAGCTACCTTATGTCTTTTTCTTTTTTTACCACTTGGCATATGGCTAAAATTTAACGATTAGTATACAATTTAGGCGACTGGGACTTTAGATTTGACACTTTGTACAAATATTTTGGCAGGCTTAAACGCCGGAATGTTGTGCGCCGGAATTTGAACGGCTACGTTTTTGGAGATGTTTCGGCCTGTTTTGGGGGCACGCGTTTTGATTACAAAACTACCAAACCCACGCAAATAGACGTTTTCTCCTTTTTCTAAAGAAGTTTTCACTTCTTTCATGAATTTTTCGATCGTCGCTTGAACATCCGTTTTGTCAATGCCCAACTGATCTGCTACATTGGCTACAATATCCGCTTTTGTCATTAGGATTTTATTTTGTTTAATGATTTGATTTAGAGGCTTGCAAATATAAAAATTAAAATGATAAATCGTTCTGAATAACCATTTTATCTTTGTAGTCCACCGTAGAGCAACTATAGAACAAAACCTTGTCCTGGCAACAACACTTATTAGACTGGTATCACCAAAATGGTCGTGCCTATCCTTGGCGTAGCTCCAAAGATCCCTATCGGGTTTGGCTTTCGGAAATCATTTTACAGCAAACCCGTGTACAACAGGGGCTCCCCTATTATCATCGTTTTTTGGAACACTTCCCAACCGTAGAAGATTTGGCCGCTGCTACCGAAGAAGAGGTGCTTAAGTGCTGGCAAGGACTGGGCTACTATTCCCGGGCCCGCAACCTCCACCACACCGCTCAAAAAATTGTCACAGACTATGGCGGGCGCTTTCCTACAAGCTTTGAATCTCTTCGGGCATTAAAAGGCGTGGGCGATTATACCGCCAGCGCCATCGCTTCGATTTGCTTTAACCTTCCGCATGCGGTGGTCGACGGAAATGTGTTTCGGGTGTTGACTCGCTATTACGGAATAGAGACCCCGATCAATACTTCGCAAGGCTTTAGACAAATCAAAGCGCTTGCAAGCAAACTGCTTCGAGGTCATGACCCTGGCCAATTTAACCAAGCGTTGATGGACTTTGGCGCGCATCATTGTACCCCCAAAAAACCCTTGTGTGGAGACTGCCCTTTTCAAAAAAACTGTGTTGCCTATACCACGCAAAATGTGGCAAAATTGCCGGTAAAAAAAGGGAAAACGGCTGTCCGAAAACGGTATTTACATTTTTTGGTGGTTCAAACATCCCAACAAACCACAGCCCTTGAACAACGTACTCAAAAGGGAATTTGGCACAAATTGTTTCAGTTTCCCCTGTTAGAAACCAATGATGAAACGCTTCCTCCCCAAGAAAATATTTACCACGCCATCACCCATTTTGCCGATCAGCCCCAAGGGCTTTTACTGGTCAATCCAGAGCCGCTTATTCACCTTCTTAGCCATCAAAAGCTGCATATTTATTTTTGGCAAGCCACTGTCCAAAACATCCACACCCACGAAGTCGCCCTAAAGACCCTTTCCGAATACCCCGTGCCGGTTGTCCTTGAAAAATTCATGGCCAATTTTTTTAATCTCTAAGGAGGGATTAGTATATTTGATTACATCCAAAAATCTTCTACTATGAGCGGAACACTAAACAAAGTAATGCTTATCGGCCACCTGGGCGATAGCGTCAAAACCCACTATTTTGATGGCGGCGGTTGTATTGGTCGTTTTCCTTTAGCCACCAATGAGACCTACACCAACAAATCGACTGGCGAAAAGGTGACCAACACCGAATGGCACAACATCGTTGTCCGAAACAAAGCAGCAGAAATCTGCGAAAAATACCTCAACAAGGGGGATAAAATTTACATCGAAGGACGGCTGAAAACCCGAAAATGGCAAGGGGACGATGGCAAAGATCGTTACAGCACAGAAATCAATGTAGACGAGTTTACCTTTTTGAGCACCAAAGGCGGCGCCAACGAGGGCCAATCGGCCTCTTCAAAACCCCCGGTTGTGGAAGAAAGCCCCCCAGAGGACGACCTTCCTTTTTAATCAAAACGCTATTTATTGGACCCAGATTCCTTTAGTTTAATTAGTTTTTTACTCATTCTCGATGGAAGTATGGCCATTAAATTTGTCGTACTGCTACTGTTGCTTATGGGCTCGGCCTTGATCTCGGGCGCCGAAGTTGCTTTTTTTTCCCTAACCCCGGATCAACTGAGCCTGCACGAAGAACAAGAGGAGGAAAGTGTACAAAAAATTCAACGCTTACTCAACCGCCCAAAACGGCTTTTGGCCATTATCCTTGTTGCCAATAACTTTATCAATATCGCCATCGTACTGCTGTTTGCCTCCCTAAAGAGTCTCTACCTCAGTCCCGACATACATCCTTATTTGGCACTGACCATTGAAGTGGGGGTCATTACCGGGATCATACTGATTTTTGGGGAAATTCTTCCCAAAATATACGCCAACAGAAACCCCTTTGGTTTTTCCAAACTCATGGCAAGCCCACTAAAAATTTTGGATCGCTCCCTATTGTTTATACTCACCGTTCCCATGAGCCGGCTTTCGGGTTTTTTGGAATCTAAACTGGGGCGGGCCAATAATGAATTTTCAGTCAACGAACTCTCCAAGGCCCTGGAAGTCACCACCAACTCAGAAACTACTAAAGAAGAACAAAAAATCCTTGAGGGTATTGTGAATTTCGGCAACACCGAGGTCACCCAAATCATGTGCCCGCGTGTAGATATGTTTGCGTTGTCCGACACCCTGAGCATGCAAGAAGTGCTTCCCAAAATCATCGAAAACGGCTATTCGCGTATCCCTGTTTACAAAGAAAAGCTCGACCATATTGTTGGCGTGATCTACACCAAAGACCTCCTGGCGCATATCAATACGGCCGATTTTGCCTGGCAGTCGTTGATGCGTAAACCTTTTTATGTGCCCGAAAACAAAAAACTCGACGATTTGCTCGAAGAGTTTCAACAGAAAAAAATTCACCTGGCCATCGTTGTCGATGAATATGGTGGCACTTCGGGACTCATCAGCCTCGAAGACATTATCGAAGAAATTGTAGGAGACATCAGCGATGAATTTGATGACGACGCCTTGTTTTATTCCAAGTTAGACGACAAAAACTATGTCTTTGATGGAAAAATAAGCCTTAAGGATTTTCTTAAAATTATCCCCGTAAACGATCTCGACACCTTTGAAAAAATCAAGGGTGAATCCGAAACACTAGCGGGCTTTTTGCTCGAACTCTCCCAAACGCTCCCCCGAAAAGGCCAAAAACTCACCTTCGAAACTTGGACCTTTACCATAGAAGCCGTCGATCAAAAAAGAATCAAACGGGTCAAACTCACGCTCTAAATGATTAGGTTTTCTCCCCTCGTTCTGTTAGTGTTGGTTTTCTGTGCCCTTGGAGCCTGTGAAAAAGCCTTGCAGCCGAAGCCCAAAGCCGGTTTGCGCCTCACGTATCCTGAGCCGCAGTACGTCCCGCTTACACAAAAACTCCCCTTTCGTTTCGAATACAACAACCAAGCGAGCGTACAACCCACCCTAAAAACAGCCCCCAACCTGTTTTACCCCAAACTAAAAGCCACCTTGTATCTGTCTTATCGCCCGATCCAAAACAATTTAAATAGCCTGTTGTCGGATGCCTACACCCTACCGAGCAAACACCTGCGAAAGGCGGATGAAATCCCCGAACGGCTATTTGTCAACGCTGACAAAAAGGTCTATGGAACACTGTTTAAAATTGTCGGAGACGCCGCCTCTCAGCTACAGTTTTTCCTAACCGATAGTACCCGACATTTTATGGTAGGAGCCCTTTATTTTTATGCCAAGCCCAACTATGACTCTATTCTTCCGGCCATTGATTATATAGAAAAAGACGTCATTCGCCTTATAGAAACCCTCGAATGGGAACAAGCTTCAACGCCCTAAATTCTTTTTGCATCCAATGAACAAGGACATCAAAAAATGGGTTTATCTCTTTGTGCTTTCGATTATCTGGGGGAGCTCATATATTTTAATCAAAAAAGGGCTGGTCGGTTTAAGCCCGCTTCAGCTGGGCTCGATACGCATCCTGTTTACTTTTGTGCTCTTGTTGCTGATGGGCGCACGAAGTTTGTCCAAAATCCCCAAAGACCGATGGGGCTGGTTGGCGCTTTCAGGCTTTTTGGGCACTTTTTTTCCCAATTACCTTTTTGCTTTTGCCGAGACCGCCATCGACAGCTCCATTGCCGCTGTATTGAATGGCCTTACACCTTTGTTTACCCTGTTGTTAGGCCTTTTGTTTTTTAAGTCAAGACTCTTAAAAAAGCAACTGGTCGGCGTGCTTGTTGGTTTTGTGGGCACCCTCATTTTGGTGTCCGAAGGAGCGTCTGTTGCCACTACCGGAAAAAGCCTTTATGCCTTTCTTGTGGTGATTGCGGCATTTTGCTACGCTCTGAATGTGAACATCATCAAATACCGTTTACAAAATGTCAGCGCAATGGGGATTGCATTGGGCAACTTTATCGCCATCGTTGTCCCGGCAATCTTGGTCCTAAGCACCACTTCTTTTTCGGTGAATGAAGCTATGCAAAACCCCGAAATTCAAACAGCGCTTGGGTATATCTTTATTTTGGCCCTCTTTGGGACAGCCCTGGCCAAGGTGATGTTTAACGAATTGGTGGCCATTTCTTCGCCGGTTTTTTCAATTTCGATCACCTATTTATTACCCATCGTGGCGATCGGCTGGGGGATTTTGGACGGTGAAACTTTTGGGCTACTCCAATGGGCGGCCTGTGGCCTTATCCTGCTGGGGGTCTTTTTGGCTGCAGAAAGAAAAAAAGGCCAAACAAGGAAAAATTAAGCAGTTTCCCTACATTTATACAAAACAAAACCATGAGACAATTATACATCCTTGGGCTTTTGGCGCTTTTGCCTACCGCCCTTTTTGCACAAGCACGTTATACCAAAATCCTGTCCGAAATTGATGGACAAACAGCTGCCTAT
>RFYP01000036.1 GCA_009921175.1 Flavobacteriia bacterium | reverse complement strand
GGTTGGCATGTATAACAGCGCCATAGGTTTTGGACTTGGGATTACTGTAAGTGACTTTAATAACGATCAATGGCCTGATTTGTTTATCTCCAATGATTTTTTTGAAAAAGATTACCTCTATATCAACAACCAAAATGGTGGGTTTGATGAAGCCGCCGATACCTATTTTGACGCATTATCTATGGGGTCTATGGGGGCCGATTCGGCCGACCTTGACAATGATCTCTACACCGATTTATTGGTTACCGAAATGCTCCCAACTACTTTAGAACGAAAAAAATTAAAGGTGAAGTACGACTCCTGGGATAAGTTCAGCCTCATGCTGAGGCAGGGCTACAGTAAACAATATCCTCGCAATGTACTCCAACGCAATATGGGAGATGCCGGATTTTTTGAAATCAGTAGAAAAACCAATATGGCCGCCACCGAATGGAGTTGGGCTTCTCTGCTTTTTGACATGGATAACGACGGATTAAGAGATGTTTTTATTGCCAATGGAATCAACAAAGATCTCTTGGACCGCGATTATCTTTCTTATATGGCCAATGAACAACAAGTGCGCGCCATGCTTAAAGACCGCCAGCAGGTAATCAAAAACCTGATTGATATCATGCCCTCGGCCGCCGTGCCTAACGTGGTATATCACAATCAAGGTGCTTTTGAATTTGAAGAGAAAACCCGTGAATGGGGCCTCGCTACCCCCAGTTTTAGCAACGGTAGTGCCTATGGCGACCTCGATAATGACGGTGACTTGGATTTGGTGGTCAATAATGTCAATATGCCTGCCTTCGTTTACCAAAACACAACCGATACCCTGCAGAACAGAAGCCTTAACCTCAAATTGACTACCGCCTCCAAAAACCGACACGGACTAGGGGCAAAGGTTTTTGTTTACTACAAAAAACAAAAAGCCATGGGTGAATTGTACCCCTCTCGGGGATTTCAATCATCGATTCCTCACCGGATGCATTTTGGGGTAGGAAATATAAAAACAGTTGACAGCGTACGTATCGACTGGCCCAGCGGTATGTCTAAGCTTTACCAAAACCTACCCACCAACCGACTTGTGGAATTGGATGAAGCCACGGGCAGCTCCCGAGTCCGCAATCGTTCAATCCATGTAAAATCTAGTCCACCAAAGCCTTTTGACTTTGTCCATCGTGAAAACACCTTCAGTGAGTTTAACAAAGAACGATTGGTTACGCAAATGCGCAGCAATGAGGGCCCTGCACTGGCTGTTGCAGACCTAAATGCCGATGGCATTGAAGATGTCTATGTTGGTGGAGCCAAAGGGCAGTCGGGCGTACTCTATTTAAGTATTTCGAATCATACCTACCGCAGTCTTACCATACCGTTTGATCAAGACTTGGCCTCGGAAGACACCCAGGCGGTGTTTTTTGATGCGAATAACGACCATCATCTTGACCTCCTGGTGGCCAGTGGTGGCAGGGCTTTTTCTGAATTTTCACCAGACCTCAATGACCGGCTATACCTCAATGACGGAAAGGGGAATTTGACCAAATCGGATGCCGCCCTTAAGTACGAGCGGTATTTTTCCTCCAAAGCCCTAGCTGTATCAGATTACAACCGCGATGGCCATCCTGACTATTTTGTGGGCGAACGTTTTAACCTACAGACAATTGGTAAAAAAAGTACGGGCTTCTTGATGCGCAACGACGGGCAAGGGACATTTGAGCGAGATCCCCAAGCGGCACTCGAACAACTGGGGATGATCACCGATGCAAAATGGGTGGACCTCAATAAGGACAACTGGCCCGATTTAATTGTCGTTGGCGAATGGATGCCCATTACTATTTTGATCAACAATAACGGGTTTTTTGAAAACCAAACCAAAACCTATGGATTAAGCCATACCGTTGGACTTTGGAATAGCCTACATATCACCGACCTTAATGATGACGGAATGCCCGATCTTTTGGTGGGCAATCACGGTACCAACACCTTTATGGAAAAGGGCATGCGGCTATACATCAATGATTTTGATACCAACGGTTCGGAAGAGCAAATCCTCTGTTTGCAACGCCAGGGAAAATATTATCCTTTTCTGGATAAAGATGAACTAATTGCCCAGCTTCCATCCCTCAAAAAAAAGTTTACCTACTACAAAGAATACGCGACCAAAACCATGGAGGATTTGTTTGAACCCGAGGTACTCGCCTCTGCTCAAATTCACAACATCGATCTCCTGCATTCAGTCGCACTTATCCAACAGCCTAATGGGTTTAACACCGTTTCGCTACCGGAGGAAATTCAGTATGCTCCTGTATATGCAATAGCCGAAGTGAACGACCTAAAAACAGGTGAAAGAACCTTTTATCTGGGCGGAAATCAATATCTTGTAAAACCCCAATATGGAAGCTATGACGCCTCAAAAGGATGGGTCTTAAAATATACAGATACCCCAGACAAATTGCCTAAATTTGCAACACCAAAAGCGTTGAATATTCCCGGGCAAATTCGGGCCATTAAGGCACTTAAAACGGAAGAGCAACAACTTTTGATTTTTGCGATTAATGATGAAGAAATACGATTTTATGCAATGGACTAATTTCAAACACGCGATTCAGATATTGTTTTTGACGTTTTTAGCGATAGGGTGTAGCTCAGAATACGATCGAAAAGTCAAAGAAGGGCTTGCTTCCCAAGAAGAATACCCCGAACTGATTTTTGGTTTGGAAATGGGACAGACCCAAAAAGAATTTTTTGGACGTTGCTGGGAACTCAACAAAGAGGGGCTAGTCGCTCAGGGACCGAGTAATCAGTATGTAAGGCATGTTTTGGATGCCAATTCCCCTGTATATCAACCTGAAAAAAGCATGGAGATGCTTTTTTATGGGCTTTTTGACACGGCCAACGTCATGCGTGGAATGCGCTTTCGAATTTCCTATATGGGATGGGGGCCTTGGATAGAAGACATGCAATCTGAAAATTTAATGGAGTCTGTCCAAACGATGATGATGGATCTCTATGGAGGAAATCCCTTTTTTGAGCTTAAGAAAAAAGTTAATGAACAGCCCATCGCAGTCAAAATAGACGGTAACCGTCAAATCACGGTTTTTGTTTTTGACAACCGTCATGTACATGCCATCATTGAAGACCTGAATTATAAATCATGAGTACCTATCCTACAAAAAACATCCTATCCTTGGTGTTAATCCTTGGCCTTATAGGATCTTGTACAACCCATCAAGACACACTCTTTCAATTAAAAGATCCCGTAGAGATCGGCATGCCTTTTTCCAACGACCTAAGCTTTGATAATGATTTTAATGTATATAAATACCGAAATTATTACAACGGGGGTGGGGTTTCGTTAGGAGATATCAACAACGATGGTCTGCTTGATGTGTACCTAACAGCCAACCAATTGCCCAACAAATTGTTTCTAAACAAAGGAAATTTCACTTTTGAAGATATAACAGACAAGGCCGGTGTAGCAGGAACCAAAGCCTGGTCAACTGGGGTAACCATGGTCGATATCAATGCCGATGGTTTTTTGGATATCTATGTCTGCAACTCCGGCGATGTGCAAGGAGACAACAAGCAAAACGAGTTGTTTATCAACAACGGTGATCTAACCTTTACCGAACAAGCAACAGCCTATGGCCTAGATGACAGGGGGTTTTCGACCCATGCAACTTTTTTTGATTACGACAAAGACGGCGACCTAGACGCCTATCTGTTGAACAATTCATATCAGGCGATTGGTAGTTTTGACCTTCGCCGGAATGAGCGTCCCAAAAGAGACGCAGCGGGTGGTGACAAATTGATGCAGAACAACAACGGTGTTTTTGTCGATGTAAGTGAACAAGCGGGTATTTATGGAAGTGTCATTGGCTTTGGCCTGGGTGTAAGTGTTGGCGACCTCAACAACGATGGCTGGGAAGATATTTTTGTGTCAAACGATTTTTTTGAAAGAGACTATCTATACATCAATCAAAAAGATGGGACCTTTAAAGAAGATCTTGTCAACCAAATGCATTCGATCAGTGGGGCTTCGATGGGGGCAGATATGGCCGACATCAACAACGATGGCCACAACGACCTATTTGTCACCGAAATGTTGCCGTCCGATTATCAACGCCTTAAAACTGTGACCACTTTCGAAGACTGGAACAAATATCAATATGTGGTCAATAACGGCTACCACCACCAGTTTACCCGGAACATGTTGCACCTAAACAATGGCGATACTACCTTCAGTGAAATTGGCCGTTGGGCAGGGGTAGAGGCCTCAGACTGGAGCTGGGGTGCACTATTCTTTGACATGGACAACGACGGCTACAAGGACCTGTTTATTGCCAACGGTATTTACCAAGACCTGACCGATCAGGACTATTTGCAATATGTAGCTAGTGATGAAGTGATCAAATCCATTGTTCAAAATAACGAGGTGGATTACAAAAGACTCATTGATATTATTCCCTCCAACAAGGTTCCCAACCATGCATATCGCAATACGGGAGGTATTGGCTTTGAAGACTTTAAGGGATCTGGTTTGCAGCTCGATAGCTTTTCAAACGGGGCGGCCTATGGAGATTTAGACAATGACGGCGATCTCGATTTGATCGTCAATAACGTCAATATGCCTCTTTTTGTATTTCAAAATACAGCCACCCAAAACGGAAACAATTACCTCAAAATTTCCCTCGAAGGAACAGCGCAAAACCCTCATGCATTGGGAGCCAAAATACAAGTCAAAACCGCCAGCAATACGCTGTTGCACGAAGTGCAACCCGTAAGAGGATTTCAATCGAGCATGGACTTGATTGCCACCGTGGGGGTAGGTAAGGCTACCGCGGTAGACATAAAGATTATTTTCCCTTCGGGGAAACAATTACAGGTTGAAAATGTTTCCACAAATGCGGCCTATACTTTTTCCGAGAAAGATGCGCTTATTGTGGAGCCTGAAAGCCTAGTTCCTCCCACCTATTTTTACCCCCTAACGGATACCAACTTGCCAGAACAGCAAGAAAACACCTTCGTAGATTTCCATCGTGAGCGACTTAATTACCACATGTTGAGCACCCAGGGACCCAAAATCAAATTGGCTGACTTGGATGCCGATGGACAAAAGGAAATGATTTTTCCTGCGGCCAAGGGATACCCTAGTCAAATACTTAAGCAAACGGCTAAGGGATGGATAGTTGACACTAAAAACATCCCACTTTTTGATGCCTTAAAAGAAATTGAACACATTGAAACAGCAGTCTTTGATGCCGAAAACGATGGAGACCTAGACCTCTTGATTATTTCAGGGGGTGTAGAAACAACCATTTATTCTTCTTACCTCAAAGACCTGCTTTTGCTCAATGATGGAAAAGGAGGTTTTAGCCAAGCCCCTGAAGCGCTTCCTGAGACGCTCAATCAATTGAGTACCCAGGCGGTAGCAGTAGCCGACATAAACGGAGATGGATTTTTAGACCTTTTTATTGGTGAACGCTCGGTCATTGGCGCCTATGGTCAACTTGGTTCGGGCTTTGTATTGATCAATGACGGTCAGGGAGTTTTTGAAGACCAAACTCAACTATGGGCTCCCGAACTACAAGAGGCTGGACTTTTTACATCGGCTGTTTTTTATGATTTTGACGAAGATGGAGACCCCGATCTATTGGCAACGGGTGAATTTATGGGTCTACAGATCTATCGCAATGACAACAATCGGTTTGTGTACCTTAAAGAACATCCACTCGCAACCCAAAAAGGCTGGTGGAATAGCCTAGCGATGATTGATGTGAACGGAGATGGTCGTGAGGATTTGGTGGCTGGCAACCACGGAGAAAACAGTCGGTTTAAAGCAAGCCCCGAAACACCTATACGTTGCTATTACAATGATTTTGACGACAATGGCAAAGGCGAAGGAGTGATGACCTTTACGACCCCCAACCAAGAAGAATATCCCTATGCGCTACGGCATAATTTAATCAGTCAGATGAAAAGCCTAAAAAAGAAATTTCCCAATTTCGATACGTTTAAAAATGCGCAAATACAGGATATTTTACCGGTTCAAAAGCTACAATCGAGCGTGGTGTGTGAGCTCAACGAATTGAAAACCAAATTGTTTATCAATCAGGGCGATTTTAAATTTGTCGAGCAACCTTTACCCGAGGCCGTGCAATTTAGTCCTGTTTATGCTATTGCTGCTTTGGATTATGACAAAGACGGAGACCAAGATTTGTTGCTTGGTGGCAATCTATACGAGGTAAAACCTGAGGTAGGTATCTATGACGCAAGCTATGGTACCGTATTAGAAAATACTCCAAATGGATTTAGCTATCACAAAGACGGTTTAGGCTTTAAGAGTCAAGGACAAACCCGATCGATCGTGGTAGATGGTGATCAGATTTGGGTAGGACGCAACAAAGACCGTGTACTTGGTTTTACCTTAAAAAATGACCATGAATAGACGTTTACCCTTTGTGTTCGGACTTCTATATTTGGTATTGGCTTGTCAGCCTGCCGAGCCTATTGCACCGCACCCCATCGCTTTTGAAGAACTGACCCCCGAACAAACCGGCATTACCTTTGAAAACACCTTGGAGTATAAACCCTATCTCAACATTATCGATTACCTCTACTATTACAACGGAGGAGGAGTAGCCGTTGGGGATATCAACAACGATGGTTTGGAGGACCTTTTTTTCACGGCCAATTTGCTGCCGGATAAATTGTACCTCAACAAAGGCAATATGCAGTTTGAAGATATTTCTCAGCTGGCAGGAATCAGTTCATTACCTACCTGGTCCAACGGGGTGACCATGCAAGACATCAACAACGACGGCTGGGTAGATATCTATGTAAGCAAGGTGCCCATGAAAGGGCTTTTTAAAAACGAACGCCACCACAATTTGCTTTACCTCAACAATGGTGACATGACTTTTACGGAAGTTTCCAAAGACTACGGTCTTGACTTTTCGGGATTCTCGACCCAGGCCGCTTTTTTGGATTACGACCGCGATGGCGACTTAGACATGTATCTGCTAAATCACGCTGTACACTCGGTAAGAAGTTATGGCTCGGTCGCAAAACGGAGTGAAAAAGACTCGATTTCGGGCGATCGTTTTTATAAAAACATGCTGGTGGAGGGCCAAGCGGGTTTTGTTGATGTAACCGAAGAGGCAAAAATTCTCAGTTCACCCTTAGGTTTTGGTTTGGCCATTACCACTACCGATATCAACAACGACGGATGGCCAGATCTTTATATAGGAAATGATTTTCATGAAAACGACTATATCTACATCAACAACCAAGACGGCTCGTTTACAGAGTCTTTTCAGCGTTATTTGACCCACAGTTCTCGGTTTACCATGGGGGTAGACATAGCCGATCTCAACAACGATGGCGCATTGGATATTTTTACCACCGACATGATGCCTTTTGAGGCCTATATAGCCCTAAAGTCTGGAGGAGAAGACACCAACAAAGTCAATCAAATAAAGGAAAACTTAGGCTTTGAAAATCAATATTCACGTAATCACCTTCAACTTAAACGACCCTATGGCGACTATGCTGAAATTGGTTTATTGACCCAGACCTATGCCTCCGATTGGAGTTGGTCGGTACTTCTTCAAGACTTTGACAACGATGGACGTAACGATATTTTTATCACCAACGGAATCGAAAAAAGGCCCAATGACCTCGATTATATCAACTATTTGAGCAACAGTAAGTTTTCTGAATTTGTAGAAACAGAAAAAAATGAAGCCAAAAAAGACTTGATTGCCAATATGCCTACCCTTAAAATCAACAACTTACTTTTTCACAACAAAGGCGATTTAGAATTCGGCACTCCTTCCGTTTCTTTTATCGGGAGCCCATCCTACACCAACGGTTCGGCCTACAGTGATTTGGACAACGATGGCGACTTGGATTTGGTCCTTAACAACCTAAATGCCCCAGCCACCATTCTCCAAAACAAAACTTCCTCCACCGAGGGTAGCCTGTCAATACTTCTCGAGGGGGCTTTTCGTGAAGGCAGTAAAATCACACTATACCATCAAGGACAGCAACAGACCAAAGAAGCTGTTCGTGTGCGCGGATTCCAATCCAGTTCGACCCCCCGCGTCCATTTTGGTCTCGGACAAACTACCGCTGACTCCCTCCATATTCGCTGGTCCAACGGAAAGGAGCAATGGGTAAATGGGCCTTTTAAACCCTTTGAAAAAATACAGTATGCACCTAGCGATTCACCTCAGCATACCTCAAAGATCCAACACCCAAGATTTAAGATTTCTATTTTGCCCTTTAAGCATATTGAAAACACCTACCTAGACTACGAAAGAGAACAACTCATTCCCGAAAAACTTTCACGCGAGGGACCCGCGGTGGTCTATAAAGATTTTAATGGCGATGGCACCAAAGATTTGTTTTTTGGAGGTGGACGATACCAAGCATCCCAACTTTTTGTGGCCAACCGTAAAGGAGGGTATGATCTACAAGACATTGAAGATTTTAGAAAAGATGACAAATACGAGGATGTGTCTGCTACGGCCTTTGATGCGGACAACGATGGGGATTTAGACCTATACGTTGTAAGTGGTGGAAATGATTTTAAGGAACAGGACCAATATTTGATGGACCGTATCTATATCAACGACGGAAAAGCAAATTTTAGACGGCTACCTGTTTTTCTTCCCCAAACCAACGGCAGTGTTGTGGTGGCAGATGATATCGATAATGATGGCGATCAAGACCTATTTGTTGGCAGTCGATCCATTCCCGGAGCGTATGGCTTGAGCCCCCATAGTTTTATTGTTCAAAACAATGGCAACCTCACTTTTGATCCGGTTTGGAAAAATCGCTTAGGGATGGTGACCGATGCCGTTTGGCACAATATAGACGATGACCCAGAAAAAGAACTTTTGGCTGTTGGAGATTGGATGCCTGTGATGGTGCTCGACCGTCAACCGGACGAAACCTACCAAATGGCTATATTGCCCGAAAGTTTAGACCACTATGGGTTATGGAATTCACTCAAAGTCGTAGACCTAAACCAAGACGGGCGAGAAGATCTCCTGTTGGGAAATGTGGGCCAAAACTTCAAATGGCAACCTTCTAAAGAAAAACCGGTAACCCTCTATTTGGACGATTTTGACCAAAACGAACAATTGGATCCCCTTATTTTTTATGACTTTTATGGCACCCAACGTCCGTTTAATACCAAAGACAATTTGGGGCAACAATTGCCGATGATTAAGAAAAAATTTACCAGCTATACCAAATTTGCCAAAGTAGAATCCATTACAGATTTGGTTGGCGCCAAAGAAAAAGACATCCTAGAAATCAAAAAAATAACTGATGCTCGTTCACTTTTTTTCTTAAAAACAGACAAGGGGTATCA
>RFYP01000035.1 GCA_009921175.1 Flavobacteriia bacterium | reverse complement strand
GATCCTTGGATCGAAATTTTTGCGCAGCTCAAAGCCCCTTTTGGTAAATTTTCGGTCATGGGCAATCACGATTATGGCGATTATATGCAATGGCCTTCCGAAGCGGCGAAAGTCCAAAATTTTGAAGATTTTAAAAAGGCCCATCAGGCGATGGGATTTGACCTGCTCCTCAATGAGAGCCGCTTTTTGGAAAAAGACGGTCAGCGCTTGGCCCTGGTGGGGGTTGAGAACTGGGGTGCAGGACGCTTTAAAAAAGCCGGCGATCTCAACAAGGCTGTCCAATCGGTAGCGGCCAACGATTTTAAGGTATTGATGACCCATGACCCTTCCCATTGGGAAGCTGAGGTTTTGCCGCATCCCTATCCGTTTCACCTTACGTTGAGTGGACACACCCACGGAATGCAGTTTGGTATCGAAATTCCCGGCTGGTTCCGGTGGAGCCCTGCCCAATGGCGTTATAAGCAATGGGCCGGTATCTATGCCCGTGAGCAAGAGCGCATCAACGTCAATCGCGGATTTGGCTACCTGGCCTATCCCGGGCGGGTGGGCATGTGGCCCGAGGTGAGTGTCATTACCCTCAAGCGCTCACAATCATCGACTTAGAAAAAAATCCTACCTTTACCCCAGCGAACAGACCTAAAGGATACACCATGTTAACCCCGAAGACACGCTTTCTTCCCTAATGCATCCCGTGCTTAAAGATGTGGCAGCAGCCATGGGTGATCACGGTAAAGTCATTAAAATCGATGTGGATAAAAATCAGGTATTGTCTCAAGCCCTACGTGTCAAAGTTTTGCCTACCCTAATGATCTACAAGGCTGGTGAAATGCTATGGCGCCAGAGTGGCGAACAAGACGCCAACACCTTGATCAGTCTGATGAAGGATTTTGTCGATTAACCGGTTTTTAATTGTCTGAAGTTTCTGAACCCAAAAGCGACTCGATTGCCTGGTTGTACTTTTCGGTAACCTGATTTTTAAAGTCTGTACTGTCTTGCTCGCCAACGATCAGCACCAAATTTTGAAAATCCATGATTTCGGACTTAATACGATCTACCACCAGCATTTGGTTTTCGGGAGAAAAACTACCGTAGAGACGCATTCGTTCTTGAAAGGCATCTACTATTTGTTGGGCTAGCGCTTGGGCTTTTGTGGTACTTTGGCCCTGATAATACCCCTCGACCACATCGATCAATTCGGTATAAAAATCATAAGGCCCATACAAAAACACAAACGGCTTGGCCGCAAAGACAAACCGGTCCAACTCGGTCTCCATGATTCGGGTATCGGTATGGACCAAGAGTGCCTCCATCAGGGTGCGATAGCGTTCGATTTCGGTAATGATTTCTTCCCCCAAACCGTATTGGTCGTTGATGTTGAGTGAAGCAAAATAACGAAGTCGGTCGGCATATTTTTCGGCGATTTGTTGCAAGAGTTTTGCCCCATTCTCGTCGGCTCCCAAGCGGTAATATCCATCTACAAAAGGCACCAAAAGACTGTAATAGCCAAAATAATCGACAGGCATTTTTTCGAGGGCCAAGTCGATGATTTGAAGGGCCTTTTGGTCTTCACCTTCATTGATAAGTTCTTCGGCCAAACGGGCCATATTGCTTCTAAAGGAGATGCTGTTTTTTCGGGTTTCGGGATCGTGATAGATGTCCGGTCGCTCGGAATTCCCCCAGCTCCAACGCTGAACAATAGTATACATCAGGCTGCTGTCCACCCGGCCCATCAAATAGGGGTTGTAGGGGCTCAGCGGGGTGTGAATCGGCACCAGTTTATACACTAGGCCATCCAGTTGGAGATACTCTTTCATCCAAATATATTCGGGATCGTCATAACTGCCCCCAGTGAAGTAAATGGGCCGTTCCCAGTCGTTATTGGCCAAAATATCGAGCATCATAAACTGATTTTTGGAAATTCCGGTGGTGGGCAAATCAATATCGATATAGGGAACAATAAGGTCAGCATCTTCGGGTTTGACCACACCACTTTTCAACACATTGGCTTTGTTGACTGTTACACGGAGTTTGTTGGTCGGGTAAAAAACCATTTCTTGGGTTCCCTTGGGATAATTGTTGGGATCCATGCCCGATTGGAGCAACAAGCTCTTGTATTTGGTCGAGGGATTGTCGCTGGTAACCCAATTGACAAAATCCTTGATGTCCCAACGTACAGAATCCAACAAGGCCTCATGTTTGATGTAATCGCGGGTACCATAGGCATATTGAGCATGTTCGGTTTGTGAGGGGATGGGCGCACTTTTATAGGTCTGGCGTTTCATTTGGTCGATGTACCAGTCGGTGGCCAATAGGCTGGTGTTGATTGTACGCACGTCCGTTCTGAATTCTTCAATTTCCTGGGCATACCACAAGGCAAAGGTGTCGTTGTCTCCGATCGAAAAAATCATCGCCCCTTTGTCTTCTTGTATGGATTGTAAATAGGCTTTAGCAATCGATTGGGCGGTGTAACGGTTGGAGCGGTCGTGGTCATCCCAGTTTTCAAAAGCCATCAACAGGGGGACGGCCAAAAGAGTGAGCCCTACAGCGGCCGGTTTTAACCATGGAGAGGTGTAGGTTTTTAATTTTTGCGCAAGCGCATACGCGCCTAGCCCTATCCACAAGGCAAACACATAAAACGAACCGACCAGGGCATAGTCGCGTTCACGCGGCTCAAAGGGTCTTTCGTTGAGGTACATCTTGAGGGCCAATCCGGTAAAAAGGAAAAACAACAACAATACCCAAAAGCGTTTGGGGTCTTGCTTGTACACAAAAAACAACCCAAATAGACCGACCAATAAGGGCAAAAAATAATAGGTATTACGGGCCTTGTTGTTAAGGGCATCTTGATCGAGTTGGGTTTGATTGCCCAAATGCATTTGATCGATAAAGGGAATACCGCTAAGCCAATTGCCTTTTAAGATACTGTAATCCCCCTGCAGGTCGTTTTGGCGCCCGACAAAGTTCCACATAAAATAACGCCAATACATATAGTTTATTTGGTATTGGAACAAAAACTGGAGGTTGCTCCACAGGGTGGGTTTTTGGATGTCGAGGTAGGGCCCAAAGTTTCGAAAGAATTCATGGTAATCTTTGCCCTGTACCAATCCGTCTTGAGCTTCTTTTTTAAATTCGGCTACACGCGCCTGCAGTTGTTCGTTGGAACGATAGGGCCGGGCAATTTCAAATTCCAAAGGAGCTGTAAAGTCCATATAATTGGCCGCATGCTCGGTACTCCATAGGCGAGGTAACAAGCCACGTTGTTCGGCATTGGAATTGATGCGTGCATTTTCCCAATGGTTTACAATATCGTATCGGCCCGTTTTTAGATTCCGTTCATATTTGGGTTTGTCATCGATATAGGGTTCGTCTTCGTCTTGGCCCACATACATATCTGAGAAAAAAGGACCATAAAACAACTTGGTTTCGGGATATTGTTCCAAGTTATAGTAGGCCAACAATTGGCGGGCATCCGATGGGGCATTTTCGTTAATCACGGTATTGGCATTGGCGCGAATGGGAATCATTATCCAAGAAGAAAAGCCCAAGAAAACAAATAAAATAGCCAAGATACCTGTGTTGAGGTTTACCCATTTTTTTTGTTGAGTCCAACGCAAACTGTAGTAAAAAAACAAGAGCATGATCACCCCCGCAATGAGCGTGCCGCTGTTAAAGGGCAGTCCAATGGTATTGACAAAATAAACTTCAGCACGACCAAAAAGGGACAAAGTCAGAGGCAGTAGGAGTTTAAAGATAAAAAGCAATACCGCTACCGAGAGGAGGTTGGCCCAAATAAATCCTTTAAAGGTTGGTTTAGGATAATTTTTAAAATAATAGAGCATCCCAATGGCCGGAATGGTCAACAAGCCCATAAAATGCACCCCAAAAGAAAGGCCGATGATAAAGGCAATCAACAACAGCCAGCGGTCTCCTCGGGGGGTGTTCATGTCTTGTTCCCAGCGTAGGCCGAGCCAAAACAATAAGGACAAAATAAAGGTGGCCATGGCATAGACCTCGGCCTCAACGGCGTTAAACCAAAAACTGTCCGAGAAACAATAAGCCAATGCGCCTACTGCGGCTGCACCAAAAAAGGTCAACTTTTCGGCAAGACTATCAAGCGTCTGAAATGCAGGGAGTTTTTTTAGTATAAGGGTTAGGGTCCAAAACAAAAACAAAATGGCAAACGCACTCGAAAACACCGACATATAATTGACCATCAGGGCGATTTGCGCTGCGCTCGAAGCAAAAAGAGCAAAAAATGCCCCCATCATTTGAAACAAGGGTGCGCCCGGTGGGTGCCCAATTTGTAATTTGGCGGCTGTGGAGATATATTCTCCGGCATCCCAAAAACTAGCGGTAGGTTCGACTGTGCTCCCAAAGGTGAATAAGGCAATCAAAAAGACGAGCCAACCCACGATTCGGTTCCAACGTTTAAAATCTTTATCCGTCATATCCATATTTCAACCTAGCGAAAATACTAATTAATCGAAGCAACGCCATCCCCTTTGCGAAAGATTAACGTATGCCCCACAATTATTGAGAACAAAAATTTGTGATAAAAAAACTTTACTGTAAATTTGTCACGCTTTTGGCCCATGGTGTAACTGGCAACACGTCTGATTTTGGTTCAGAAGAGTCTAGGTTCGAGCCCTAGTGGGCCAACGAGTAATAACAAGGGATTGCAGCAATGCAGTCCCTTTTTGGTTTCTAAGCGCTTTATTTGGGCCGGAGCCCCACTTTTTTCACCCCAAAATTTTGTTTAAAACATCTAGGTTGTACCTTTATAGATTATTGATTTAAACTGATTAAAATTCTCATGTCCATCCACTCCCTTGTATACGATACCCCCGGGAAATTTCAAGAGACACGTTTTGAAAAAATCCACAACCTCACTTTTGGCAGTTCTTCGGAAGCCTCAAAATTGGTCGCGGTCGAAATTGCCAACGGCATTCGTAGTTGCCACGACCGCCCCTATGTATTGGGGCTAGCCACCGGTTCTTCGCCCATCGGTGTTTATCAAGAATTGGTGCGTCTTCATCGGGAAGAGGGTTTGAGTTTTAAAAATGTGGTGACCTTTAATTTGGATGAATACTACCCCATCGATCCGAGCGATATGCGGAGTTATCACCACTTTATGCATACCCATTTGTTTGATCATATTGATATACCTGCCGATCAGATTAATATTCCCAAAGGCGATGGTCCCTTGGAAGAAGTCCGTGCCTATTGCACGGCCTATGAAGAACGCATCAATGCCTATGGCGGACTCGATTTTCAGTTGTTGGGCATTGGCCGAACGGCACATATTGGGTTTAACGAACCCGGATCCCACCAAAATTCGGTCACTCGATTGATTACCCTCGATGCGATAACCCGTGAAGATGCTGCCCACGATTTTAATGGTTTGGAGCATGTGCCCAAAAAAGCCATCACCATGGGGGTAGCCAGTATCATGAAAGCCAAGCGGGTTGTATTGTTGGCCTGGGGCCATAAAAAAGCCCAAACCGTGGCGCGTACCATCGAAGGCGAAGTGTCGAGCAAAGCCCCGGCCTCTTTTTTACAACACCATAAAAACGCCACCATTGTCTTGGACGAAGAAGCTGCCAGTGCCCTAAAGCGGATCAAAACCCCGTGGTTGGTGGGCAGTTGCGAATGGACCGAAGATTTACGTAAAAAAGCCATTGTATGGCTGTGTACAAAACTGGGTAAATCAATTTTGATGCTCACCCAAAGGGACTATAACGAACACGGATTATCCGATTTGATAGCCACCATGGGCTCGGCTTATGAACTCAATATTTGGATGTTTAACCAGATTCAAAAAACCATCACCGGATGGCCCGGAGGCAAACCCGGTCATTCGGACGAAAACCGCCCCGAACGGTCCACCCCGGCTGTAAAGAGAAGCATAATCTTTAGTCCCCACCCGGACGATGATGTCATTTCGATGGGGGGTACCTTTGCCCGATTGATCGATCAAGGGCATGAGGTCCATGTGGCCTACCAGACCTCGGGAAATATTGCCGTTTCTGACGAAGACGCCCTGCGCTATGTCGAGGTGGCCTTGCGCTTGGCCCCCAAATCTGACACGTTTTTGTCCATCAAACAAGAATTATTAGACCCCGAAAAAGCACCCATAGACAGCGAAGCCTTGCGTCTGGTCAAAGGGACTATTCGCCGAAGTGAGTGTTTGGGCGCCGGACGATTTCTTAAGTTGCCCGTGGAGCGCTTACACTTTTTGGACCTCCCTTTTTATGAGACCGGTACGGTGCGCAAAAATCCCCCGACCCAAAAAGACGTGGACAAAACCATTGCCCTGCTCGAAGAAATAAAACCCCACCAGATTTTTGCCGCCGGCGATTTGGCCGACCCTCACGGGACCCATCGTACCTGTTTAGACGTCCTTTTTGAGGCACTAAAGCAAGTTAAAGACGAACCTTATATGCAAGACTGTTGGGTATGGCTCTACCGGGGTGCCTGGCAAGAATGGGAAATTCATGAAATTCATATGGCTGTACCCATGAGCCCCGACCAGGTTTTGCAAAAAAGAAATGCGATATTTTTCCACCAGTCCCAAAAAGACAAGGTGATGTTCCAAGGCGAAGACCAACGTGAATTTTGGGTACGGGCCGAAGAACGTAACCGCGATACGGCGCAGATCTATAACGCCCTGGGACTGGCCGAATACCAAGCTATGGAAGCCTTTAGACGTTACGAATTCTAAGACGCCACCCCTAAAAAATACAAAAGACGTGTGTTTAAATGGTCTTATTTTACACGCTAAATTTACCGATGCAAGGCAATGTAGTCTATGTTTCTTTATCGAGTATTTGTCCCCTAACGGAGGATTGTGTAGCTTCGAAGTACTAAATGAATTTAATGCAATTTAAAAAACTACAAATGCCCCTGCTTTTTTGCCTAACCTTAGGCTTGGCTCCCTATACGCCCGAACCGCATATTGTGGGCAAACTACGCTGGCTTTGGGGCGGCGCCCAGGGTATGCAAGCCTTGGACTGGTTTGATCTGGTCATGCACGGGTTCCCCTGGGCCTATCTGATTTTTGTGTTGGCCAAGGGCCTTAAACCCTCCAAAACCCTAAGCTTGTTGGTGTTTTTCTTTTTTGGGGTTTGTCTATGGGTCAATATGGGCTAGTCCTCCCAAAAAAAATGTATCTTAGGGGGTAAATCAATCCCTATGGGTGTAGGAATCCTTTTTTTTGCTTCGCTGTTTTTGTGCCTGGCAATCGGTCTAATGGTTGAAATTATCGAACGTATTTAGACCTATAACTTATTGATAAAACTCCCCAGGGAATCCTTGAATTGGGTGCCTTGGTCGGTGCGGTATTTGTTGAGTTTTTGGTGTGCTTCCAATCCCCACAACAAAAATTCTTTGACAAAACCCAGTGCATCTTTGGCGGTGTCCTCTTGGTATTGCAAAACAAGGGCTGTTAAGGGCGTACAGGCGGCAAGTCGCTTTTGGTAGGTCACTTCGGGCAGTTGGTCTTCCAAAAACAATTCATGGTCGTTAAAAAACCACTGAAGCAAATCGTCATAGGGAGTCTTGGCATTGGGTTTTTCGAGTTTTTCGATCTTGGGGAAATAGTCCGGAAACAGGCTTTTGACGGCTTGTTGGATCAAATAAAGCCCGATTTGATCGGCCCCATCTTGCTCACCCTCATACACCAATTCGATTTTACCGTTTAGTGCCGGAATCACTCCCATAAAATCGGTCATCCGAACCGTAGCTGTGGTTTCGCCATTGCGCAACATCCGGTGTTGGGCCGTACTTACCAGGTTTTCGTAGGCCGTAATGCTCATACGGGCACTAACGCCACTTTTGGCGTCGATGTACTCACTTTTACGGGCCTCAAATCCTATTTGTTCGATGATTTCCTTGGCCAGTTCGGGAACGTGAATGTGGTTTTGTTGATCGGGGGTTAAATGAATTTCTTGGGCCGTAATGGCCTTTGCAATGCTGCGATTTTGTGGATAATGGGTCAAGATCTGTGAGCCGATACGGTCTTTAAGGGGCGTCACGATGCTTCCCCGGTTGGTATAGTCTTCGGGGTTGGCCGTAAAGACAAACTGGAGTTCCAGGGGCATTCGGAGTTTAAACCCACGGATTTGAATTTCTTTTTCTTGCAAAATCGAAAACAAAGCGACTTGAATACGCGCCTGTAGATCGGGCAACTCGTTGAGTACAAAAATACAGCGGTGCGCCCGAGGGATCATCCCAAAATGTATCACCCGCTCATCGGCATAAGACAGTTTAAGACTGGCGGCTTTGATGGGGTCGATATCGCCAATAAGGTCGGCGACGGTTACGTCGGGAGTGGCGAGTTTTTCAAAAAAACGTTCGTCCCGGTGCAGCCAGTCAATGGGGGTTTGGTCGCCTTTTTCTTCAATCAGATTTTTGGCATATCCCGAAATGGGGTTTAGGGGGTCATCGTTGATTTCGGACCCTTTGACCACGGGTATCCATTCGTCCAAAAGACCGACCATCAGGCGGGCAATTCGGGTTTTGGCTTGCCCGCGTAAGCCCAATAGGTTGATGTTATGTCCCGATAAAATTGCCCGTTCAACCGCCGGAACCACCGTGTGTTCGTAGCCGATGATGCCTTCAAAATTGGTTTTTCCGGCTTGGAGGTTGGCCCGGAGATTGGCCGCCAGTTCTTCTTGTATGGTTTTGCTTTTATAGTCCGAGGTTTTGAGTGCTTTTAGGGTGTTGATGGCAGGTTTATTCATTTTTATTTAATTCATTTTTTTTCGTCGGTTGTTTTCATAATCTTCAAAAATCATATCCCCCAGCCCATTAAGCCCGGTATAAAAAGCCTTACCGTTGTTATGGGCCGTAAATTCTTGTACAAAATGTTTGAGGTAGGGATCCCGGGCAATCATAAAAGTCGTGATGGGGATTTGGCGTTTACGGGCTTGCCGGGCCATCCGATAGCATTGATTGACAATTTTGGGGTCGAGCCCTACGCTATTTTTGTAGTACGACCCGTCGGGTTGATGTAGGCAACTGGGCTTGCCGTCGGTAATCATAAAGATTTGTTTGTTGTTGTTTTTTTTACGGCGCAACAAATCCATGGCCAGGGTAAGCCCGGCAACGGTATTGGTGTGGTAGGGCCCGACTTGCAGATAGGGCAATTCTTTAAGGGGAATGAGACGGGCGTCGTTACCAAACACCAAAATATCGAGGGTGTCTTTGGGGTAGCGGGTAGTGATCATTTCGGCCAGGGCCATCGCCACTTTTTTGGCCGGTGTAATCCGGTCTTCTCCGTATAAAATCATGCTGTGGCTGATGTCAATCATCAATACCGTACTCATTTGTGCTTGGTATTGGGTCTCGGCCACCACTAGGTCGTCTTGATGCAGGCGAAAGTCGTCGATGCCGGCGTGTATTTGGGCATTTTTGATGCTTTCGGTCAGCGCGATTTTGTCGAGCGTATC
>RFYP01000034.1 GCA_009921175.1 Flavobacteriia bacterium | reverse complement strand
TAAAGCTACTGTACTGGCTGTTGAAAAAGTAGGACAGGTTCATTTTAATTTTACAGGAGATCCTGGACTTTTACACCGTTTTTTTAAAGACGTCAAGCCGCTCTTATTAGCAGCCTGTGCCCCACTCACCCAAAACATGGAACGGCGTGGAGGCGGAATTCTTAGCCTAGAATTGGTTGACAAAACTGCGCAACTAAGCCAGTATTATCAGCTCCATCTGACCTTTCATACGGCCGATGCCATGGGCGCCAATTTTATCAATTCGTGTTTGGAGCAACTCGCAAATAGCCTTACTGATTTGGCCCAAAAAGATTCGGTTTTACAACAAGAAGGCGCGTCCCTAGAGGTTGTGATGAGCATCCTTTCAAACTATGTACCCAATTGCCGTGTTCGGGCCGAAGTGCGTTGCCCGATACAGGTCTTGGGCAGTCATGACGGCTTGTCCCCCCAACAATTTGCCCAGAAGTTTATACGTGCCGTGGCCATTGCCAAAGCCGAACCCTATCGTGCAGTGACCCACAACAAGGGGATAATGAACGGTATAGATGCTGTGGTTTTAGCAACGGGCAACGACTTTCGGGCGGTCGAGGCCGGGGTGCATGCCTATGCTGCGCGTAATAGCCAATACACGAGCCTTAGCGATGCTTATATAGAAGATGAAGACTTTGTGTTTTACCTAGAAATCCCCCTTGCCTTGGGTACTGTGGGAGGATTGACCAACCTACATCCGCTGGTCAAATGGTCTTTGGAACTCCTTGGTCAACCCAATGCACAAGAATTGATGCAAATCACCGCCGTGGCGGGACTGGCGCAAAATTTTGCCGCTTTACACTCCTTGGTCAGTTCGGGAATCCAAAAAGGCCATATGAAAATGCACCTACTCAATATCCTAAATCAATGCAAGGCCTCCGAAACACAAAAAGAAAAAGCCATTGCTTTTTTTACCGATCATAAAGTCAGTTTTAGTGCCGTGCGAGACTTTTTGGAACTAAACCCTGATGAATGAATATATACGGTCATGGCAAAATTCTCCTGACAGCAGAATACCTCGTATTACACGGTGCTAAAGCATTGGCTTTGCCCACTAAAAAAGGGCAAAGCTTTACCTATACTCCCAATCCGGGTTCGCAAATACTCAACTGGAAAAGCTATGATCATACTGGCCATTGTTGGTTTGAAGCGAAATTTGATTCCCGCTCTTTGACCCTTATCAAAAGTAGCGACAACGAAACTGCCACACGCCTAGAGCAACTGCTTAGGGCTGTAGCAAGACAGGCACAAAACGGGTGGAATCGAGAAGGACAGGTCGAAACCCGATTGGAATTCGATCGTCAATGGGGCTTGGGAAGCTCTTCGACCCTGGTCTATTTTTTGGGCCAATGGGCAGAGGTTAACCCCTATGCCATCCTCGAAGAAACCTTTGGGGGCAGTGGATATGATATTGCCTGTGCCGCTGGAGATGGCCCGCTATACTATCGCCGTAAGGGTGATTCGCCCCGTATAGAAAAAGCCATTTTTGTCCCACCCTTTTCAAGGCAACTCTTGTTTGTGTACCTCAACCAAAAAAGAAATAGTCGCACGGCCATCAAACCCCTGCTGAACAAAAAACCGACAAACACCCTGATCGAACAGGCCGATGCCTTAACGCAAGAAATGGCGAAAGCCAACACTCTGGAGGATTTTCAACGATGTATGCAAGAACACGAACAAATGATACAAGCTTATATTAATCAACCCACTGTGCATGCGTCTCTTTTTTCAGATTTTCCCGGAAGCATCAAAAGCCTCGGGGCCTGGGGAGGCGACTTTGTTTTGGCGGCTTCTGCATCACCTGCCGAAAACTATTTTAAAACACGGGGCTACACCACTTACTTTGCCTATCATGACTTTATTTTGTAAGTCAGTACGATTTATTTCCATTTAAAAACATAAAAAAGCCCGATATAATCGGGCTTTTATTTTTGTTGTCTTTTGCTTAATAATACAAAGCGCGGTTATCGGTAATTTCAGCGGCCGACTTTAGGGCCTCAAAAATTGCCGAAGATAAGCGGTTGTACTCTTCTGCACGGAGTGCATTGGCATAGGCGGTATAACTAGGAAGGTCTTCGGCCACTTCTTTGGCGGTAAGGTGTATGAGGTATACCCCATTGTTCCCTTCAAGTAGGGTAGATGTTTGTCCGGACTCAAGCGCAAAGGCAGCACCGATGATGTAGGGCTCATTTCCTGCCCCTACCAGGGTAGCATTTTTCTGGGTTACAGCAGAGGCTGTTTCGACTTCTTCATCGAGTTTTTCGGCCAAGGCTTCTACAGTTTGAAACTCAGCATATTGCTTTTTGATCCAGGCAATTCTTTTTTGTTTTTCAACGAGCGGAGTAACTACATCCCGTGCTTCTTCTACCGTTTGCACTCCTTCTTTAGCGATTTTTGACAATTGGACCACAGCATAGCCTCCCGCAGAAAGCGAAAACTTGCGGATGGCCCCAAATTCGGTTTCCTCATCAAATGCCCATTGAACAATGGCACGTTGACGGCCAATGCCTCCGGGCAAAAACTCATCCATGACATTGAGGTTGCGCACAGGGACCAAGGTGAAATTATTTTTTTCAGCAGTCGCTACAAAATCATTGGCATTTTTACTGTCAATTTCAAATTGAGTCGCCTCTCTAAAAATGATATTGGAGGTCTCATCTGAAGGAACGATTTCTTTGACAACCTCGGCCAAAAGAACCAAATCTTGTTTGTCCTCTACTTTGATGACATGAAATCCAAAATCGGTTTCGACCACACCCATGCGACCGATGAGGTTTTTATTGGCAAAGTCAAAAAATTTGGCATCCATTACCCCTTCTTGGAAAAAGCCTAAATCGCCGCCCAAAGATCGTGTAGGGCCGTCAGAATTGGCCATGGCCACTTCTGCAAAGCTGTCTGGATTTCTTCTTACCTGGCGGTAAAGGCGGTTGGCCAGTTGCTGGGCTTCGTCCTTGGAACGGGTTACCGAGGGATTTGCACGCGCGGCCCCTGCATAAGCGATCAAGATATGACTGGCGCGGATATTGGCTTCTTTTTTACGCCCGATGAGCTTAGAGATTTTATAGGTGTTTCCGTCTTTATACGGTCCAAAAACCTCCCCTTCGTTAAGGGCAAAAATAAGCTCGGCAAAATCACCGGGCAAATTGCCCTTGGCTTTGTAAAGCGAATCAAAAGGCTGGTCGGAATAGCGTTCGATAAAGTCGGTAAGGTTTTTGGTGGTGCTAAACCCTTCGATGGTATCGGTCAATTTGGACACGTCGTTGTATTCGATTTTGCCTTCGAGCAACTCTTCTAATTCGTCGTAGATATAAGCCTCGTCTTCTGGGGAAGCTTGTTCGCTAAAATAGACGTATTGAATGTGACGATAGGCTTCTTTTTTAAAATCTTCTTGGTGGTCGGCTATGTATTTTTTGATGTCTTGGTCGGTCGCCTGAATCAGGCTGTCGGGCACAACATCAAAGGGAATCTTTACGTATTCAAGATTTACCTTATCATTTTCAAGGTGGTAATTGACCTTGCCTTCTTGTTCGGTAAAACCGGTACTGGAGCGGATAAGGTCCAAGTAAATATTTTCTTTGGCCAAGGCAATGATTGATGCCTCTTGGTATTTCCATTGGTCATAGGCCACCGGGTTCTCGGCTTTCATTTGAGCAATAAAGTCAGTAAAGCGCCCGAAATCAAAGAAACCTGCTTCGTTTTGAAAACGAGGATCGTTTATAAATGCGTCGTTGGAAGACAAAATTTGTTCGATTTGATCACGTCCGGCATCGATACCCAATTGCTTGTATTGTTGATCCAAAATCAAGCTGCGCAAGGATTGTTCCCAAACGGTGTTTACCGCCTGCAGGGTTGTGAAGTTGTAAGAACGCTCGGTTTGTTCGACCAATTGACGAAAGAAATCGACTTCGATATCTTCTTCATTGACCACACCGATCGGGTCGGTGGGTGCACCTCCGCTGTTGTTTCCATCAAAAACCCCTGAAATTACAAAGGCGAAAAGCGCCATTCCGATCACTAAAATCAAAAAAATGGAACGCTGTCTTATCTGTCCTAAAATGGCCATACGTATAACTTTTTGGTGGATGCGAATTTACAATAAGTTGGAAGATTTAAAAAAGAAAATAACAATAAATCAAGCAGTTATTCGCAGGTGATGCACCCAGGCTTAGCCTTTGTTCTCGGGCACGTCTTCGATAAGAATACGTTCGATTTTGGTAGACGAAACGGCTTTGATGGTCAATTGGTATTGATCAACTTCAATGGTGGTGTTTTTTTCGGGTATTTCTTCGGTATGGTAAACAATCAATCCACCAAGGGTTTCATAAAATTCATTCACGGGCAGTTGCAGGCCATACTGCTGGTTGATATAATCGACCTCCAATCGAGCAGAAAACTCATACCGTCCTTCTCCCAAGTCGTGTTCAACATGTTCAATATGATCGTGCTCGTCTTCGATTTCGCCAAAGAGTTCTTCCACAATGTCTTCCAGGGTGACAATGCCTGCGGTTCCTCCGTATTCGTCCAACACCACTGCAATACTTTTGCGTTGCTTGGTCAATACTTTTAGCACTTTATCGATGGGCATAGGTTCGGGAACAAAGGCCACTGGCATAAGGGCATGTTTAAGGTGTTTGGGTTTTTTAAACATTTCAAAAGCATGTACATAGCCAATGATATCGTCGATAGTTTCGCGGTACACCGGAATTTTGGAAAGCCCTGTTGAGACAAATAACTCATGCAAGGCCTCGATCGTGGTTTGTTGATCAACGGCGATAACTTCGGCACGAGGCACCATGGCCTCACGGGCTTTTACCTCCGAAAATTCTAGGGCATTTTGAAAGATTTGAATTTCGGCGTCTAAATTTTCCTTGTCTTTGGCGCGTTCGAGTTGTTGTTCGATATAGTTGCCCAGTTCGAGCTTTGAAAAACTCAGCTGGACCTGGTCGGTTTCGACCTTAAAAAAGCGTTTGAGTATGCCATCGGTCAAAGCGATGATCGACAGACTAATCGGAGAAAGCAGTAGGTAAAAAAAAGCAGTGGGCAGGGCCAAAACCTTCATAAAGGTATTGGCATAGAGTTGAAAAAATACTTTAGGTAAAAACTCGGCCGTTAGCAAAATAATCCCTGTTGAAATCAGGGTTTGGTAGAGCAAAAGGGTTAACTCGGTGGTCCCGGTAAGGTAAGATTGGGCGGTTAACAATTGTAAAATACGATCACCCATAAAGATTCCATAAATCACCAAGGCGATGTTGTTGCCCACCAACATACTGGCGATAAATCGAGAGGGGTCTTTGGTAAACCATTTTAAAAGGCGGGCCGTGATGCCTTTTTGCTGTTTTTCAATTTCGATAAAAATTCGGTTGGAAGATACAAAGGCAATTTCCATACCGGAGAAAAAAGCCGACAATACCAAACAAGCCACAATGACCATGTCTGTTGCTAGCATTAGTCTTTGTTGCTGCGTTGATTAAATTTCTTACGGTAGTGCCTTCTAAAAAGAGCCATAAAGACTGATAAGGTACAAAAGCCTAGGAATAAATAGGCGCGATTGGGGTCGCTTTGCCACAAACCTATGGTTTTGTAAAGCGAGATGGCAGCGATGACCCAGTAAAGAATTTCAGAAATGATAAACGTTTTCATTCTACGGTTGTTGAGGCTTGTTCAGTAACAGCGATTGTCCCTGTGAGATTGCCTGTCTGAAAATTAGTAAATTCTTTGTTGGTATCCAACCGAAGAGCGGCGATGTCATAATCGGCATCTTTAAAGGTAAACGGTTTTTCGGTGAATAACCATTCGGCCGTCGCATCCCAATACATTTGATCGGTATTGAGTACCGAACCGCTGTGCGACTCAAGCACAACATTTCCTTGTAGATCGATAATCTTGGTAGCCGTATATAAAATTCCATAATTGGCAGTAAGGGTATTTTCGTTGTTGTTTTCGTCATAAAAAACAACTTTTAGGCCTTCGGGAAACTCGGCGTATTGAAACGATAAATTGGTATAGTCTACATGGACCGGAGCGGTTAGTACTGCTTGGATTTTTAGTGAATCGGTATAGACCATACGGATGTTTTGTGCGGTACCCACCGGTTCGCTTTTAAAACGGTTGATGTCGTTAAAGACATCGGAGGGGTCTTCACAGGAAAAAAAGAGGCTTGCTGAAAGTACAACAAGCCCCAGGTATTTTGTCAAGGTGTTGGCCATTAGAGTTTAGGCACGGTGATGCTTCCACCAATCCAACAACTAAAGGTAATCACTTGGCCTTCGTTGCCTTCGGTGAAGATGTCGGTTTTGCTAGGGGCTCTTCCCATATAGCTTTCGGCAGTTTTGTAGGCTAGACTTTTGATCGAAGCATCGACAGAACCAGCTTTACGGGCCATTTCGGCCGCTTTCCAATAGACTGCTCTTTTTTCGAATTGGGTTGTTCCACAATCGTTCGCACTGCTTGCATAGAGGTTGGCGATCATCAGATAGCAATTTCCAAAAGAAGGTTGGTAGCTCAACGCCTTAAGAGCATAGCTACGGGCCGAAGACTTTCGTCCGGCATTTTTGAATTTTAATGCGATTTTATAAAGAATTTTGGCTTTGCGGTAGTTATCTGTTTCTAGGGCAATCGATTCTTCATAGTATTTAAGTGCCTCATCGCTGTTACCGCTTTTGTCATTTAGTAGTCCCAAATAATAGGCCGAATCTGCCGAGGGGTCTAAGTTATGGAGGGCTTCCACCAAGGTAACAAAGAGGGGATCATCCGAACATTCTTTGCTGTCCATACGACTGGCTGCACGCTTAAGCCATACTGCATCGGTTTTGTTGGCTTCAAAGTTACGTTGATACAGGGGTACTAAATTTTCACAAGTGGCTTCTTGCGCTATAATCGCATCGAGGTTGGAAATGTAGGTTCCAATAGCTCGGGAGTTGATTTCAAACGCTTTTTTATTGCGTGTCTCCCGCGAAGTAAGGGCAGTACCCGCATCTTCTTTGGTCAATATTTTGTCCAATTGTTTGGCCAAATTGGTGCTTTCTAGTTCAAACTTTTCTGAAACCTCTTCGTATTTATTAAACAACTGCTCCATGGTTACCTGATTGTTTTGTGCTTTGTACAGGTCATAGAGCGTCTTAAAATAGTTGTATAAATGCTTGGGGTTTGTAAAACTAGCAGCATCTTCGCTAAACGCCTTGTCAAAGGTTTGATACACTTGGTCAAGGGAAGCAAGCTCATAGTCCAACATCGATTGGGCTTTTTTGCTCAGAATGTCACCAATTTTTTTAACGTTTCTTCGGTTAGGAAAGTTTGTTACCCATTCATCGTATAGGCTTAAAAGGTCTTGTTTGATCGCTGCTTTGTCGGCCTCTGCGGCATTTTCGAGTCGATCGGTTAGGATTTTTTCCCCATAAGAATAGATCGCAACATTGAGGGTTGGACAATCTTTTCTTACTTTCTGCCAGGGCTCGTAGGCCGCGGTATAATTTTTCACTTTTGCATATTCTGCAAAAATGGATAGGTTTTGCATACACTCCTCATTGGACTGTGCTAGGACGGCGTTTCCACCGAAAAAAACAAAGACTATAATAAGTTGTAAGGCTTTTTTCATCACGTATTTATTAATTGTATTTTCTTTTTATAAACCAAATGTCGTTAAGCGAGAATCCAACCAAAATGGCCCAATGATTCTCTTTAATTAGGGCGTTATTTAATGAACCTCTACTACCGAATTCCAACCCGATGTTTACGTTAGAAAACTGCTGCAGTGGTAAACCTACTCCAAAAGTTATGCCACTTTCACGAATGGGCGTTCCGTTGACCACCAATCCGGTGTCTGCGCTGCGGTACCCTGCACGGTAGACTACCCGCTTGTAATAGCTGGTCAGTGATCCATATTCGGGCAAATAAAATCCCCCTAGCACAAAGGCACTACCGTCGGCATAGGTGACATTGGAAATCGAGGTAAAATCGTTTTGAAAACCAGCGCTTGCCTGTTGGGTAAACTGGGTTCCCAAAAACCATTTTTTATCTTTTCCAAAGCCAAGCCCAAATGTAGTGTTTTTTGGCAAATTGAGTGTGGTTTTGTCCAAGCCCTCGGGGGCGAGGTCAATTTCCTCAAAATCACCAACATCTTGGGTGTTGGTCGAGCGGGTGTAAAAAAGTTGTGAGTTTTGGGAATAAATCGTTGCCTGAGGGGCTAAGCTCGCATAGGCATGCAATTCATATTGTTGAAGCGGAAGCTTAAAGTTAATCGCATATTTAAGGCTTATGCCCGAAAGGCTAGAGTTACTGTCAAAATAGGAGGCTCTTTCGATGCCTTCGATTTGCTTGGAGTTCCGAAAAGTCATGTTTCCAAAGCCATAATTTAAGGTGGCACCCACCGAAAAGTATTTGAACAACGGTAGGCCAACAGACAAAAAGGCCTGATTTAGCCCCCCTTCTCCTTCAAACCGATTAAAGACATTGGGGGTCACGTTTTCGTTGACCACTTGCAATCGGTAGCCGAGTGCACTGTAGGGTTTTATCCCAAAACCAAAGCCAAACTTACCTGTTGGTATATTGATGGCCAAATAATCGAGCGCACCTGTGGCAATGTTGTTTTTTTCGGTCGTGGACTTGAGGGTCGTGCTTTTGTAATTGATTCCCACCAGGAAATTGGTCGTTTTTAGGGTCCCGTATCCTGCAGGGTTACTTAGATTTACGTGAATGGAGTCGTTGTAAACTTCGAGTCCACCCATGGAACGGTTGAGGTGGTTGCCCCGAAAGGCGATGTCACCAAATCCGCCAAAAGAATAAGGCGAACCCGTACCGGTTTGACCCCAAACCGAAAGGTTTAAAAGCATAAAAAGTAAACAACCAATATGTCGGCTCATAGCACTTTGTTGTGTGTCCAAATTGCTTGCAGCCCTTGGGCTAGGAAATTTGGCTGCGCAAATATGGCTTTTTTTATTTTTTTAGACAACTTCTGAGCGTCTCCACCGCTTAAAATAACTGTTAAAGTCGGGGCGATTTTCTGATAAAAGCGAATTTGTGCTTTTACCTCGGCCAAAATACCGGTTTGTATTCCCGCATGTATGGCTGTAGGAGTGCTTGTTCCCAAAGAAGCACTTTGGGGTTCATATTCGAGCAGGGGAAGTTTGCCTGTTTGTTGATGTAAGGCTTTGTAACGCATCCCAAAACCGGGACTTATGGTTCCACCGTGGTGGATGGCCTGTGTGTCCATAAAATCGTAAGTGATGCAGGTCCCCAAGTCGATTAATAAAAAGGCTTTTCCCGGCCATTGTTGCATAGCGGCCGCCAACAAGGCTATACGGTCTTGCCCCAGGCTGCCTAGGGTTTTGTATTTTGTTTGAAAGGGTAAATTTATCCGCAACGGGTCGAGCAACATTAATGGGCAGTTTAGCCGTTGCTCCCATTGATGCCTGTCCAAGACCCCTCGTACGTCTGCCGCTACGGCCTGCGTTATCGTGGGGTGGTGAACAAAGAGCTGGTCTATCTCAGTCCAAAAAGCAACAGCATCCAACCGACCCTCAGCAATATAAGTCTGTTGATTGACTACAAAATACTTTAATGCAGTATTGCCAAAATCAAGGAGAAGCAGCAATTTTTAATCGTTTGAAACCCAAAAATAACCAAACATTTTTAGAGTAAATGATTTGTGGGAAAATAAAAAGCCGATTATATTTGCGCCTACTATGAGCGGTACCTTAGCTCAGTTGGTAGAGCA
>RFYP01000033.1 GCA_009921175.1 Flavobacteriia bacterium | reverse complement strand
AACCCAACGCGTTTGTTGAGGTCTTCTATCACTTCCGAAAAATCATACGCTGGGGCAATACTCACAAACAACTGCTGGGCCCAGTTGACCAAATCATAACGCTGCAAATCATCACAGGGACGGGGAAAATCTTCGGCCTCCTCAAATTCGGGCATGCTCAAAAATTGTCCATCCAAAGCAAAACGACGTCCGTGATAGGCACATACCAATTGTTTGGTCTTGCTTGGATGCTGCTGCAACAAATTACCCCGGTGGGTACAAACGTTGGACAAACACCCTATTTCGCCTTGTGCGTTATGAACCATTAGTAGCGGCTCACTAAGCATAGGATCGAGTATATTGACCGGGGCCACACATCCCGAATTAGGCACAAGGGTTTGCACATCTCCTACCCATTGCCAAGTCACGGCAAAGACCTTTTCTTTGAGCAAAGCAAAAACCATCGGGTCGGTATAAAAGGATGTAGGTAAGGTGGTGGCCTTTCGTATATCCGGGTCAATCGTAAATAAACTCATGGTATTTTATGACTTTCGACAGCGCATTGGCATCCAATGTCGCTGCCGAAAGGTAATTAATCAGGGGGACTTTTCTTTACGCTTACGGCCAAAAAAGTGCTAATAATCCAGTAAATACGCGAAAATAAGTGGCGCTACGATGGTCGCATCGGACTCAATGATAAACTTCGGCGTATCGATGGCCAATTTTCCCCAGGTGATTTTTTCGTTGGGCACTGCCCCCGAATAGGATCCATAACTGGTGGTCGAATCGCTGATTTGACAAAAATAGCTCCAGAAAGGCGTGTCCTCTTTTTCCAAATCTTGGGCCAACATCGGTACTACACAGATCGGGAAATCACCTGCAATTCCCCCACCTATCTGAAAAAATCCAATGCCTTTTTCGGCATTTTTTTCATACCAATCCGCCAAAAAAGTCATGTATTCGATACCGCTTTTTACGGTCGAGGCCTTTAGCTCTCCTTTGATGACATAGCTGGCAAAAATATTCCCCATTGTACTGTCTTCCCAGCCAGGTACAACAATGGGCAGGTTGGCTTGGGCCGCAGCATACATCCAAGAATCTTTTAGGTCGATTTCGTAGTATTCTTCCAACACCCCCGAAAGCAAAAGTTGATACATAAACTCGTGAGGAAAATAACGTTTCCCTTCTTGTTCGGCTTTTTTCCAAAGGGCAAAAATGTGTTTTTGAAGCCGTCTAAAGGCTTCTTCCTCAGGAATACAGGTATCGGTAACCCGGTTAAGCCCCTTTTCGAGCAATTCCCATTCTTGGGCCGGGGTAAGGTCTCGGTAGTTGGGAATGCGTTTGTAGTGTGAATGCGCAACCAGGTTCATGACATCTTCTTCGAGGTTGGCCCCGGTACACGAGATGATATGTACTTTGTTTTGGCGGATTACTTCGGCAAAAATTTTCCCCAGTTCGGCCGTGCTCATCGCACCGGCCAACGATACCAGCATTTTACCTCCACGGGAAATCTCGGCCTCATAGGCACGGGCTGCATCGACCAAGGCCGCCGCATTAAAATGTAAATAATACTGTTGAATAAATTGAGAAATGGGTCCTTTAGGATGCGTCATCGTCTTTAAATTTTGATGGGTTTTTGGTCGAGTCATCGTCATATGAATAGTCTTCTTCTACGGGGTTGTCCGAAAGACAGAATTTATAGCTCAACATTTTGTAATACAATTTGGCCGCCACAAAATCTGAAGCATACAAATGGGGACTGGGACAGAGTTCGACTATGTCAAAGCCCACTACATTTTTTTCGCTAAAAATGGCCCGTAAAAAATCGAGGGTTTCTTGCCAAAGTAAACCACCGGGTTCGGGGGTTCCCGTGGCAGGAAGTATAGAAGGGTCTAGGCCATCCAGATCGATGGTTATGTAGACATTGTCGGTCATGTTTTCGATGGCTTGGTCCATCCAATAGGCGTCGTTGACAATTTCGTGGGCAAAAAAGACATTCTCTTCGTTCATCTCCGTACGTTCAATACGGTCCATACTTCGAATACCTACCTGAATCAAATTGGTGGTCTGGTTGGCTTCATATAGTGCACAAGCATGATTGTACTTAGACCCTTGATAAGAAGCCCGTAAATCGGAATGCGCATCGATTTGGACCACGGTTAGATTTTCAAAACTGCGGTTAAATGCACGGATGGATCCAATGGAGATTGAATGTTCGCCACCAAAAAGCGTGACAAATTTATTTCGCTTGATATAATTCAATACCTGCTCTTCTACTTTTTGGACCATAGCGTCGGGGCTGCTGTTTTCAGATATGGCCTCGGCCAAGTATATCCCTTCCTTATAGACTTCAGACCGGGTCTCTATGTCATAGAGTTCCATGTTTTCAGAAGCGTATAAAAAGGCTTCGGGTCCCTTATCGGCTCCTTTTTTCCAGGTACTGGTACCGTCGTAGGGGACAGGGAGTAAAACGATTTTTGATTGTTCCAGCGTACCGTATTCTGTGGGTATACCGGCATAGGTTTTGGTTGTTTTCATTGTTAGGATAAAAAAAGTTTAATAGCCCAATAGGTGCATAAAGTCGTTGGCGGTTTGTTCTTCGGCAAAGAGGTGATGGGTCAACTCCCCTTGCACATCACGATCGATAATCACGTGTTTGGGATTGGGAATTAGGCAATGTTGTAAGCCCCCAAAACCACCGATTGATTCTTGATAGGCCCCCGTATTAAAAAAACCGATGTACAGGGGTTTTTCTTCGTCATAGCGCGGCAAATAAATGGCGTTGACGTGTTGCTCGCTGTTGTAATAATCGTCGCTATCGCAAGTCAATCCGCCCAACAATACCCGTTCGTAGGGATCTTCCCAACGGTTGATGGGCAGCATGATAAAACGTTTATTGATGGCCCAGGTATCGGGCATATTGGTTATAAAGGAAGAATTGATAAGGTTCCATTTTTCACGGTCATTTTGTTGCTTTTGGTACAGCACCTCATAAATTGCTCCCCCACTTTCACCGACGGTAAAGCTTCCAAATTCGGTAAAAATATGAGGTACGGGCACGTCCGACTCTTGACAAGCTGTTTTGATTTGCCCAATGATTTCGTCAACCATATAGGCATAATCGTATTCAAAGCCCAAGGAGTTTTTGATTGGGAACCCCCCGCCAATATTCAGACTGTCTAGCGTTGGACAAATTTTCTTAAGGGCGACATAGACCTTAAGACACTTCATTAATTCGTTCCAATAGTAGGAGCAATCTTGGATCCCCGTATTGATAAAAAAATGAAGCATTTTGAGCTGTGCCTTAGGATGGTCTTTAAGGTGTTTGGTATAAAACGGTACGATGTTTTTGTATCCAATTCCCAGTCTGGAGGTATAAAACTCAAATTTGGGTTCTTCTTCCGAAGCAATACGAATCCCAACCTCAAAAGGCGATTGAATGCTTTGGGAAAGCAATTCGAGCTCTTTGTAATTGTCCAAAATAGTCACACATTTTTGGTGTCCTCCATTGATAAGTTGGCTGATGTTTTCGATGTATTTACCCCGCTTAAACCCGTTACAAAGCACATACTTTTCTGGAGAAAGCTTCCCCGATTGAATCAGTTGCTCAACAATAGCGATATCATAGGCCGAGGATGTTTCGATATGGGCCTGATTTTCGACCACGCGGTCGAGTACAAATTTAAAATGCGAACTTTTAGTACAATAGCAATAATTATACGTTCCTTCATAGTCATGCGTTTGCATAGCATTGGCAAACCAGGTTCTGGCCCGTTGGATGTTTTCTGCAATCTTGGGCAAATAGCTAAATTTAAGCGGCGTGCCGTATTGGGCAATCAGTGCCGAAAGATCAATTCCGTGGAATTGAAGATGATTGTTATGGAGTTCGAATTCCTCTTGGGGAAAATCGAACGTTTGTTCGATAAGATCGACGTATTTTGTTTTCATTATTATAAAGTTTAAGTGTTACAAAAGGGGCCTAGCCAATTGGAAAACTCAAATCCGAATAATGATAAGCGGTAAATCGTATAGCGATGTATGGTTCCAGTATTGGAACAGATGAAGAATTTCAGAAGTCAGCCTGATTTTTCGGTTCCTTATCTCTAAGGCAGCTTTTGGAGTAGACTTCTTTATCCTCCTCAGCCCGAACTTAAAAAAATAGTTCACTTTTTAGGCAATGCGTCCTTTAATGACTCATTATTTCGGCGCTAATATATCAATTTATCGTTTTCGTCAACTTTTTTTTAAAAAATTTTTATCCCTTAGTCTTTTCATGTTCAGCACTTTAGCAAAGGACAACTACAAGAGAAAGAGTGAAAGCCCTACATGAAGGTATTTTCCTTGGCTTTGGATATACTGATTTTTGCCTTCAATGGGGTCTTGGAGGAAATAGGCCCCGGATGACGCACTGGTAAGGGAATACCGAATATCCAATCCCAGAGCCCCCATCTGAATCGAAAATCCCAGATCCAATTCCATGCTCGCCGCCCGATCCAAGTCGGGGACACGAACATTTTGATAGGTGCTTTTTTGATTGACTACCCACTTGGGAGCTGCGAATATCTGTAGATAGTCCGATAGTTGATACCCCAACAAAATCGGTGTTTCCCATTGGGTAGAGGTAAAATTGGTGATCACATTTTGAATTCGTACCAAAATATAGGGCGGTCGAAAATTTTGTTCGATCACCGTGTAGAGTAGTTCTGGACGCACCGAAAAACGCCCCATTTCAAAGGCTGTAAAAACACCCACATTGTAGCCTTTGCGGGCAACATAGACATTGAGGTCGTTGTCGATTGAGGCCAACTCCATATTGATGTTATTGATCGTGTCGATCATATAACTGGTTCGAACACCAGCTTTGACTTGCCCATACCCCAAATGAGCATGGGTCATAAAGACAAAAAAAAGAGTCATAATCCACCCTGGGTGGTTGGCCCTTTTATGGTTGTTTAAGTCTCCTTTGCTTTTGGCAGTTTGTTTCATTACCTCAAATAATTTACCAAGGTAATCAAACTTATACTTTAGCCTTTAAAAAAGGGCTTCTTTTTGCTTTACTATCGCTCTGATAGCACAAGACTGAGTATATCAATCCGGCTCATTTTGCGTTGCTTTAAGATGCCGGTATAGTTTGCTTTTTCCTGCTTAGAAAGCTTACCTGTGGCTTCAGACATTTTATAAATGTCTCCCAATGAAGTATAAAATTGTGCAGTGATATAATTGGCCCCGCCATCTTCGACCGGGTTAAGGATTTTGTGTAATCCCCAACCGCGAATCAATTTGTTTTGTTTGTGGTAGGGCTGCCATACATTGAGTTCTTGGTTTTCGTACTCGTAGTATTGCAAGGGATCTACATTCATATAATGGATTGTAGCATAATTGGCTGGAGTTTCACCTTGGGCAGGAACAAAGCCCCCTTTAAAATCGGTCATGATAAAGGTGGATTTAAGCACCAGTTGTGACCATTTTTCACTGGCCATGGCCAATTCTGTTTCACTAAACAATGCTGTGCTGTTGTCTCCCGCCCAAAGCGATTCTACTTCGGGGGTGAGGTGGGCATAAACAAAGGTGGTATGCTGGGCATCCGCCCCGTTTTCTAATTGCCACATATCCCATCCCAATTTTTGCCCGGCATCAATGGAGGCCTTGTGTAATTTGGAAAAATACTGCTTTTCGAGATCGATTAGCTTTTGTGCGTCACTGCTTTTTACAGTTACATAATGAATCGCCACATACATGTCTTGTGCCGAAACAGTCATTGAAAAAACCGCTACCAAAGCGGTCAAAAATCTTTTCATTTGGAAGTTAGTTTATGGTTAATCCTCTAATTTACTTAACTTTTAAAAATGGGGCGTAGCCTGCTCGAGAAAATAATTTTTGGTTCTTGACCGAATGCCGTACATTTAATAAAAACCTAGGGCAAATGTTTACACAATTACGACTTTCCTATGTGGGCCTATGTGGCTTTATGTTTATGCTGATTTACACATGTACAGCACCACCGCCTATCGCTGCTATTGGACCGGTGCCTACACCTCAGCAATTGGCCTGGCAAAAGATGGAATATTACGCCTTTATCCACTTTAATATGAATACGTTTACCAACAAAGAGTGGGGCTATGGCGACGAATCGCCAGCCCAATTTAACCCCACCGAGTTGGATGCCCATCAATGGGCTCGGATCATCAAAGAAGCCGGAATGAAAGGCATTATCATCACAGCCAAACACCACGATGGCTTTTGCCTTTGGCCCAGTGCCTATACCGAACATTCGGTTAAAAATTCTCCTTGGCGTGACGGACAAGGAGATTTGATCCGCGAATTGGCCGAAGCTTGCCAAGCCTATGGCCTTAAGCTGGGGATATATTTATCGCCTTGGGACCGCAACCACCCAGACTATGGCACCCCTGCTTATATCGATTATTTTCGTAACCAATTACACGAACTGTTGACCCAGTACGGGCCCATTTTTGAAGTATGGTTTGACGGGGCTAACGGTGGTGATGGCTATTATGGGGGGGCTCGTGAAGAACGGCGGGTTGACAAAAAATCGTACTACGACTGGCCTACGACCCATGCTTTGGTGAAAGAACTTCAGCCTGATGCCGTTATTTTTAGCGATGCCGGACCCGATATTCGTTGGGTGGGCAACGAAAAAGGTTATGCCTTTGAAAACAGCTGGTCCACAATCTTTAGAGACAGCGTTTATGCCGGCATGCCCGATTTTGATCGTTTTGCCAAAGGCCAAGAAAACGGTACCCATTGGATTCCCACAGAGTCGGATGTGTCTATTCGGCCAGGCTGGTACTACCATCCCGACCAAGACCAACAGGTAAAGTCCTTGTCTCACCTGGTCGATATTTACTACAAATCGGTAGGGCGCAACAGTGCTTTATTGCTCAATATTCCGGTTGATACCCGGGGACGCATACATGAAAACGATGAAAAACAGCTAATGGCGCTGGCCGATTATCTCCAAAAATCGTTTGAAATAAACTGGGTTAAAGATGCTAAGATTAGTGCCAGTAGTAGTCACCCCAAGCACGCACCAGAAAATCTACAACAGGCTGACCCTTCCGCTATTTGGGCTGCTAGCCAAACAGATACACAACCCCAATTGACCCTACTTTTTGACCAGGCCGTGACGGCCAACACCTTAATGATTCAAGAAGCGATCGCGCTCGGGCAACGGGTCAAAAAATTTGAGGTAGCCCTACTTCAAGAGGATCAATGGCAAACCATTTATACGGGCGAAACCATAGGGAACAAACGTTTACTCCGCTTTGACACGCAAACCCTTGAGGGTGTACGCATCACTTTTTTGGCCGCCAAGGGCCCAGTCGTCATCAATGAGCTTGGGCTTTTTAATGCCTTAGAACTACCCACTAATGAATAATACTATCATGCGAAATCTACTTTCCATACTGTTGTTTTGCCTTCTAAGCCCCACTTTATCGGGGCAAAAACCACCCAATGTGTTGCTTATCTTAACCGATGACCAAGGCAGTGTTGATTTACAGGCCTACGGAGCCCAAGACCTTTATACCCCCAATATGGATCGAATCGCCCAACAAGGCGTTCGGTTTACCCAGTTCTATGCCGGTGCTCCCGTTTGTTCGCCATCGCGCGCGGCCCTGCTCACCGGAAAAACCAACCTCCGAGCCGGGCTTGAAGGCAATGTACCCGTTCCCGAGTATGCCGACCGCTGGCAACAATACGGGCTCCCGACCTCTGAAGTAACCCTGGCCGAATTGCTTAAACAAAAGGGCTATTACACCGCGCTGATTGGTAAATGGCATTTGGGGCATCGTCCCGAAAATCTCCCCAATGCACAGGGGTTTGACTATTTTTTTGGGCACCAAAGAGGTTGTATCGACAACTATTCTCACACCTTTTATTGGGACGGGCCCAACAAGCATGACCTCTACCGCAACGCGGAAGAAGTCTATTATAGTGGCACTCATTTTTCGGATCTAATGGTCGATGAAATCAAACAGATCATCGATCAAAAGCAAACAGACCCCTTTTTTATTTATTGGGCCTTTAACGCACCACACTACCCCTACCAGGGGACAACCAAATGGCTAGACTACTACAAAGACCTTCCCACCCCCCGAAAAGAGTATGCCGCTTTTGTTTCCCATACCGATGAAAAAATTGGGGCCGTTCTCGACTATTTGGAACAACAAAACCTCAGCGAAGACACCATCATCATTTTCCAGTCCGATCATGGACACTCATTAGAAGAACGCGCATTTTGGGGAGGCGGAAGTGCCGGACCCTATCGGGGCAGTAAGTTCAGTCTGTTTGAAGGCGGAATCCGTGTACCCGCCATGATTGCCTACCCCAAAAAAGTGCCCAAAAACCAAGTGGTGGATGCCGCCTGTATCGAAATGGACTGGTTTCCCACGCTTGCAGAACTCACCGAAACCCAACCCACTGAACCCCTCGATGGCCAGAGCCTGTTGCCCTTAATCACCAACCCCCAGGCCCCCTCGGCGCATCAAATCCTACATTGGCAGTTTGGGAGTTATGACGACACCAAAGCCCAATGGGCCGTTCGAAAAGGCGATTGGAAACTGATCGGCAACCTGAACGAGCCCCGAGGCAAAGGTCAAAAACCCTTTAGAGCTCCCTTGTTTTTGGTCAATTTAAAAAACGATCCCGGTGAGCGACAAAACCTACTAGACCAAGCCCCCGAAAAGGCCGAAGAACTGTTAAGGCTTCATCGCCAATGGCTTCAAAAGGTTAAAACAGAGAAAGGAGTCTAAGGGAATAATAGTACATCTACCGCTTTATTGATACAGTCTAATCCAATCGATTTTCATGTCGATGGGTAACTCCTCGGGTTGGGTGACTTTACCCGGCCATCCTTCCAATTGCTGACTAAGGATGATAAAAAATGGCTGGTCAAAAGGCCACTGAAAAGTTCCAGCACCCGGTATTTTCTGGTAGGTAAAATTGGTCTGATCATTTACCCCAAAGGTGATTTGGTCCTTTTTCCAAGACACCCAAAAGGTATTGAATTTCTTTGGGTCAAAGGATATGGTGTCATATCGCTTAATGTTGTCCAACTTAAGGTTAAGGTTCCAATGAGAGTGAATAGTTTGGTAAACAAATGCATCGTGGTTTAGGCGTTCCATGATGTCGATTTCTCCGTTGTGTTGGTCCGAATAAATGGCCTTTTCGGGAATCAGCCATAGCGCAGGCCATGCGCCATAGGCGGGGTCGAGTTGCGCACGGATTTCGAGCCGCCCGTATTGGAACGCCAATTTTTTTTGTGACCACAGCCCTCCCGTATGGTAAGGGCGATTATCCCATCCCGTGGTATCCCTATTTTTTAGTGCTTTGAGATGTAAAACCCCCGCATCGAAGGTGACCGTCTCTGGGTTTTCGGCCGACATATAACTCGCCCATAGATTGGTGATTTCCCGCCAGGCATTTTGGTCTTCAAGCAACTGCGGCATTCGATTGGTAAAGCGTGGGGAACGGTATAAATCGATGGGGGTCCAAAATTGGGTTTGTAGGCTGTCAAAACGGTCTTCCCAGACCAATTCCCAACGGTCGGGATCTTCAGTTTGGGGATGCTGTTTGTAGATATAGCCGTCAACCAATTCAAACCTTGGTGAACTACAGGCCATTGGTAGGGCAAACAACCCTACGATAAGAAGTAGTCCGAAATTCACGCGCTTGTAGATCCTTTTCATTTTAGTCGGTATTATGGGCTGATTTGAATGAAAAAATCGTTTCCATTTGCCGCCATTTTACGTCTTTAGGTGTGTTTGGCAGTCGTTTTTGGAACTGTTCCATAAGCTGTTCCCAGGCCTGTATTTTAGGCTGGTTTTGATCATAGGTCGCTTTGGCTTCAAACGAAAATTCATCGGTGGTTTCTAACAACATGCACAGTCTATTTTCAATATTGTACAGATTTACAGAAAGGATCCCCGTTGCCACAAATCCGGCCTTTACTTCGGGCCATACCTCTTGGTGATGGGCAATGTATTGTTTAATCAAACTAGGATCGTTTTTTAGATCAAGTGCGAGACAGTAGCGTTTCATGGGTTTCTCTTTTGTACAATATAAGCATAGCTAGCAATGTAAA
>RFYP01000032.1 GCA_009921175.1 Flavobacteriia bacterium | reverse complement strand
GTATTCGGTCGTTGAACTTACCAGGTCGTTGAGCCTGTCGAAACGACCGAACTGCCGAACCGCCAAACCGCCGAACCGAGACTACGTCTATAAAAATCGGGTAATGGTAAGGTTAAGGTATTTATGGCGGCGCAGGCGTTGGCTGTCAACGTCCTTGCTGTTCGAGTGGTAGATACCCACCAAACGCCATTTGGGGTAATTAAGAATCAGGCCCGCTTCAAACCCATGTCGGTAGCGGTTGGACTCGAGTACAAAAGGAGCCGTATCGTCAAACAGGCTGCCGGCTATCGGAAAATCATGCCAACGGTATTCCTGTCGTGTTCCGATATAGATCGCCCAACTACGGCGGTTTTGCTGGAGCAAAAAGTCTTGATAGGGCACAGGGGGTGCCGTCCCCAAAAGCAAACCAACTTGTCCTCCTGCACCGATACGGTGGGTGGTCAATTCTGTATGTATTTTTTGCAACAAAACAACTTCTTTGGCCAAAGACCACCCTTTGTAATAACTGCCCAAAAATCCTGCATGCAGGCGTTGGGGCTGGGCAGCAAGCCAAGCCAATTCCGGTAACTTTAGGACCAGGCGGTGGTAGAGGTTTTGGAGCGATTGCGCCATCGAGGCTTTTCCACTGATTCCCAATTGTACGCCAAATTTGACCCCCTGCTGGCCGGGCCATAAAATTTCGCGTTGATGTTGTACAAACAAATACCCACTATACGGATAATCATATCGGCTCAGGTCGGTGCTATAGCGGCGTGAAGGGGTGTAAATTTCTTGTCCTAACTTCCACCCGGCATAGGTTTTTAGCCCGCAAGTGTCCTTCTTTGCTTGGGGAAGGGCGTAGCCGTAGTCCACAAAGATACCACTCGAATAATAGAAGTCTGTTCTAAAATACAGGTCATTGTCAACCTGCAAATTAAGATAGCTTTGGGCCGCTACAAGAGGTGTGGCCACAACCCATAAAATCAGGGCAATTAAAAACCGTTGCAATAAAAATAGTCCCTTGGTTCAGGCACTAAGATAGCTAAAGTCAATTGTTTTTTAGCACCAATAAGGGAACCGAACAATAAAAGTCTTTCTTTAAAACGACATCGGGTTCCCAGAGTTTTTCAAAAAAACCGCGTTTGCGTCGAAATACACACAGCACATCGGGAGCAATGGATTGAAAATGTTCCAATACGCCCTGGTAGATGGTCGCGTTGACCGTTGTGGTAAGGGTTTCGCTAATCGTTTGAATTTCGGGGGCGATACGGCCCTCTTCGGCTTGATGACCCGGTGTTTTGACCAATAGCCCATGAACGGTCGATTTGTATTGGGATTGAAACTGCTGTAAAGCGGCCAGCATATTGGTACTGGCCAGCGTTCCTCGCTTATAGGCTAAAAGGAATTTTTTGGGGGGAGAATAGGTGCGTGTCGATGGGACAACCCATACAGGAATCGCTGTGCGCTTAATCATGCTTCCGGCCACAGGGCCCAAAAAAACTTCTTCATTGCTATTGTTGCTGAGCGGAGCGACCACAATCAAATCGAGCCCTATTTTTTTATGCAACTGCTTGACAGTTTCCAAAAGATCGGACGTTGCTTGTTGTACAATTTGAATTGGCACCCCTTTGTCGGTGACTTGGGCCACGATTTCCCGGAGTCGGTTAAACGATTTTTCGGCTAAAATTCCTTTGACATTGGCCATGCTTGTCGCTGGGGCGGGCGCCGGTGGATACGCATCTGCCACATAAACGGTAGCTCCAAAATCGGCGGCCAAATCGACCGCATAGGCAAGCGTTTTTGTCGCGTTATTTGAAATTCCGATGGGAACAAGTATCCGTTTCATAGTGGATATATTACCGCAAATTTAAGGGAATTATTACCTATAAAAATTAATTTTATGCAAAATAAAAAGCATGATTCGTCCAGCAACAGTCCACGATGTGGCACGTGTCAAAAAGATTACCGAGGCCTGCGCCGCTCATATGTGCGCCCAGGGCATTTATCAATGGAATGCCCACTACCCTTCAGAAGCCGTTTTTAAAAAAGATGTCGAAGAAGGAAGTCTGTATGTCTTTAAACTGTCCGATGAGGTGGTGGGGTGTATTATGTGCTCTACTTATAAAGACGAGCTATACAACAGTATCGACTGGCAAAGCCCCGAAGGGCACAACCTCTATATTCATCGCTTGGCGGTTCACCCCGATTTTCAAGGCCGTGGGATTGCCCAACAGCTTATGGACTTTGCCGAAAATAAGGCCATCGCCCTACACTGCCACTCCGTTCGGCTAGATACCTTTAGCCAAAACCCAAGAAATAACCGTTTTTATCAGACAAGGGGATACCAAAAATTGGGTGATGTTTATTTTCCCAAACAAAGCGAGCACCCCTTTCATTGCTACGAAAAGGTTTTGGAGCCCTAAGTTTTGTATTTTTGTCCTTGATGACAGGAACAATCACACTTACCCAAACCACGACGGCTGCCACGATAACCATCGGGCATCCGGCTGCCAACGCCTTGCCTTTGGCATTGCTACACCAACTCTGTGATCAGCTTGCTTCGCTAAAAGACAAAAAAGACCTACGGGTCGTGCTTATTCAAACCGAAGGTAGCGGTGCATTTTGTGCCGGCGCTAACCTGGCCGACCTGGCCCAGGCCGATACCTTGGAAAAGGCCACCGCTTTTTTTAGTGGCTTTGCCCGTTTGATCAATACCCTGAGAACCCTCCCTCAAATTACCATCGCCCGGGTACACGGCAAATGTGTCGGTGGAGGGGTAGGCCTTGTCGCCGCTTGTGATTACGCAATGGCCACAGAGCAAGCGGCCGTCAAACTGTCAGAATTGGCGTTGGGCATTGGCCCCCATGTCATTGCCCCGGCCCTTATCCGAAAAATGGGAACAACCGCTTTTGCACAACTTTCCCTCGACTGTACGCAATGGCATACGGCCCAGTGGGCGCATCAACAAGGACTTTATGCCCATGCTTTCGCCACAGTGGACGAATTGGACCAAGCCGTTGCTGAAACGACAGAGCGTTTGGCCACTTACCCGCTCCCGGCCCTAAGTGCCCTTAAAAAACTCCATTGGGAGGGCACCGAAAACTGGGATCGCCTGTTGGATGAAAAGGCTAAAATCACCGCCAAATTGGCCCTTTCATATTTTACACAAAATATTATTAAAAAGCTGATAGACAAATGACTAACTTAGTTCGATTAACCAAAGAGTTTACCTTTGAAACTGGGCATGCCCTATACGGCTACGATGGTCTTTGTAAAAATGTCCACGGCCATAGCTATAAATTGGCGGTCACCATCATCGGTACACCCATAGACGAGTCTTCACACACCAAATTGGGCATGGTCATGGATTTTGGCGACCTTAAGGCGATTGTGAATGAAGCGATTGTTAAGCCCTTTGATCATGCTACGGTACTCAACAGCAACTCCCCACATAGTACCTTGGCTGACGAAATGGAACAACGCGGTCATAAGGTCTTACGAGTGCCCTACCAACCTACCTGTGAAATGATGATATTGGATTTTGCCGATAAAATCAAAAAGCGATTACCGGCCTCCCTAAAACTTTATGCGCTTAAACTTCGTGAAACAGGTACTGCCTATGCCGAATGGTATGCCGAAGACCAAGTTTAACTAAAAACCAAGGTCCTTTAAGTTTTCTTTAGCTGCCGGCTTTTTAAGCCCCGCTTGACGTGCGAGTTCTTCACAATCCAGGGGTATGCTCACCACTTCGGGAGACAAAAATTCTTCTTGCGAAATACCCAAGTCGGGGTTTTCATAAAGTGCTTTCATATACACCCCCCAGATTGGCAGGGCCATCGTGGCCCCTTGGCCAAAACCAATTTCTTTAAAGTGAATCGAACGGTCTTCACCGCCCACCCATACACCCGTAACCAGGTTGGGCACCATGCCCATAAACCAGCCGTCGCTTTGGTTTTGCGTGGTCCCGGTTTTTCCGGCAATGGGATTTTCAAAAATATAGGGATAGCCTGTCACTACTTTTTCGTAGATATAGTTGGTCTTTTCGAGTCCGGCATGGCGAAGTCGTGCGCCCGAGCCGGCTTCGGTCACTCCCTGCATCAAATTTAGGGTCACATAAGCGGCCTCTTCACTGATGACATCGACGGTTTCGGGGACAAGTTCAAATAACACGGTGCCGTTTTTGTCCTCAATACGGGTTACCACAGAGGGTTTGACATAGATTCCTTGATTGGCAAAAGTACCATAGGCCCCCACCATTTCAAAAAGGCTGATGTCGGGGGTTCCCAGAGCAATTGACGGGACTGCCGGGATATCGGCGGTCATCCCCATTTTACGGACCAGGTTGATCACCGGTCGAGGGCCGACCTTGTCCATCAAGCGGGCGCTGATGGTATTGACCGAATTGGCCAATGCATTTTTAAGGGTGCGTACCTGTCCGTATTTATCTCCCGAATTTTTGGGGCACCACGCCTCGTCATTACCATGACGATGGGGCTCTACACAGTAAAGCGCATCAGGTAAGGAATCACAAGGAGACAGTTTAAGCTGGTCAATGGCCGTGGCGTAGAGAAACGGCTTAAAGGTCGATCCGATTTGACGGCGCCCCTGTTTGACCTGGTCGTATTGAAAATGTTTGTAGTCATAGCCGCCCACCCAGGCTTTGACATGGCCGGTTTGCGGCTCCATGGACATCAGTGAGGCCCGAAGAAAATGCTTGTAGTAACGAATCGAATCCAAGGGAGACATGACCGTATCAATTTCACCTTTCCAACTAAACACCTGCATGGGCACTTTTGTTTTAAAGCTTTTTAGCAGAGTTTCATCGTCCATTCCGGCCGCTTTTTTCTGTCGCCACCGTTCTGAACGTCGGGCGGTGCGCTCCAAGAGGGTGTCGATTTGTCCCTCACGCAGGTCTAGAAAAGGGGCGGTCGGGTTGGCCCGACGGGTATTTTGTAAAAAGAACTCCTTTTGCAAATTGCGCATATGGGCTTTTACAGCCTCTTCGCCTTGGGCTTGCATCCGCGAATCGATGGTGGTATAAATCCGTAGTCCATCACGGTAGATATTGTAGGGGGTGCCGTCGGGTTTGGGGTTGTCACGGGTCCACGCCTGGAGGTAGTCTTGGAGGTAGGCCCGGAAATAGGTGGCCAAGCCTTCTCGGTGCGATTCGGGAGAGTAGTCGATGGTCAGGGGCAATTGTTCGAGGGAGTCTTTTTGTTGAGCAGAAATAAGTCCGTTGCGCAACATTTGTTGAAAGACCACATTGCGGCGACTCACGACAATCTCGGGTCGCCGAATCGGGTTGTAATAGGAGGAGTTTTTGAGCATACCCACCAACATGGCCGACTCCTCAAGCAGTAATTCTTTGGGGGTTTTGTTAAAAAAGATTTTAGCGGCCGAGCGCACTCCATCGGCAGTGTAGCCAAAATCGTAGATGTTGAGGTACATCGCGATCAGCTCTTTTTTGGTATAGCGTCGTTCTAGTTGAATAGACAGTACCCATTCTTTTATTTTTTGAAAAAGGGCCTCTTGGAGGTTGCGCGAACGCACCCCGACAAAGAGTTGGCGGGCCAATTGTTGGGTGATGGTACTGGCCCCTCCTTTTTTGCCCAGGTAGGCTACTGCCCGAAGGGTTCCCCGCCAATCGATTCCCGAGTGGCTGTAAAAGCGTTCGTCTTCGGTGGCAATTAGGGCATCAACGATGTTTTGGGGCAGTTCGTCAAAGGTGATCGGGGTACGGTTGTCGTTGTAGTAGTATTTGCCCAAAACCTCACCATCGGCCGAAAAAACCTGTGTGGCCAAGTTGGTTTTGGGATTTTCAAGTTGTTGAAGATCGGGCATGGGGCCCAAATACCCCAAAGCGGCACCGCCAGCCCAACAGACAATATCCCGGGTAGGGCCTCGATACCCGATACCTCCCCTTGTGCACGCAGGGCATGGGTGATTTGGACACGGTACCGCAGGCTATCGCTTAGGGCGACTCCTTCTTTCCAATAGAGTTTGCTTTCTTTGACTTCGGTAAAGCCTTTTCCTAGCCAAGACCCATCGGGGGCGCTCATCGCATATTCGAGGGTGTCTGTCGCCACCAGGGTATCGTTTTGATACCATTGAGCAATCAAAAAGATATTGGAAAAAAGGTAGTGGTTATCGTTGCGCAGGTGAATATACATATCGAAGTTTCCGTTAAGAGGGGGTAACTCAAAACTCAGGGGGGCTGAAGCCTCCCAGGGGGTGCTTAGGTCAATATAATGACGATAGGGAAGCGTGGGGATACAGGCCCAAAACAGCAACACCATGACCAAAGGCCCTAGCCTATTTCGCATTCTTTTTGGCATGGTTTCTTCTGCGCTTATTTTGTTTTTTTCGGGGGTTTCTGGCCCGGTCAAAACGGTTGAGGCTATCTTGACCTACAACATTTTCAAACAGGGTTTCGTTGGTCGCAACGGTTAGTTCTTCGGTGTAGTCTTCCAGGCAACTCACAGGTTCTTTGGCTTTGTTTTTCGCGATGATTTCGTTGGCCGCCTCGACACTAAGCTCATACCAGTTCATCCATTCGCCTTTGTAGGTGTACCAGAGTACGCCTTTAAAAATGTCCATTTTTTGGCAAAGGGCCACCCCTTTTTCGGTATAGAGTTTGGTTTCGGCCTTGGGAAATTCCTTAAGGGCCGCCCGGTATGCATCGAGTTCAAAATTGAGGCAGCATTTTAACTTACCGCATTGACCAGACAATTTGATGGGATTGAGCGACAATTGTTGGTAGCGTGCTGCTGCGGTTGAAACCGAACGAAAATCGGTCAGCCAGGTCGAACAACAGAGTTCACGGCCGCAAGAACCTACCCCTCCTAGGCGGGATGCTTCTTGGCGTAGGCCAATTTGGCGCATTTCGATACGGATTCCAAAAGCCTTGGCCATGTCTTTGATCAGCTGTCGAAAATCGACCCGCTGCTCGGCTGTATAATAGAAAGTTGCTTTTTTACCGTCACCCTGAAACTCAACATCCGATAATTTCATTTGGAGTTGAAGGCGCAACGCAAGTTCACGGGCACGTACTTGGACGGTTGCCTCACGGTCACGGGCCTGCTGCCAGGTTGCGATGTCTTGGTCGGTGGCCAGTCGTATGATTTTGGGTAGGGAAACCTTATCCGGATCTATTTTTTTCTTTTTGAGTTGAAAGCGAATCAGCTCTCCCACCAAACTCACTCGCCCAACATCATAGCCACCGCCTTCTACTTCGGTGACTACCGCAGTCCCTACCGTGGGGCTATCGCTTTCGTCATAGTGGTAAAATTGCTTGCGGCTATTTTTAAAGCGTACCTCGGCGATGTGCAGGGGCTGTTGATCTCCGGGCAATTGCATATTGCTCAACCAGTCAAAGACGGTCAGCTTGTTGCAACCATCACTCCCACAGGTGCCGTTGTTTTTACAGCCCCGAGGGGTTCCCGATGATCCGGTACCGCAGCTTTGACAGCTCATAGTGTTGTATTATTCGGTTAAAGATACGGCATTCTGCCCCGATGGGGCGAACCAATTTTCTTAATTATTGTTTATATTTCAATACCGCCGATCGGCCTTTTTTAAAAATCTTATTGCTGTTGTGGGTGCCACGACGTAGAGCCTTTTGTTCTTCGGACGGGAGGTTGACAATCGTTTGGCAATCTTCAGAGCAACAGCTTTGGGTTTTTTCTTGGCAGGCTTCGCATTGAATAAACAAAAGGTGACAGGCCTCGTTGGCGCAGTTTACATGCGTATCACTGGGCGAACCGCATTGGTGGCATTGGGCGATGATGTCTTCCGAAATACGTTCGGCTCGGCGTTCGTCAAAGACAAAGTTTTTGCCTTTAAATTTATTTTCCAAGCCTTGGTCTTTGACCTGTCGGGCATATTCGATGATGCCGCCTTCTAACTGAAATATATTTTTAAACCCTTTGTGCTTAAAATAGGCGGAGGCTTTTTCGCAGCGGATACCACCGGTGCAATACATCAACAGGTTTTTGTCTTCTTTATGGGCAGCCAAGTCCTTTTCGATAATGGGTAGCGAGTCCCGAAAGGTGTCCACGTCGGGAGTAACGGCCCCCTCAAAATGTCCGATTTCACTTTCGTAATGGTTGCGCATATCTACACAAACCGTGTTGGGGTCGGTCAAAAGCGCATTAAACTTTTGGGCATTTACGTGGGTCCCCTTATCGGTCACGTCAAAGCTAGCGTCATTCAGCCCATCGGCAACGATTTTGTCACGCACCTTGATGGTTAACTTTAAAAAAGATTCGTTGTCTTGCTCAACGGCGATGTTAAGGCGTACCCCTTTTAGAACTGAAATGCTGTCCAAAAAAGTTTTAAACTCCTCAAAACGGGGAGCCGGTACCGACAACTGGGCGTTGATGCCCTCCTTGGCGACATATATACGTCCAAGAACATCCATGGGGTGCCAATGCAGAAAAAGGTGATCGCGAAACAGTTGGGGGTTATCCAGGTGATGGTACTGATAGAACGATAAGGTGAGGCGTTGGACCCCGGCTTGTTCGATAAGTGTACGCCGTTCTTCAGCACTTAGTTTGTTGTACAGTTGCATGCTATAAACAGTTTAAGTGTTGGGCAAAGGTAGGAATTCTTGGGGATTTGGTCACTTCGATACGGTTCGACACTTCGACGCGCTCAGTGTCCTGGGGTCACTGAGTTTACCGAAGTGACCCAGGGTCATCGAGCATGCCGAGATGACCGTGCAGAAAAGACACCTCGACAGGCTCGGCGTCTCTAAAGAGAAAAAAGCACGAGTTTTAAAAAATTTGTACCTTGGTGGGGTAAATTTTTGGAGGATGAAGAAAGACGATGCACGGATCGCCGACTTTTACAGTCAAGCCGTCGAAGCACTTAAAAACGGCCAAACCATCAACGACATTACCGAAAAAGCCAGTTTATACGTCGAAAAACACGACTATACCGCCGCAACGGGTTTGATGAAAGCGGTGGGTGAGCACAAGGCGGAATTGGGGATTTATTAATCCCTTTTTTAAGTCGGTTGGTTTAGGGGTTGCCCTTCATGGCATCGACCATGACTTGGAGCAAACCCTCCTGGGGTTTGTCGTTCATCAATTGCCAAAACATTATGCCGCCCAACCCGAGGTCTTTAGCGTATTGCACTTTGGCTTTAATGGATGTCGGGTCATCAAAGGTGGCAAATAGTTTGTTGTTTTTATCATAGGCATAGGGCGCCTGGGCCTCTGCATCCCAAAAGAATTCAAACTGCGGTTTGAGGGCTTCAAAATCCATTTGGTTATAACTGCGGTTAAAAACTGCTGGCTGAAAAAGACCATGATTACTGTCGCCCACCTCCTTAAAGGTTTTGATGTAAAAAGCGGCTCCGATTATAATTTTTTGTGGGGGGACCCCGCGTTCGATCAAAGCGCGTATGGTGGTGTCGGCCGAACGGTTTTGCCCGGATGAAGCAAATAAAGACGTATGATGACCGGTTTGGTCGGAGCCAGACCCGACAAAATCATAACTCATGATGTTGATATTGTCTACCAAGGGCGTCACGGCTTCCCAGTCGACCGACTGCTCGAGAAAACGTGATGAGGCCCCCGCGGCAAAGCTCAATATGTCGTCGGGCTGCATATATTGCCGGAGCAACCTAACGACTTTCGTAAAATTGGGCCGGTCGGCTTCTTGATACAAATGTCCGGGATAGCCCGAAATGGCGGGGTATTCCCAGTCTAGATCAATTCCATCGGCCTGATAAGTTTCGATAATGGCCGCTGTAGATCGGGCAAATTCTTCGCGCCCTTCGGCTGTGTTAAAAACCTCCGAACAGGTTTCACACCCGCCCCAGCCTCCTAGCGAGATCAAGACTTTTAGGTTGGGATACCGTTCTTTTTGGGCGATGATTTTACGCAAACTGATGCTGTCTTCGGCATTGTCTACCGCCAATTCGTTGCCTTGGAGGTGTAGAAAACTATAGATCAATTGATCGACACCCTGTAAGTCAAAAGCAGCAATTTGATCACCATTGCCAGCATAGTAAGCAATGACTTGCTGTGGAGCATTGTCTTGTGCGTTGGGTTTGGGTATTTGGGAACATTGACTTAACGTAAACACGGCTAGGCCAGCTACAAACAGAATGCGAAAACGAGGGTGCATAGAAGGTGATTTAAAGGTTAATACCTTTTCTAAGGTACTAAATCCCCATAGATCCCGATTTATTTTAATTGAAAAAGTCCTTTGGCGGGTTTATGAACTTTGTC